>DASRJA010000071.1:0-11149 GCA_035649695.1 Mycobacterium sp. | reverse complement strand
GTTCCGGAACTTGCTGGAACAGGACTAGGTCCTTTGAATCGGTTCTGACTCGAATAAGTTGCATGCCAACACGGCCAAGTCACGTCTGGCGACCGTAAAGAGCGAGTGGCTACCGTCTCGGCTCATACCGCATCGCCACCGCCCCCGAGCCGAACTCCAGCCGGCTCAAGAGCTTCAAGTCGATGTGCTTCGATAGCCCCGCGAACAACGTTGGCCCGTGGCCCGCCAGCCTGGGATGCACCACGAACTCGTACTCATCGATCAATCCCAGCTCCGCCAACGCCAGCGGGAGCTTCACGCCTCCCGTGAACAGGCCCTTGCCCGACTCCCGCTTGAGCTGCTGAACGGCCTTGCCCAGATCCCCGCGCACGAGCTCCGCGTTCCAATCGACCCGCTCCAGGGTGCTCGACACGACGTACTTCTTTGCCGCGTTGATCGTTTGGGCGAAGGGTTCCATCCAATCAGGTCTGGCTCCCGCCGGCGCCGCCGGCCGCCACGCCGATTCCATCATTTCGTAAGTCACCCGGCCAAAGAGAAGGGCATCGGCCTGGTTGAGGTTCTCGACCGCGTGACGATGCAAGTCTTCGTCCGCGGGGATGGCACGATGATCGCAGCACCCGTCCAATGTGACGTTGATGGAGTACCGAAGGAGACGCATTTCGCAAGGGTACCGCCAATTGATCTTTCTCGTGTTGAGGCGGCCGATTTGTATGAGGAATTTTGACCGGCGAAGCGTCCGTGTTTCGGCGCGGGCGGCAGTGGTGCCGATCACCGGCCACGTAGCTGATCTCGAAGCCATCGACCGGCGGACCCGTCACCTCGCGATCACGGGCGAAGCGCCGCTCGCGCGAAATTGTCCGCTTGTCCTCGCTCGCGGTTCGGCCATCTGACTTTGTCCAAAACTCGAAGTCGGCGGGCTCCATGTCATTCTTGCGTTGCTGATGGTCTTGTTAGGTCGTTGAACTGTTGCCGGATCTTGTCGGCGTGTGGCGAGTTGATCGTTTCGAGGAGGCTGAGGCTTTCTCGAAGGTGGGCATGCGCCTGGGACTGCTGTCCCAATGCTGAGGCCACCTCTGCCAGCCTCTTCGCGATTGCCGCCTGCCCCAGCGGGATTCCGGACTGTTGGTACGTCGTGTGCGCATCAAGCAGCAGCTGTTTCGCTTCGTCGAGCGCACCACGCGAGATCGCCACTTCAGCCATATGCGCCAATGTCTTGGCCTCGCCTTGGCGATCACTGACTTCCCGATAGATCGCCAGTGCCTTCCGCCAGCGGGCCGCTGCTTGCGCCTCATCACCGCGTTGCAGCATGACCGAGCCGATTCCAAAAAGAGCGTTGGCCTGTCCGTGACGATGGCCAATGACCAGAAAGATCTCCAGAGCAGATTGGTACGCCTCCGCCGCTGCCTTGGTCGCGCGCTGAATCTCTTTAACCTGGGCGAGGAACAAGAGAGCCGATGCACGCCTGCGCTCGTCTAGCTTGTGGCAGAGCCGGAGGAGAGCGCGGGCCTGCCTGGCAGCGCGGTCCAGGTCAGTCCGTGTCATGGCGCTCAGCGCGAGCCTTTGCTGAGCCAGCTGCAAAAGTACGCTGAACTCAAGGTTGCGGTCGCCAAGTTCACGGCTGAGCGCAAGCGCGTCTTCCAGCGCGGCGAATCCCTCCTGATGACGGCCTCGAAAGATCGCCGACATGCCGAGGTCCATCAGGACCTCCGCCTCCCCTTGCCGGTTGCCGATCTCCCGATTAATCGTGAGGGCAGCGTGCAGGTGCTCCACCGCCTGTTCGTGATCACCGCGAGTCACGGCAGCCTGAGCCAAGCTCCACAACGCGTACGCTTCGCCGTCCCGTGCTCGCGCTTCCCTAGACAGGTGCAGTGCATACCAGTCGACCACTTCGGCGTCGACATACCAGCCGGCTTCCCGCAGGCGACCACCGGCCTGCATGGCGAAGTCGCGAATGTCCTCGTTCGGCTTGACGAGCCATAGGGCTAACACTATGCAGGCGCGTTCCACTTGGATCCAGGCGTGATCGATATCTGCTGTGAGTCGTTCCCAGTAGTGGTCGAGCAGCCGCTTGACGTGCACAAGCATTTCGTCGATAGACCGTGCTGCCCGATGGACTGCGTAGTCGCGCAGCAGATCGTGTGCTACATACGCGTAAAAGCGGGGCTCGCTGGCGATCTCGTGGCCGCCACCGTAAAGGTCGAACCGGTCACGGTGCCTTTCGGCGAAGTTGGCGTCGACGAGCTCGTCGAGAAGCTTTACTGCTTCCTCGACAGCACAGCCCAACATGGCAGCGGCCGTCCCGGCCGTCAGATGTGGGCCGGGATGCGTGCCAAGTACACGCCATGCCCGCTGGACGTCCTCGGTGAGTTCCTGGTAGGACAAGTCGAGGCTGGCGAAAAGACGAGCGAGTCGGTCACTTGTCGGCAGCTTGGCCAACTCCGTTACGAGTTCAGGCAGACTGCGTCGACGTCGGACACTTGCTGCATGCACCATGATCTGCAGCGGCATCCACGCACAAAGCCGCACCGCGTCGGATACCAGCTCCTGACCCAGGCAATTAGACTCTCCACCGGCGACGACAGCGAAGAGCTCAATCGCATCTTGCTCGGACAGATGCTCAAGCTTCAGCGAATCAGCCGGCACGTCCAGCTCCGAACGGCTTGTGATCAGAGTTAGGCAGCCCGGTTGGCCGGTCAACAGCGGCTCGATCTGCGCCAGACTGCCCACATTGTCCCAAAAGAACAGCATCCGGCGCCCCGAGATCGCCTGCTTCCACAGCAATTCACGCTGCTGCAGATCCGTACCGACTATCAGCTGGTCGTCGATTCCACAAATGGGAAGCAGCTCAGCCAGAGCCTGTTCGGCGGTCTTGCGGTGGTGTCGCGGGTGCTCAGAATAGCTCTGAAAATCCACAAACACTCGGCCGTCCGGGAAGGCATCGCCAACTTTCTCAGCGAACGCCAGAACCACAGCGGTCTTGCCGACTCCGCCGACGCCATACACCAGCCTCATCCGGCCGCCGTCTGGCATGGATAACCAAGTTAACTCAGCATCGCGGCCCACGAATATGCTCGGATGAGCGACCGGCGGGTGCCAATAGGCTATTCTGGATGGTCGACTACCGCTCCGTCCACCACGACCACTGGACGGCTCGGACACCGACCGTCGGACATCCTCAATGCTTGCAAGGATCTTCTTGGTGTCGATCGTGCGTTGACGGTCGCTCCAAAGCGGATACAGCACGCCCTCGCCGCGTAGCGCTTCATGTTCGATCCCGGCGAGGATCTCGCGGCACAACGCTCGTGCCAACGGATGGTTCGTGACCGGCGGTGGCGGACCGTCATCATCGACTGGCGCCTCTATGCTTGCCACCCAAAGGCCCACGGCTGTCGCCAGCTGACCCAAAGGTGCTCCATCAACCAGCGGTAACGCGCTGGCCGGGCGTTCCTTGAGGAGGGCGATCGTGTGCTCGCGTTGCTCGGCATCCACATAGACCCGAGCCACCGCTTGCGATACCGCCGCATCGACCACTCCGGTCAGCACCCGAACCACTTGATCACTGAACCGTCGGCGCGCCGCCGCGCCTGCCTCCTGAAGCAGCCAGCCCACGAGGGCACCTATGAAGGTTTCCACCAAAACGACTCCTATGGCACATCGTCGATGTATCTCTCACCATACGAGGTGCAGTCCATGATCAGCCGCTTTGTCGATGTCTCGCGAAAGCCCTATGTTCCCGAGCCGGTACCTGGTCACGGCGTTCGAGCCATAGCCCTGACCTGCGCGGACATGCGAAACAGAAGCCCAGCTCAACCCCGAATCAGGGTAGGCCGGGCTTCTGTGAATCCAGGCTTTAACCGTGGCTTAACCGGAGTCTGTCATGCCTGCCAGTTCCGTGAGCCGGCGTTCGAGGAAGCGCCGTTCAGCGCCGTCGTCGGTGAGTTGTCTGGCACGTCGGTAGGCGTCACGCGCCTCATCGGTACGCCCGAGGCGTCGCAGGAGTTCGGCCCGGGTGGAATGCAGGTAGCGGAAGTCGTGGAGACCGAGTTCGTCGACGATGCGCAGGCCGGCCTCCGGGCCTTCGGTCTCGGCGATGGCGATGGCGCGGTTGAGTTCCACGACGGGCGAGCCGGTCAAGCGGGCGAGTTGGCCGTACAGTGCCGCGATCTGCGCCCAGTCGCACGGCGTCTCGGCGTGCAACGAGGCGATGGCGGCCTGCAGCACGTACGGACCGCGACCGCCCAGGGCCAGCGCCCGGTCGAGCTCGGCGCGGCCGGCGGCGATCTGCTCTGTGTTCCACCGGGACCGGTTCTGATCGCCGAGCAGCACGAGCTCGCCGTCGCTAAACCGCGTCTCGCGTCGGGAATCGTGCAGGAGCATCAGCGCCAGGAGGCCGTGAACCTCGGGGTCGTCGGGAAGTAGCTCGGCGAGTGCGCGCGCCAACCAGATCGCCTCGGCCGCCAACTCGTCGCGTCCGCCGTAGCCCTCGTTGAAGATCAGATAGACGACGGCGAGAACGGCGTCGAGACGCTCGCGGAGCAGGTGAACCGGTGGTACCCGAAACGGGATCCCGGCTGCTTTGATCTTGCGTTTGGCCCGCACCAGCCGCTGCGCCATGGTGCGCTCCGGTACCAGGAAGGCACGGGCGATCTCGTCGGTGGTCAGTCCGCCCAAGGTGCGCAAGGTGAGCGCAACCTGCGCATCGACCGCGAGCGCCGGGTGACAGCAGGTGAAGATGAGCTCCAGACGCTCGTCGGGAAAAATCGTGGCGTTCATAGGCACCTCAGCACGATCGTCGGCGACGAGCAGGCCGAACCTGGCCACGAGAGCCCGATCGCGGCGAATGCGATCCGTCGCTCGGTTCCGAGCCGTCGTCATCAGCCAGGCACGCGGGTTGCTGGGGATGCCGTCGCGTGGCCACCGGTCGGCGGCGATGGCGAACGCCTCCTGCGCGGCTTCTTCGGCGAGGTCAAAATCGCCGAAGAAGCCGACCAGGACGGCCAGAACGCGGCCCCACTCCTCGCGGAAGATCTGTTCGAGCGTCGTTACCAATACACCTCCGAAGGGCGGATCTCGACGGCGCCACCATAGCGCGCTGCCGGGACGCGGGAGGCCACCTCGATGGCCGCGTCGAGGTCGTCGGCCTCGAGGATGAACCAACCGCCGACGGCCTCTTTCATCCCGACGAACGGGCCGTCGGTTGTCAGGGTCTTGCCGCCTTCGACCCGCACGGTGGTCGCGTTCTCGGGAAGGCCCATCGGCAGCCCCGGGGTGACACCCGGCGTCTGATTGATCCCTTGATAGTCGGCGTAGACCTGCTTCTGCTCCTCCTCAGACAGCGCCGCCTGTCGCTCAAGCGCGGCGCCCTGATAGATCAGCATGATGTACTTCATCGCGTCCTCCTCGTCACTACCAGATAGTCACCCACTAAGACGAACGACCAGCCAGGAAATCGACAGCTCGACACCAGAAATCTTTGACCCCCCGCTGACTCGGCCGTCGGCTCCGGCGCGATGGGCGGCGACGGTCCTTCCGGCGGGTCGCACGGTCGCCCGGGTGAGGCGAAGCCAACTGTGCGGCCCCTTGCCCGAGCCCTCCACGCGGATGCGGACGGTCTCGCGCTGATAGCGATGGTGCTGCCGGTCGGCGTTCTGGCTCGGTGCAACGGAAACCGGCCCGGAACCGGTATCGCCCGCGGTTTGAGGTTCGGCGCCCACGCGGCGGACCTATGCCTTGCCGCCGAGTCGTATCCGGGCGCATAGGCGGACAAGCCTTATGTGCTAAACCGTATCGAGGAGCTTTCGTCGTGCCGTGGCTTAAGAGCGTCCAGAGTAGACGGTGACGTTGATCGCCGAATCGCTGCCGAAGGGCCCGTGCGTCCAATTGCCGTAGCGGGCAATCGGCCGCAGTCCAGCGAACTCGGCCATCAGGTTTAGCTCATGTGGCCATACATATCGGCTGCGTACGGGTTGGAGGGTCACACCTGTCGTGGGCGAAAGCACCGTCACCTCGAAATTGATCGTCTGGGCGACCGGGTCCAGGCGGGCCGTCTCCATGGTCGTGCCGTCGCCGTACCGGCCCAGGTGCCGCACACGGCGTCGGTTCTTGTCGAACGTGGTCAGGTCCGGTACCGGCATTTCGAGCACGAGCCGCCCGTTCGGGGCCAGCATCGACGCGGCTGCTGCGAGGCATCGCCGCTGCGCCGCGGCATCGGGCAGGGCGGTGAGGGTACTAAAGACGCAGTAGACAAGGTCGTAGCCAACCCCGCCGGATATGGAGGCGAGCGTCGCCGCGTCGGTCATGTCCCCGAGCGCCACAATTAGGCGATGTGCCTCAGGCTTGTCCCGCAGGATCTGCAGCATGGCTGGAGCCAGATCGACGCCGAACACCTTGACGCCCTGATCGGCCAGCGGAAACGCGACCCGGCCGGTGCCGATGCCGAGCTCGAGCGCGATCGGCTCGTCCGTCCCGCTTTCCCGAGCACACCGAGCCAGGAAAGTAGCAGTTTCAAGCGCGCGCGCATCGACCGGGAAGTATGCGTCATAGAACGCGGCACCGGTCAGGCCGTACGTCTCTTCATTGATGGTCACGATGCCGACCTTCGCACGGCGAACCGTAGCCACACAAATGGGCGGGTACGGCCGCCTGCGCCGCGCGATTCGAGATATAGACACCAACATTGCGCGCCCACGCTCGGGCAAGGCCGCGGATTCGCGGTGAAACCCAGACGAGCGTTGTGTCGTTGTCCGGGCCGAGGATGCCGGTAACGGCCAACGACGATGAGTTTGGCCGTGGGTTCCAGTCTTACTCTCAAACCCGATCAACCGTTCACTAGGAGAGCATCATGCCCACTACTTACACCTTCGACGTCTTTTCCAGCCTCGACGGCTACGGCTCCGTCAGCGAAAGCGCCAACTGGGGCGGCTACTGGGGTAAGCAGGGACCCGAACTGCTCGACCACCGCCTTGCCTTGTACGGCCGGCAGCAGCGGATGGTCTTCGGGGCCAACACATATCGCGCGTTCGCGCAGATGCTGGCCGCGAGCACCGAGGAGTCCGACGTGCGTGACCCCTGGGTCACCCGGATGCGGAACCTACCGGCAACGGTGGTGTCGACGACACTGCAAGGACCCCTCGACTGGCCGGACGCGACCGTCGTGAGCGGTGACGCCGTCGATGTCGTCGCCCGGCTCAAGGAGGAATCCGAGATGCCGTTGCGCTCGCACGGCAGCCTGTCGTTGAACCGGGCGCTGATGGCCGCAGGCCTGGTCGACTTCGTGCAGGTGACGATCTTCCCTGTGATCACCGGTCAGACCGGGCAGGAACCGATCTTCCAGGGGGCGGCCGACTTCGACCTGCAGCTGATCGAGCACCGGACGCTCGACGGTCGCACCCAAGAGCTCATCTACCGGCCCACCCTGCATGTCTGAGTCCGTCCCTTGCGACGCCGGGGTACTGCTCGGCGGCAGGGTGGTGAATGAAACCGGTGTGGCCGAGCGGACGAACCGCTGATCAAAGACGGCGAGGCGGCGAAGGTAAGGCATGTACCCGTCGGCGTACACCTCAGCGCACGGGACAGCGCGAGAGCCACGGCCGGCCTTATGCTCGCGGTCCATTGGCCGTCCAGGCGAGGACCGGCCTCCAACCCGAAGGAGAACATCGTGCGCTACGCGCGCTCCATGGTCCCGGTCGCTCTGACCGCGGCTTTGCTTGCCGGTTGTGGCACCACGCCGGCCACGCCGTCATCCAGCCCGTCACCCGCCAAGAGCGCCGCCCTCTCGGCGAAGGAAATCGTCCAAAAGTCGGGGGAGGCCTTGAACAAGGCCGGATCCTACCGCATGAGGGGCGACATCGTCAGTAGCGGCGACAAGATGTCCATCGACGTCAAGGTGCAGGGTTCCGAGTCCTTCGCCGTCATTTCCATGGGGGATCAAGGTTCCATCACCGTGCTGAATGTCGCCGGGACGTCCTACTTCCAGGCCGATGAGGTCTTCTGGAAGAAGACCGGTGGCATCGACGCCAAGACCTACAACTCTGTTTTCAAGGACAAGTGGGTAAAGCCCAAGGCGGGCGATACCAATATGCAGAAGTTCACCGAGTTCACCGACGCGAAGGCGTTCCTGGATCCCGCGGGCTCAGAGTCGTTGACCGTGGGCGAGAAGACCACTATCAACGGCACGTCGGCGTTGACGCTCAAGGACCCTTCCGCCTCGGGAAGCGCGTTGTACGTCGCCGCGGAGGGTGAGCCTTATCCGCTGCGGGTGGAACACGGCACCGATGGCAAGATCGATTTCAGTGAGTTCGGCGCGAAGTTCGCCGAGGTCAAGGCGCCGCCGCCCGACAAGGTGATCAGCCTTTAATGACAGGAGTGCCATAGCGCGGCGATGATCGGCCCAGGACGGGATGCGCCCCGCCACACGCCGAGAACCGAGCCAGACAAACCGGGTCATGCGCTGCGGTTATCCCGTCGTATACGCCAGATATCCAGCTCCTATACGGTGCTCGCCTTAGCGTCGATCTATCCGCCAACTGGAAGAGGGGAAGGAGGCGACGATGGCCGCGATCATCAGCACAGTGAAGCACACCAAGTATGTCATGGGTGCGATGGCAGGCGTGTTCTTCCTGAACTGCCTTCGGCACTAGAACCGAACAACCACCGGTGCCGGGTGGCGGCTGCCACCCGGCACCACCCTCCTGCCTGAGGAGTGACACGTGTTCGAAACCGGAGTCCGCCAGATGCGCGTGGCCTTCGCGACTGTGTTCGGGCGTCCCATCCCGGTACGGGCGCTGCAGCGTTTGTTGGCCGACGCGCTCGCGACGCTGGAGGAGTTCGGTTCGCCGGGCGACGATGTGCAACATCTGTTGGACGGTCCTTACGCGGACCCTGGCCTGCGGGTACAACTGCAGGTGAAGGCGCTGCGTCGCACGGCGCGGCGGATGACGGCGCGGTCATCGTTCTACCGGGATCGTTTCGCCGCGTCTGATGTGGATCCGGCTCGGCTCACCCTCGACACGATGCGGGCGGTGCCGGTCACCGCCCGTTGGGAACTGGATGCCCACGGGCCGGCGATGCGTTGCGGCCGGCCGTTCCTGTCAACCCGCACCAGCGGCACCACCGCCGCGCCGCTGGAGGTCTGGCTGTCAAGGTACGAGATGGAGTTGTGGCCGGCGCTGGTGGCGCTGTCGATGGTGCTGCGCGGCGAACTTGGGCCCAACGATCACGTCCAAATTTCCACGAACGTGCGCGCGACCGCCACGATGCAGGCCGATGTCGAGCTGTGCCGGTTGGTCGGGGCGGCGTGTAGCGTGGTGGGGCTGGTGGATCCGGAGGAGGGGCTTGACCGGCTGCGTGGTCGGTTTGGCCTGGCCCCCACTGTCCTCAACACATACCCGAGCTACCTGGGCGCGCTGGTTACCGCGGCTCGCGACCGCGGCCTCGGCCCGGACGACTTCGCGTTGCACACCGTCAACGTGGGCGGCGAGATGATGACCGTCGCGCTGGCAGACGCTGCGCGGCAGACGCTTGGCGCCAGCCGGATCGACGACTCGTATGGCGCGACAGAGCTGATGCCCTTTGGCGGACGGTCCTGCGAACAGGGCCACCTGCACTTGGATCCGAACCTCGGGTACGCCGAAGTGCTTGATCTGTCCACAATGGAGCCTGTCGAGCCGGGTGAGCTGGGAACGCTTGTCGTGACACCGTATTTCCCGTACCGCGAATGCACGCCGGTGTTCCGTTACGACACCCGCGATCTGGTCCGGTTGCCGGTGGCGCAGCGGACCACCTGCGAGCTGGCGGCGATTCCCGCGGTGTCGCAGATTCTGGGCAAGGCCAACGACTTGGTGCACACAGCGGACGGGCCGGTGACCCCGCGGCAGATCGCTGAGGTTCTCGAGGCGATCCCGGGTGTGCGCTGGCCGGTGCGCTTCACCGCCCACGCTACCGGTGGCCGTCTGCGCATCACGGTGCCGCGCAGCTGCCTGCCGCCGGAGGTGAACAGACCCGGCCTGGCCGAGACCTGCGCGGCTCGCGGCATCGACGCCGAAGTTGTTGTCGCCGTTGGCGATCCGCCGGGCGGACGCCCACTACGCGCCGACTTCGTGCTGCCGCGCCTCGGCCGGCAACCCTCGGTGGCGGTGTCATGAGCGACCTTGGCGTGAGTGATGTCGCCTTCGCCCTCGCGGTGGGCCTATGCCTGACGCTGGGCGCCGTCTTCGGCTCGGTGTTTTACTTCCGGCGTTTCCGCCTGGCCCGCCCCGCGGTCGGGGTCTTCAACGGGCGCGATGTCGCGGTGATGCTGGCATTCGTTGTCGTCATGCCGCTGTTGTACGTGGCCCTGCCGACCTGGGTCCTACCCACGATGCTCGGGCTGGTGTTCTTCGGTGTCCTGTCGGTCAGCGCCGAACCGGTGCTGCGGCAGCGTTGGCCACGCCGCGGTGCGATCGCGACGCTGCTTGCCATAGACATCGTCGCGTACCAGACCAGCACGTTCACGATCGTCAACAGCATCGTGATCGTGCTGGTCTGCGTCGGCGCGGCCAACCTCAACGTGCAGGGCGGGTTTACCCTGCGGCACGCTGTCTGGTTCGTGCTTGGGCTGGCCGCCTACGATCTGGTTTTCATCACTGTGATTCCGTTGACACAGCAGCTTTTCGCGGCCGCCGAAGGTTACGTCTTCGCGCCGGTGGCTGTGGTGCGGATAGGTGATTTCGCGACCGCGGTGGGCATGGGCGACATTCTGGCGTACGCGTTGTTCGGGCTGGCCGCCTACAAGGCTTACGGGCGAGTCGGGCTGCGAATGGCCGTCGCCGTGGTGCTCGTCTTCGGGGCGATAGCGCCGCCGCTTGCGCCACTTGCCATCGGATCGCTGGTGGGCCATGTCCCTCAGCTCATCCCGGCGCAGGTGCTGTTCGCGCCGGCGGCCTTCGCCGCCTATCAAGTGCTACGCCGCCGCCGTGGTGCGGAACGGCGAATGGTGTCGGTGGTTTCATCAGCCGTGGCCTGATCCGCGGGCACCGGCGGCCACGGGTCATCGGGGGCTACCGGGCCGCCAAGGGGAGGCAGTCCGGCGAGGATGGCATCGGCGCGCTGGCGGCAACCGTCGGCGCGCCGATACTCGTCCCGCTCACGCCACACCCGCCCGAGCAGCCTG
>DASRJA010000070.1:0-8968 GCA_035649695.1 Mycobacterium sp. | reverse complement strand
GCCACCCCAGCAGTGAACGTAAACTACTCTGCCTGAGTCCATTTCGCCTCGGACGCGAGCGACGATCTCGTCGTAGCCCTCACGGTGGATCACACCCATGTCGGCAATGGGATAGGCGAAGTGATGGACGGGGCGTCCTGCCTTCTCAGCCGCGTCTCGTAGCGCTTCTTCGTACGAGGCGAGGTGGTCGTCCGGGGTCGTTAGGTCGACGATCGAGTGGACTCCCGCGTCGATGAGAAGCCGGACCTTCACCGCTGCTTTCGACGCTGTGCGAGCACCCGGATATTCGCCAGCGAGCAGACGGCCGGGTTCGACCCACCACGCATGCAGGATCGCGTCATGCGGCCACGACGTGTTCTCATCCATTGAACCGCTCGGCAATCGCTCGATTCGAATCGTGAATGCGTCCGTGGCTGACCAGCCGGATGTCTAGTCCCGCTTGTTCGACGATCGCCAGCGCCCGGACGATCGCGTCGTCGATCCACTCGTCGGCGTTGCCGAACGCTCCACCACCCACGCGGGTCAGCAGCACGATGTTCGACCCGCCCGCTGACGACTGTTCGACCGCCGCGATCAGCGTTGCCTCATATGCCGCTTCGAGCACCAGCCGCGCGAAGGCCTCCCATGCCGTCGACGGACCGCTCCCGTACGCGACTGGCAGCGCCGAGCAGAACGCCTGCGAGACAAGACGTCGCGCGCCCTCTCGAACATCGGTCACTTCGACGTTGCGGTGAAGTCCAATGGCGAGTCGGCCGCGCAACTCGTCGCGCGAGTCCTCGTCGCCGTCCGCCAGCAGGCGGGTGATTCCGTCCAAACCCTTTGTCGTGCACAACGCGTAGCCGTTTCGCATCTGCCAGAGCTCAGACACCGGCCAGCCGAGCTTGGATGACAGTGCCTCACCTACTGCGGCCAACGCGTCGATCTGGCGCTCCCGCGTCTGGCCCTTCTCACCGTCTACGGGCGCGAAATAGTTGCGGTAGATCGTCGCCGCTCCCGCGGCGATCGCACACGCCGGACCCTGCGTGTGATCCCCGGCGTACCGCGTCACCCCGTCCTCCGGCGTGATGCTCGGCCCCGTCATCTCCAACAGGTTGAACTGCGACGCGACCTGGAACAGCGCCCCCTCGAGTTCGGGGTCGGCATGCATGGACCGTGCCTCCCCGGCGACACACCGGACAGTGGTGCACCCGTCCGACGGAACTTCGACGCGGCCACGCAGTTCAGCCATCGTCGGCACTTCGAGCGTTCCGATGCCGTACCGCTTGCCGCTCACCGTCGAGACCAACTCGTCGCCCTCAACGAAAAGTTGCTCGCGAGTGGCGTCGTAGCTGGTTTCTCGGAACCCCGTGAGGTCGGCGAACCAATCCTGCTGCATGGCCTGCATGTTCGCACATGCCACCGACATCCAGACGTTTGCCAATTAACCGCGGTTAAGTTCCGCACCTAGCCCACTTTGACGAACAGACTGATCGCGTCGCGCGCGAATTGAGCTCCATTCACCGTCGGCGTAACTCACCGTCGTTACCCGGCGCGCAGTTTCTCCGCGACCGATCGGCCTGCTTCGGTCAGGCCCAGCCATATCGAATAGTCCCACGATGTCGGCTCGGCGTAGTGGTCGACGAAGCGCTCGCGCAGACGGTCCATCGCCACATCGATTGGCTCCCACGCGGGGAACGTTCCATCCGGCCCGGGCAACTCACCGATCTGCATTAGGCAGTCTTCGAGCAGTGAGCGGATGGCCCTGAGGACCAGGTCCTGCCGCTCACTATCGGTTTCAGCCAGCTGGAAATGGGTGATGATCTGCTGGACTTCCGCGATGGAGACCCAATCAGATAAACCGCTAGTCAATACCTCTGCGCGCAAGCGCTCGTAGGCGTTCTGGCCGCGCTGACTGTCGTATGTCATCCGGCCGTCCTTTGTCATCGCTCAAGCCTCCGGGACATCTGCTATGCCGTCGCCAATCACCGGCAGGTCGGGGCTACCAGCGGCACCTTCGGGAGGCTCGACGAGGTGCGGCAGCGCACCGTCCGGGAGCGCACCGCCGCCCAGAGGAAGTCCACCCGTTGGGCCGCCGCGGATCGGTGGCGCCTCGGCGGGCGGGGGCACAGGGACCGCGGGCCGGGGCGGGGCTGCCTCAGCGGGAGGGGACGCAGGGACCGCGGGCCGCGGCGGGGCTGCTTCGACAGGTGCCGGGCCGCCCTTCACAGGCGGAAGATTGTTGATCGGAACGTTCTGCCATCGTGCATTCGGAACGTCGTGCGGGTTGTAGTCCCAATGCGGGTTGTGATGCTTGTTGCCCGGGTAGTAGCGCCATTCCCCACCCTTCTCGTCCCAGAGACTCTGGCCACCGACACGTTGCTCACTGGGGCGACTAGCCGGTCCCGGCGTCAGCGTCCCGGAGACAGGCGGCTGAAGGCCTTCAGGCGGCAGGCCCCGCACCCGAGGTGGAGGCGACGGTGGTGGAGGCGCGGGATTGTCGCTAGGCCCTTGCTTCCAGCCGGCGGCGAGTACATGCGGCTCCTGTTGCGTGGCGTCGACGCCGGTGTCAGCACCCGGACTCTCGCATAACGTGACGTCGCGAACTCCGGACGCGGCCGAAGCGAGCTTCGCCGCGACCTCATGGTCGGCTGCAGCCAATGCTGTTGCTTTCGCGTGGATGTCCGCGGCCAATGCCTCAACTTGCGCCTGTCGCGCAACCTCCGCATCGGGTGTGAGGTCGGCGTATCTACTGGTAACGGAGAGATCCTCGCCGACGCTGAAACCCGCGCTCTCGGCATCCTCGATTGCTTTCAGCACCGACTGGCGTTTCCCATCGATTTCGTCGGCGCCGTTGCCCGCGACCGTCGACGCGCTTCGCAGACTGACAGCTATCTCGTCCACTTTCATGGCGTCGGTGCTCGCACGCAATTGCGCCGTTTCACTGCCAGCGCCTTCCCATGGGGTGCCGCCGGGTGCCGGCATGTGACTGGCTACTTGAGAGAACGACCCGTGCCAGTGATCGGCCGTTGTGCGCCACGTGGTGGCGGCATCGACGAGATGTTCGGTATCCCACGCGCGAATCTGCGATAGCGATGGGACTGGCGATATGGCAGCCATCTACGTCTCTACAGTTTCACCAACCGCTGAGATCTCGGCTGCCGAGTTATCGTCTGCAGTCACGTAATAGCTCGCTGATGCGGTGAGTTTGGCGGCGGTCGAGATCAAACGGCCACGAAGGAGCGCGCGAGTTATCGCGACATTGGAATGGACAACGGCCACGGCTTGCGACGTGGCCTGACCCGCCGGGCCAGCGGTTAGCTCTGGAGCGGTGTCTGTCATCTCGGCCGCCAAACACGTGCACGTTGCGGCCAACCACTCCAGACCAACGGGATCAAGTCTGACCGATGACTCCACCCTGACGAGTCTAATTTGGGAATCGCTGGTAGCCCGTCGGCAATTTTCTTGGTGAAATGTCGTTATCGCCGTCGGTGCCATGTCCGCCGTTGTTGATACCGTTCGTCTATACCCGTGGCGGCATCGCCAACGCTCGTGTACTTGGAGTCGCATGAACATAATCCGCGTAGAACTCCTCCCCGATTTCATGTGGGGTGATGATGTGGTGTTGTTGGCCATGGACGGTGCGGGGGTGGCCACTTTCGCGGATGCGCTGAATGACGCCGTGCGGCTGGGGTCGTCGCGGCTGGAGCACGGCGGAGTGATGCATGAGTTCGTTATGCAGGCCGGCGCAGCCGATATCGAAATGGGCGAAGATCGTGTCGTGTGGCGGCTGGACCGCACCAAAGCGGTTGAAATCGCGGACGACCTAACGGCAATAAGAGAAGTTGACGGCCCAGGCCATAATTACGTCGATATCTCTTCGCCCACAAAAACTCTCGTTCTCTCGCGCGATGAGTACGTGAGCGTCAACCCGTCGTAGGGTGAGTCAACATTCAGATGATGACACTCCCGGAACGACAAGTGGTCTGGCGAAGAGCGCAAGTCATCGGTACCAAGACCCAGACATTGACAGCTCGGTCGTAGTCGGTCGGTTTCCCGTTGTCGTCCTTGCGCCACACGCCTTTTGGGAAGAAGTCGGACGGCCCGAACAGGAAAGCCCAGATGTTGGTATTGAGTCCCATCTCGTCGGCCGAACGGAAGTTCCCGATACGCTTGGCGAGACTCCGGCGACGAGTTCGGCACGCCATATCGGTCCTCGAAGGCGGATAGCTGCTGCTCATTACCCCCGATCTGCTCAGCGCGTGACACGGTAGCGGAGGTGAGCCACGCCGGGGGCTTGCAGCACGCGAACGAGCTCCAGCTGCGGTATGCCGGGCTGGAAGCCGTCGAACAAGCGCTCACCCGAGCCGAGGATCACCGGCGCCACTTGCAGGTCGATCTCGTCGACCAGGCCCGCGTTGATCGCCTGGCGGGCGCATGATGCGCCACCGGCGATCGAGATGTCCTTGCCGCCGGCAGCCGCCTCAGCCTGTGCGTAGGCGGATTCGATGCCGTCGGTGACGAAATGGAACGTCGTCCCGCCGTTCATCTCGATCGGATCGTGGGCGTAGTGCGTAAGCACGAATACAGGGCAGTGGTACGGCGGAGTGTCACCCCACCAGCCTCGCCAATCCGAGTCGGCCCATTCGCCCCGAATAGGTCCGAACATGTTGCGCCCCATGATGGTTGCGCCCATGCCGTCCATCATGTCGGACATCACCTGGCGGTTGACCGGGTGGTCCGTATTGGGGCCGATATGCCAGTTGTGAACGGCAAGCCCGCCCACCCCTAAGGGATTCTGTTCGCTTTGATCGGGCCCGGCGACGTAGCCGTCGGCAGAGATCGACATCGAGAGGTTGGTTCTTGCCATGTCACATTCCGTCCGTCGGTCCATTCGGTTGCCTATGCCCTCAATAAGACAGCTGCGCCGCAAGAAACTCATCGGCGTCCCGCCGCTCACGCCGTGGAGAACAAGTCCTCTCAATTCAGCTGCCGAGATGCCTGCTTCCCAAGTCTCAGCTGAGTCTGGCCCACGAATCCGGCACCATGGTGAAGTGCCGCTCTCCGAAACGACACTGCTCGAGGTGGCCGGTGATCTGGTCTACGCGCGGGGCGAAGACTACGTTCGTTATGTCCGCGGTCTCCGCACGACCGACTTCAAGGCCTACGCGTCGATCCAAGCCAAGAACGTCTACCAAGTCGAGCTCGACTGGTCCGGTCCGCTACCAGACGGATCCTGTACCTGCCCGCATTATGCCGACGGCAACTTCTGCAAGCATCTGGTCGCCACCGGCCTCGCCGCGATCGACACCGGACGGGTCGCCGTCGACGACACAGCCGGCAGTGCGGCCGAGGCAGCGCTGGAAGCAGTCGTGCAGGCGATGGATGTCGATGAGCTGCGTGAACTGGTAATGACACTTGCGCAGCGCGATGACGGAGTGCGCCGCCTGCTGGAGATTCGCGCCACGACGGCGGCAGGTGACAACGCGCACGCCAAAGCCGCGCTGGAGGCCTATGTACGAAACACGTTGGCGTTCCGAGGCTTTATCGACTACCGACGTTCCTTTGAGGTCGCGGGAGTAGCCAGTGAAATGCTCGACGAACTCGAGAACCACCTGAACCGTGGCGCCGCCGAAGTCGCGCGGCCAGCGTTGCTGCGCGCAGTCACCCGGTTGCGCAAAATGATCGAGCACATTGACGACTCATCGGGCTCGATCGGTGATCAATGCCAGCGGGCCGCCGACCTCTACGCGCGGGCCTGCCGGCTGGGTGAGCCCGACCCTGTCAAACTCGCGACGTGGCTGGTGAAATTCCGCGCTGACTCGCCGGGGTGGCCGCACCTGGTCTTGGCGGACTTCGTGGAAGCGTTCGACGAACATGCGCTCGCGACCTACCGCCGGGCGGTGGCGGCGCTCGACCGGAAGCTCGAAGGTCAGGATCACTGGAAGCGGTTCGAAGTCGACGCCATGCTGCTGGAGCTCGCTGATCACGATGGCAACGTCGACCAGGCCGTGGACTTGCTGTGTCAGCGGGAACACCCGCAGTACGGGGCGATCGTGGACCGGTTGCGCGCAGCAGGACGCACCGAGGATGCAGTGGCGTGGATCGATCGTGCAGTTGCCGAGGGACGAATCAGCAGCCACGGTGGTGGCAACTCGTATTGGCTGAGCCCCGACCATGTCGCCGAAACCTATTTGGGACTCGGCCGAATCGACGATGCGGTCGCCGTCCTTCGCGCGGACTTCGTCCGACAGCCGTCGGTGGGCGCCTACCGCGTCCTTCTCGATTTCGCGTCCGGCGTCGACCGCGTCGATACCGAACGCTCCTGGGCGTTGGACCACGCGCGACAACTGGCGGCTTCCGACCGCTTCGCGGCCGGCGCGGTCCTAGTGCAGCTCTATTTGAGCGACGGCGATATCGATGCCGCGTGGCAAGCCGCCGACCGGTACGGTCCCGGCTGGGCGTGGCGGGAATTGGCCGACCGCGGCGCCGAAGTTCGGCCTGTCGAGGCTGCAGACCTGTACCGGCCGCAGCTCGAGAACGATCTGCGATACCCCAACTCCAAGCTGTATCCCGACATCGCTGCGAGACTGGCGACGATGGCCGAACTCTATGAACGAGGCGGCCGCAGCGACGATTTCGCGTCGTTCATCGCGCAGATTCGCCAGGACTACGGTCGGCGACCCTCGCTGATGAAGGCGCTGGACGCGAAGGGGCTCTGAACGGCGGGCGGCATTGTCACTGCCCGTAAGTAGCGTCCGCGGCATGAATCACGAACGACGAGCACGAAAGGCCAAACAGATCCGACGTGACGAGCGGCGGGCGAGGAAGCGCAACGTGAACGGTCCTGCCGACACGGTGTTCAGGGACGCAATACGCGGTGCCCTGGCGGGTGGGCATCCACTCAGCCTGCTCAGTTTGGCCAGCATGGTGATCCACGTGGCGAAACCCAAACCGCCGATATTGGTGAAGTCCGGCCGGTGCGATACCAATTATCTGCATCCGGTCCTTGACGGCCTGATCGGTGTGCGTAATCGGGAGACGACGGTATTACTGGCCGTCATCGCCGAACTTCTCGTCGACGATCCAGCGCCACAACTCCGATGCCGAAACGAACTGGCCGAACGAGGTGAGTATCTGCCGCGATGGATCACGGCGCTACCGCAGGTCGAGGTGTACCGGGCGGTGCGCAGAACCAATGTGTTCGGGGATGTTGACGAACTCGTGATCGGTATGCGACTCGAGGGTGGGCACGAGCTGACCATCGCGGTCCAGATCGACCACAACATGTTGTCGAGCGTTGCCGACGCAGGCGTTGTACCGGAGCCAATCGACGAGGCCCTTGCACGGGTGGCCGAATCCAGCAGCGACACCAAGGTTGTCGAGACGAGGCTGGCCGACGCGCGGGTGTGGATCGAGGATGCGCTCAGCAAGCCGACCCTTGCACCTGAGTCCGATACATGGCCGCTCTACAGGGCACTGGTTCAGTGGCTGGTAGGTCGGCTACCCGAAGGTGGTGAACACCAGCCGCCGGCCGTTGAATCGGAGTCGAACGAGCAGCTGTGTGACAGGTTCTTCGCGACCCCTTCCGCAGCGCCATTTACCGACTCCAGCCATCGGGAGCTGCTGCTGGAGCTCTTCGAGACTGGCACCGGTGACCCATTGCGGTGGAGCACGGCTCGTGTCCGGTCGGCGATCGGCAGCGCCCGCTACGTCGAGGACCGCGTTCCATTGGACGTCGCGCTAGACGCTCCCGATCTGCTCCGCGCGTTCATCCCATACGCTCACGCGCAGAGCGGGATTCGAGACGAACTGACATCACGAACGCTCGCTATGGTCGACGCGCTGAGATCGAGCTACAAGCGGGAGGTTCTGAGGCAAGCCAAGTATTGGGGTCTCGACGACGCGGTCTAGCTATCCGCACCGCGAGATTTGGTTTCGTCGGCGATCAGTCAATGCGTCTTGGCATGCCGTCATCGGCGGTGCGGTTCGCGATGAATGCAGGCAACGAGACGACGATTGAGCGCAGCGTCCGATCGTCTTGTGTGCCACCTCGGTGTGTTCGTGCCCAACGCCGGGATTCCTGGCCATGCGGTGGCCACGCTTCTTGGGCTGGTTTCATAGACCTGCTAGCTCGGACTAACGCTGCCGTTATCCGAGTCAGGATTAACAGGCGTAGTGGTCCGGGTTGCATCACCTTCAGACGGCCACAATCGAGCAGCGGCGAGCAGCGTTTGGCCGCCAATCAGGCTCTACTCCTTGTGGATTGATGACGGCCACATCCCGGCGCAGATTTGGCGCTGACGAGACTTGTCGTACCCCTCTGCGATGATGACGTCATGTCTTCGACCGCATCCTCTGGTGCCGTGGTGGTGAGTCCTACCGAGCGTCTTGAGGTGTTGTTCGAGGAGTTGGCGGAGTTGGCCGGTCAGCGCAACGCGATTGATGGGCGCATCGTGGAGATCGTCGCCGAGATCGATCGCGACCAGTTGTGCGGTGCTACGGGCGCGCGGTCGGTGCCGGCGTTGGTGGCCTGGAAGATGGCCTGCTCGCCGGGAAATGCCCACACGATCGCCACCGTCGCGGGCCGGCTGGAGGAGTTTCCCCGCTGCGCCCAAGGCATGCGAGAGGGCCGGCTGTCGCTGGATCAAGTCGGGGTCATCGCGGCCCGGGCGGGCGAGGGATCCGATGAGCACTACGCGGCGCTGGCCGCCGTTGCGACGGTCAACCAGCTGCGCACCGCGGTCAAACTCGAACCGCGACCCGAACCCGAACCGCGGCCCGAACCCGATGCCCGGCCTGAACCGCACCCCTCGATCACCAAGACCTCCGATGAGGAGTTCAGCTGCTGGCGGATCAAACTTCCGCACCCCGACGCGGCGAAGTTCGACGCGGCCTTGGCGTCTCATCGTGATGCGCTGATCGCCGAGTGGAAGCGCGATCACGGCAATGGCGACCGCGCCTGCGATCACGCACCGCCGTTGCCGAACAC
>DASRJA010000069.1:0-15379 GCA_035649695.1 Mycobacterium sp. | reverse complement strand
GCGGCTAGCGCTGCTCGTGGCCCTTCGACGATCGATTCGAGCTCGCGCAACCTAGGCGCGCCTGTGCGATCGCCAAACTGGGTAGCGGTCTGCAGGCATAGCACCTCCGCCGCGAATCGCCCTGTTGCTCTGGCTCTTTCGGCAGCCGATAATAGGACGGCGATCGCCTCGCTGACGGCGCCCTCGCTGGCGGCCACCCAGGCCTGCGCCAGGCTTCGTTCATAGTCCAGAGACCGGTATTTACGTTGGACCTTGTCGAGCGCGGCAAGCGCCGCGACGGCATTATCAGTCAGACCACGTATCGCGAGTGCCGTCACATGGGGTATGCGATAACGGTATCCCCAGCCGATGGCATGAGATACAGACAGCCCGTCTGCCGCTTGCTCCAGCAGCGAGCATGCGCTATCCAAATTTCCGGCCCCAAGAGCAGCCCGACCCGCGACGGCAGCACCGAGTAATTGGGCCGCTCCCGGAAGATCGGCTGCCTGCTGGCGTATGCGCTCGGCTCCGTCCAAAGCCCCTGGGATCTGGCCCGATAACAGCAGTGCGCCGACTTCTGCGTCAGCGATGTTGAACCTCATGTGTGGAGCGTCAAGACAACGTGTCGCGACGGTATACCCCGCTTGCGCGGCCGAAACGGCATCGGTTGTGTGCCCGGCGTCCCCGAATATCTGGGCGAGCGCCCAGGCTATCTCCGCGCCAACGACAGGCACAGCGTCCAACGCAATATTCTTCGACGCCTGCATCGCCGCAGCCGGCTGATCCATCGCGAACCAATACACGGTCAGGAAGGCATCGATATAGGTGCGCGCACGGGCAGGTGCGACGCGCGACGCCTCGTCGATGAATTCTTTGGCCCTCACCGGATCACCAAGAGCCCACATCAAGTTGCTGGACCGCAGGAACGCGAATCTGGCGCGGTCCTCATCAGATAACTGGTCGGTGCGGACGTCTGCGAGCACAGCCTCAGCCTCCTCGCCGCGGCCTAGCCACGACAAGGCATGGGCGCGAAGGAGATTGGGCTCCGGTCCCGCTCCGGCATCGATTGCCGCTTCCGCGAGACGATCCGCGAGTGGCAGGTCTGCCAGCCAGACCGCGCCATGAGCTGCTCGCACTAACAAATCGGCGTCTGGGGTGAGGTCGGAGTCCAGACTCAACGTCGCGCGGCGCACGACGACTCGTATGTCGTCGCGGTCAGTGGATGCAGCGAGTTCGGTGGCAATCAATCCCCGCAGCCGTCGTAACCTGATGTGCGCTGCCCGCTTGCGGCGTACCTGTCCGTAAAGCGGATGCGCCACCCGCACCTCGATGCTGCGACGGGCAGGCTCCAGCTTGATAACACCGCGGGTTTCGGCCTCCTCCACCGCCGCTTCATCGGTAATCCGCGTCAGGACCTCAAGGTCGATCGGCTCGCCGACAGCCAACACGTCGATCACATCACTGACCGGCGTGGGCAGGTCACCGATGCGCGATTCGATGAGTTCGACCAGGCCGGGCGGCATGATCGGATCACCCACCCAACGCCAGTACCCGCGCTCGTGCACGATCCGGCCGTCGGCAACTTCCTGCTCGACAATGTTACGCAGATACAGAACATTGCCTTGAGTCAGCTTCCATAGTCGCTGTGCCGCATCGGAATCCACCGGACCTTCCAATGCTGCCGACAGCAGCGCGGCGGTTTCGTCGAGCGACAGTTGCTTGAGGTCGAGTCGATCGAATCGGCCAGCCGTCCATAGCTCCTGTATCGCAGGAGGCATCGGCGCACCGTCTCGGACGGTGAGTATCACTTTCGCCGCGCCCCGCTGCACGATCTGATGCACCACAAAAGTCGACAGTTCGTCGAGCATGTGTACGTCGTCGACACCCAGGATCACGTTGCTGGCAGAAGATGCGGCGGACAGCGAGTCGATCACACCCCGCAGCAACTGAAACGTATCCGTGACACCCGTTGGCGCCCACGCGGTGAAAGCGCCCAGCGGAATAGCCCGCGCAGACGCGCTGCCCGCCGTCCATCGGGTTTCACAGCCCTGCGCAGCGGCGGCAGCCAACGCCTCATAGGCGATCCGACTCTTCCCCACACCCGCCGCCCCGCAAACAAGGACGCCAGAGACAGCCGAGGCGGAGATGGCGGCCTCGATGGTTCGCATCTCCTCGGTGCGGCCAATTAACGGCCACGACAAACGCACCTTAAAGAGCCTAAGAGGCCTGGGCTCGCGAACGTGCAGTTATGGCGACTTCGCCCTAGTCAGCTGCAGTAGTCGGGCGATTGCCTTCGCAAAGTGCAGGGCTCGACTACTGAATCCAGCTCATCGGCAGACCCTGACGATCGCTGACGTGAGCACTCGCGCTCGCAGTTATCGAGAGGAGGAGCCATGCTCAAGAAACTGTTCGTCACCGCCGCCGCAGCAGCGGCCGTGTCTGTTCCCCTCGCCGGAATGGCATGGGCAGACCCGCCCGACGACACGGGCAAGGATGGCGGAATAGGCCAAGGGGGTATGCCACAGAGGATCAACGAGATAGCCGCAAATCAGGGAATTCCGGACCCAAACGGCCCTCTCGAGCCGAATCCTCCCGGGTCGATAACCAGTCAACTAAAGGATACTGTTTGCACCACGCATTGCAGCATTCCTCAGGCCTACGGGACCTTGTTGGATGTCTTCTATCCGGATGTATACCCGGACAAGACCCCTGTAGGAATGGGCGTCAAGGCTTCCGGACCTGGGTGCAACCGCGGGCACACCGCCGCCACCGACCCAAGCTCCCCGAACTTCCCGGGAAACTGCCCCCGCTAAAGAAGGGGCGATTCGTGGCGCCCGCATCGCGTTTCGTACGGTGCGGGCGGTCCACTGTCGAATTACTTGCCGTCTTTCTTGACCTTCAGCACCTGCTTGCGCAGCCCGTCGGTGGCGGTTTCCATCGCCCCCTTCATCGCCCGCTTGAGCACGAATCCCGGCAGCGGCACCGATAGGTCGATCGTGATGTCGAACTTGACCTTGGTTTTGTCCCCCTCCGGGGTCAGCGTGTAGCTGGCGTCCTGCGACTTCAGCTGACCCGCGGAGATCAGGGTCCAACTCGCTTTGTTGTCCGTCCATGTGTACTCGACAACCTGTTCGTCCGAGATGCCCGCGGATTTGACCTTCATCTTGACTCGCTTGGGCCTGCCATCGTCGTAGGCCTCGAGGACCTCGGCACTCTGGTACTGCGGAGACCACGTCGGTGTCGACTCGACGTCGGCGATGACGTCGAGAATCTCGTCGGGACTTGCCTCGATCACGACCTCACGGGAATCGCTGGTAGCCATGGCGCGACCTTAGCTGGTTTACGGTTTGCGTCATGGAGCTTTGGGAGCTGGCGGCCCGTGAACGCATCAGGGACACACTGGCCCGCTACAACTGGTCGGGCGACGCGCTGCGACTCGACGAGCTTGCTCAAAGTTTCAGCGAGGACGGCGAGCTGGAGCTGCGCGGCGGCGAACACGTACGTGGACGCGCCGCGATCGTCGAGCTTCTAAGTGGCGTCGTCGCCGCACCGAAGCCGACCGCGCAAGCGGCGGGAGTGAAGCGGATCGTGCGCCACAACGTCACAAACATCCGCTTCACCGAGATACGCCCGGACGAGGCGCGAGTCGCCTGCTACTTCACGGTCTTCACTGAGATCGGCCTCGATCACTACGGGCGCTACCGAGACGTCTTCGTACCCGTGGGCAACGACTGGCTGATCCGCCATCGCTTCGTCTCGACCGACTGGAGCGCACCCGATTCGACGATGGCTAGGACGCATTGACTATGCGTTAATGGCGACAAAGTGCGAGTACGCGCCACCATACGCGCGGAGTCAACGGCACACGCTAAGGCGCCGCGGACCCAGTTGGCGAGCGCGCTCTTCACCCCCCAGATTCACAAACGAAACCCTCAACTGAGGGAATTCGCTGGTTGCCCCAACGCATTTGGTTTCGCTCATATCGATGAAATCGTGTTAATTTTGGTCTTGCGAGCACGCTGCGACCGCCTCGGTAGGCTCGTCACATGAGCGCCGACATCGATCCCAGGGTTCCACCGAGCGGCACCGGTTGCGTCGAATGCGATGCGGTCGGGGGCTGGTGGGTCCACCTTCGCCGCTGCGCCGCGTGCGGCCACGTCGGCTGCTGCGACGACTCGCTAGCGCGGCACGCGTCGGCGCATTGGCGCGAAACCGGGCATCCGATCATCCGGTCCTTCGAACCGGGCGAAGACTGGTTCTGGAATTTCGCAACGAACGAGTATGACGACGGGCCCGAACTCGCCGCGCCCGAATGCCATCCGGTCGATCAGCCGGCACCCGGGCCGAGCGACAGGGTGCCCGCGGATTGGGTCCAGCAACTGCGTAGCCGCTGAGCGCTCGTGGTCAAGGCCGGCAGCGAAAGCACACTGACTGTCCTCGTCGCGTTCGGTGCAAATTTCGCGATCGCGGCCGCCAAAACCGCTGCCGCCGCGGTGTCCGGTTCGGCGTCGATGGTGGCCGAAGCGGCGCATTCCTGGGCCGACACCGGCAACGAAGTGCTGCTACTGGTTGCGAACCGGCGCAGTGCGCGTCCCGCCGACGATCGCCGACCACTTGGCTATGGCCGCGAGGTTTACGTGTGGTCGTTGCTCGCCGCCATTGGCCTGTTCGTCGTCGGCGCGTCGGTGTCGATCTGGCACGGCGTCAGCGAGCTCGTCGGTGGTGAGCAGGCCCACGGCCGTGACTACGCGCTGGCCTACGTCGTGTTAGCCATTTCCTTTGTACTGGAAGGAATCTCGTTCTTCCAGGCCGTCAGGCAACTGCGGGCCGAGGCACACCGTCTCGATCGTGACCTGCTCACGCACGCGCTGGAGACGTCGGATCCGACCACGCGCGCGGTGTTCGCCGAGGACGCCGCTGCACTCATCGGCATCGTCATCGCCCTTGGCGGCATCGGGCTGCACGAACTCACCGGGGTGGCAGCGTGGGATGCGGTGGGCTCGATCCTTGTGGGCGTGCTGCTCGGCGTGGTCGCGGTACTGCTGATCGACCGCAACCGCCGGTTCCTGACCGGTGAACCCGGTTCCGCTGACCTACGGAATGCGGCCATAACTCGGGTTCAACAGCTACCCGACGTGGCTGAGGTGCGGTACCTCCGGCTGGAATTCATTGGCCCCAAACAGCTTTTCCTCGTCGCCAGCGTGGACCTCACTGGCGACGATGCGGAGTCGTCGGTCGCGCGTCGGCTGCGCCGCTTGGAGCGCGAATTGGAAACCGACCCGTATGTGGTCGATGCCGTCCTGACGGTTTCCGAGCCCGACGACGCGGGTAGTCAGAGCAGGTGAACACGAAGAAGCCCAAGACCGCCGAATCGGACGTCGGCGCACAGGGCGCGGACGACGACGTCGAGAGCGATCCCGCCAAGGGATCCGACGATCGCGTCGACTGGTCCGACGAAGGTGGCGCCACGCCGAGCGGCCCCGCAGGGGATACCGACGACCGCTAGATCGCGGCACCTAAGGCCGCCAGTGTCTCGGCGGCAGAGTATTTCGGTGTCCACCCGAGCTGTGACTTTGCCTTGGCGGTGTCCATCACCACAGACGTGCGGCCCACATGCAACCACTCCAACGCCGACGGTACAAACGGCAGACGCGCGATGACCTCCGACGCGGCCGACGCCGCCGCCCGGGGAAGCCGGAACGGCCTCGCGCCAAGTGTCTCGGCCACGTCAGACATTGACAGCACTCCGTCGGCTGCGATGTTGTAGGCACCTGGTGGAGCGGAAGTCGTTGCCGCCAAGGCGATTGCGGCGGCCACGTCGTCGTGGTGCACCAGCTGCAGCGGCGTACCGGGATCGGGGAACGGCGGCTTGAGCAACGGCAGCGCCTGCGCGACCCGCTTCACCGGACCGGGCAGCTGGTTCCATGGCATCGCCTCGGCGAGCGCGGGCGCCTTCGGTCCGGCGACGATGCACGGCCGCAGCACATAGACATCAAGCGATGAGTCGGCCGTGACTTCGACAAGTGCGGATTCGCAGGCGGCCTTCTGCTCGGAGTAGTAGTGCTCGGGTGAGCCGCGGGTCGGTACATCCTCGGTGATCGGCATCGGATTGTCGGCGTGGTAGCCGTACGCCGCCACCGACGAGGTGTACACCAGGCGACAGGGCCGGTCAGCTGCCACCGTCGCTTCGAAGACGTTGCGGGTGCCCTCGAGGTTGACGCGCGCGCTTTCCTCACGCGAGCCCATGATGATGAAGGCCAGATGGACCACCACGTCGGCGTCAGCGACCAACGCGTCGACCGCGGCGCGGTCCAGGATGTCGCCCTGTAGATATTCTGTTCGGGTCCACCCGTGCGCAGCCGGATCGAAGGGACGCCGGGCCATCCCGATGATTCGCTCGACTTCAGGCGCATGTTCGAGCGCCTCGACCGCTGAGATCCCGATGTCGCCGGTTGGACCCGTGACGGCAACTGTGAGAGCCATACTCGTCGGCGTTCCCCGCCGCCGAGATCTTGAAACGCGTCAGGTCGCGTCGGCGAGTACCGCCTGTGCGGCGTTGTAGCCGGGGATGAACGTGATCCCTGGCCCGCCGTGGCACCCGGCACTCCCGAGGTACAGCCCGTCGATCGGAATCGGTTGGTCGACATAGCCTTTCGGCCCTGGCCGGTTGGTCCCGATCTGGTCGGGATGAATCAGCCCGTGACAGTAGTCGCCGCCAGGTGCGCCGAACATGGTGCCCATGTGCTTAGGCGTGAATGTGGTGTGCCTGAGGATCAGGCTTTCGAAGTTGGGCGCGAGCCGGGTGATCTTGTCGATGACCCGTTGCCCCATCTCCACTTTCATCTCGCCGTAACCTGCGTCGCCCTCCTCGATCGGGAACCACAGCGAAAACGCCGACGCCGCGTGCTTGCCGGGCGGTGCCAGGTCGGGGTCGTTGACGGACGGAATCTGCACGGCGATGGACGGGTCGGCCGGCACAATGCCGCGTCGGCAATCCTCCCACTGTTGTTGCAGCTCCTCAGGCGTGCTGAAAATCCCGATGTTCGACTGCATCGCGGGGTCGTTGAGCAATTCGTAGGGCGATGCGAATTCCGGTATGCCGTCGAGTGCGAAGTGCATCTGCAGGTAGCTGCCGCGGTGGTCGACGCGCGAGAACCGCTCCCTGATGTCTGCTGGCACGGCGGCGCCGTCGACCAATCCGTTGATCGTGAGGTCGGGTGCGATGCCCGAAACGACGACCGGTGTAGTGAATGTCGTGCCGTCTTCGAGGCGGACCCCGGTAATACGCCCGTCGGCGACCAGGATCTCGTCGACCTTGCTGCGCAGCCGTAGTTCACCGCCGTTCGCGGTGAAGACGTCGCACAGGTGCGACGTGAGCGCCCCGATACCGCCTCGCACCTTCTTGACCAACAGCGCGTTCTCGTCCGGGACAGCGAATCCGTACGCGAGCGCCGCCGCGGTGCCGGGAGTCGCTGGCCCGCGGTAGGTGGTATTGCACGCCAGCAGCGACAGCATGCCTCGCAGCGCGCCGTGCTTCTCCTTGTCTGGCAGGTACCGGTCGAGCACGTCGGTGACCGAGCCGAACAGCAGGTCGGTGATCGTCGAGCGCTCGAATTCGGTTGTCGCGCAGGCGTACATCTCGTCGAGGGTTTTCGGGGGCTTGCCGGCGTCGAAACGTCCCAGCGCCCGCGTCGGCGCTTGGCACCAGGCCAACAGGCCGGCCATCCCGTTGACGGCCTCCGCACCGTGCACGTCGTTGATGTGCGTCATCAGCTTCATCGGGTCGGTGTAGTAGATGAGGGGATCGTCGCCGACGCCGCGCAGGGATACCGACATCACATCGAGCTCGACGTTCGGCAGCTCGTCGAGCCCGAGTTCGCGGCTCACCGCTACCGACGTCGGAATCTGCACCGAGCCGGCGATCTCGAACTTGTAGCCGTCGAACAGTTCCACCGTCGACGCCATCCCGCCGGCGTACAGCTTGGAGTCGAGGCAGAGCGTGCGTAACCCCGCACGCTGCAGAAGTGTGGCCGCAGTCAGTCCGTTGTGGCCCGCGCCGATGACAATCGCGTCGTAGTCCGCCATCGGCTGAGGCTGACACGCACGGCGTAGTTTTGTCAATATTGACGAAACTACGCGTTAGTCCGTGTCGCCAAGCCCCGTCCTCAACGATTTCAGCGCGGCGCGGCAGAGCCGGTCGAGCTCCGGCAGTGACCGGTCGTTGCCGAGCATCCAGACCTCCATCGCGCCGAACACCGCGGCGGCGATGCAACGTGCGGTGACCGTGATGAGCATCCGCTCGTCGGTGCCGGCCTGCGGCGGATTGTCACCGGCAAGCCGATCCTCGATCGCGTCGGCGAAATCGGCCTCCAGCTGGCGGATATGCCGCACGATCCGACCGGGATCGAGTTCCTGGGCACGCAACGAGGCGATCTGAGTGACTGCCCAATCGTCATACGGCGCAGCCATGATCGCCGCCTGCACGGATTCGATGATCGGCTCATCGGCTGGGCGATCCGCCAGCGCGACGCGGAACCAGTGGACGCCCGCGTCGTAGTCGGCGAACAACAGATCGTGCTTCGACGCGAAGTGGCGATAGAAAGTGCGCAGCGAGACGCCGGCGTCGCCCGCGATCTGTTCGGCCGACGTCTCGTCGACCCCCTGCGCGATGAACCGCACCAGCGCTGCGCGCCGCAAAGCCTCGCGCGTACGCTCGCTGCGCGCCGTTTGGGCAGGCCGGACCATGTGCGTAAGGTACCCCAACTCGGTTGTGTCAATATTGACAAAACTCAGATCGGTGGCGAGACTCCGGGAATGGTCTCCCTCGTCGTGCACGCGCTCCTCGGCATCGCCGTCGTCTGGTTCACCGTCGCATCGAATCCGAAGATCTTTTCCCGCCCCCCGGACGGTCCGCGGTTCTCCGCCCTGGAAATTGCGTTCTGGGCGATCGGTCTCGCGTCGCTCCCGCTGTGCTGGTATTTCAACATCAACTATGTGTACGAGTACTCGGCGAACCCGTTCTGGGGCGAGGGGGCCGACTGGTCCCAATTCATTTCGCTGGGTTACGCCAATCCCGCCGCAGCTTCGGCCAGCGCGGACTACACGATCGTCAATGTTCTTCTGCTGCCGTTGTACACCATCCTCGACGGGCGGCGGCGTAACATCCGCCGCCCGTGGTTGTTCTTCGTATCGAGCCTCTTCACCAGCTGCGCATTCGCGTACGCCTTCTACTTCGCGACCATTGAGCGGCAGCGTCGGCACAAAATTGCCGACATCGAGGTGCCGTCTGGCGTGTGACACTGCACGTGTGAAGGTTCACCACCTCAACTGCGGGACGATGCACCCGATTCTGTGCGGCAAGACGGTGTGCCACGTCCTTCTCGTCGAGACCGACAATGATCTGGTGCTCATCGACGCTGGCTTCGGGTCGAAGGACTGCGCCGATCCCGCGCGCCGCCTGGGTCCGGCGAGGCGAATTCTTCGCCCGGCGCTCGATCATCAGGAGGCCGCCATCAATCAGGTTGAGCGGCTTGGCTTTCGCCGCGAGGACGTGCGCCACATCGTCATCACCCATTTCGACCCCGACCACATCGGCGGCATCTCCGATTTCCCCGAAGCCCAGATACACGTCACCACTGCGGAGGCGGACAGCATGCTGCGCGCCCCGTCCCTCAACGAGCGGATCCGCTTCCGCGCGGTGCAATGGGCGCACGGCCCCAAGGTCATCGAGCACACCCCGGACGGCGAGAAGTGGCGCGGATTCGCCGCGGCCAAGGAACTCACCGAGGTATCGCCGGGTATCGCGCTGATATCGCTCCCCGGGCACACCCGCGGCCACGCGTGTGTGGCGGTCGACGCCGGCGATCGCTGGGTGCTGCACTGCGGCGACGCCTTCTTTCACCACAGCACAATCGACGGAACACGGATGCCGCGTGCGATCGCCGCATTCGAGACGGCGACTGCATTCGATCGAAAGATGGTGCAGCAGAACCACGCTCGACTCAACGAGCTGTATGGACGCCGGGAACCCGACATGTTTATGGTTTGCTCACATGACTTGACGCTGTACGAGCAGGCCAAAGCCCCTAGGGAGTCACAATGCAAGTCACCTCGCAAACCATGGTCGCCGCACCCATCGAAACCGTGTGGGACAAACTGAGCAACCACGTCGGGATGAGCCAGTGGGGTCCCGGCATCACGGTGACGATGGACAGGGTCGGCACAGACGATCCCAACGGCGTCGGCGCCATCCGGCGTATTGCGTCGCCGGGCCCGGCCCCCGACATCGTCGAGGAGGTCGTGGCCTTCGAGGCTCCGAACCTGCTCGGCTACAGGGCCCTTTCGGGCACGCCGTTCCCGGGTTACACCGGAGAGGTGCGGCTGACCCCGGCCGCCCCGGGCACCCACATCAGCTACACCATCTCCTCCACCGCGAAATTCCCGCTCGTTAAAGCGCCGTTGGCGGTGCTCTGCCAGATGTTGCTCCGCCTTCTCGCTCGCGCGTCCAAGCAAAAATAGGCTCACACCTTGACGCGGTACCACCTCGTACCGTAACTTGTTCGTCAACAAGCAAGTTATGGAGGAGTGCTCGTGATCACCGACGACCTACGGCAACAGCGCCTCGCGATCATCCGCGAGCACATGGACACCGAGGTGACGAAGGAGTTCGACGCCACGCTGGCCACGTTCAACGGCCATCCGCACTACGAGATCATGGCCACCGGTCAGATCTACGACGGTGACGACGAGGTGATGGGCTACTACCTGACGACTCGCACCGCCTTCCCCGACCAACGCCATGACAATGTGCGCTTCCACGTCGCCGACGATGCCGTGATCGTCGAATTCGACTTGCTCGGAACGAATCTCGGCGAGTTCTACGGACTTCCGCCGACGGGCAAGGCGTTTCGTGTTCCCCTCATCGCGGTGTTCTTCTTCGAAGGCGATCGGATCGTGAACGAACGCATCTACTTCGACACGGCCAGCCTGGTCACTCAGATCGGTCGCGGCGAACTGCTCGCCATGGCCGGGAATGTCGATGGCTGACTCCAGCCTGCCGCGCACGCAGGAGCACCGCCGCATCGAAGCCGAACGGCGGCTGGTTCAGGCCGCCGCAGAGCTCGTCGGTGAGGTCGGCCCGGGCAAGGTGACGCTCGCCAATGTCGGCGAGCGCGCCGGCTACAGCCGCGGCCTGGCGACCCACCATTTCGGGTCCAAGGGTGCCATGATGCAGCGACTCGTCGACACGGTCACCAGCCAGTTCCGCGACGCGATGGTCGAAGAGAGCCAATCGGATTCACCGATCGACCAATTGCGGCAATTGATCGACTTCTACTTCCACGTGGTCTCCGACCTGCAACCGGTGAATCGGGCTCGGCTGGTGCTGTGGGCCGATGCGGTCGCTGGGCCGTCCGAGGACATCAGGCCGCAGATGATCTCCGCCGACCGTGAGTTCCGCGAAGAGATCGAGAAGCGCATTCAGCTGGCCGTCACCGCCGGGGACGTGAGCGACACCGTCGACCCGCATGGTCTGGCGACGGTGATCATCGCGATGTTGCGGGGTGTGGCATTGCAGCGCGTCCTCGACGACCACGTCGATCTCGTTGCGGCGCAACATGAGGTCGAGCAGCTGCTCACGTCGCGGCTGGGATTGTCATGAAGGTCCACCATCTCAACTGCGGCACCATGAGGATGCCGACCGCCCCAATGGTCTGCCACGTGCTGCTGATCGAAAGCAACAACGGGCTGGTCTTGGTCGACAGCGGATTTGGGACCCATGACTGCGACGATCCGAGAAGGGTGGGCCCGACCCGGCGCATGGTCCGAGCGATCCTGGCTCACGAGGAAACCGTCGCGCATCAGATAAAACGACTTGGCTTCGTGCGAGATGACGTGCGGCACATCGTCATCACGCATATGGATATGGACCACGCGGGCGGGCTTTCTGACTTCCCGCACGCGCAGATCCACCTCACCGCCGCCGAGGCGCTCGGCGCGATTTGGGCCCCGTCGCGGCAGGAGAAGATTCGCTACCGCTCCGCGCAGTGGGCGCACGAACCCAACATCGTGGAGCACGACCCACGCGGCGAAAAGTGGCGCGGGTTCGCCGCCGCCAAGGAACTCGACGAGATCTCGCCGGGCATTGCGCTCGTTTCGCTGCCCGGGCACACCCGTGGGCACGCCTGCGTGGCCGTCGATGCCGGCCATCGATGGGTGCTACACGCCGGCGATGCTTTCTATCACTACGGCACGCTCGACGGCACAGCAGTGCCGCGGGCGCTGACGGCGATGGAGTCCATGGTCGCGTTCGATCGAAAGGCGGTGCTGGCCAACCATGCTCGCCTCGTCGAGCTGTATCGGCGTCAGGACCCGGACCTGATGATCGTCTGCGCGCACGACCCGACACTTCTCGAGCGAGCGCAAGCCACCGCTTAAGGCACCAACACCACCTTGCCGACGTTCTCGCGGGCGGCCAGGATGCGATGGGCTTCACCGGCGTTGGCGAACGGCACCGCCGCGTGGACTACCGGTTGGACCACACCGTCGGACATCGCCTTCGACAGCGGCTCGATCCACGGCTGCAGCGTGCCGCGATCGTCCCACAGCGCAAGCATGTTCAGCCCGATCAAGGTCTTGGACTCCGACAGCTGCTTGACCAAATTGAAACCGCGCACCATCGACAACAGTTGCGGTAGCGCGGTGCGCAGCGATCGCTTCTCGCCCTGTTGCATGGCCGAAGCGCCGTAGCCGACAAGCCGGCCCCCGGGGCGCAGCAGGTCATACGAGCGCTTCAGCGACTTGCCGCCGATCGCGTCGAGGACAATGTCGTACGGCGGCAAGCCTTTCCACCAGCCGTCGCGGCGGTAGTCGATGGCACGGTCGACACCCAGCTCGGCCAGCCGGGCGTGCTTACCCGGTGACGCGGTGCCATGCACCTCGGCTCCGGCGGCCTTGGCCAGCTGGATCGCCGCGATGCCGACACCACCTGCCGCCGCATGAATCAGCACACGTTCGCCGGGACGCAGCGACCCGTAGCCGTGCAGCGCCGCCCACGCGGTGGCGTAGTTCACCGGGATGGCCGCACCCCGCTCGAAAGTCAGCGAGTCTGGGATTGGCACCGCGTCGAGCGCTTGCACGTTGACGATCTCCGCATACCCGCCGAATCGGGTGCCCGCGAACACCCGCTCCCCCACCCGTGCAGCATCGACGCCGTCGCCGACAGCCTCGATGACCCCGGCCACCTCGTAACCGACGACCATGGGTGGCTTCGGCGCATCGGGATACAGCCCGACGCGGGCGAGGTGGTCGGCGAAGTTGACCCCGGCCGCGCGCACCGTGATGCACACCTGCCCCGGCCCCGGCGGTGGCGGATCGGGACGTTCCTGCACCTGCAGGACCGAGAGGTCTCCGTGCTTGGTGATGACGACCGCGCGCATGATGTCAAACGCTAACGCGCGCGCTCTTCCGCAGGTTGTCCGACGCGGCCGTGTGGATACGTCGATAGACAGCGGCGCGGCCGCCGCCACTCGGTGCGAAGGCTACGCCACGGCTGTGCAATCGCTCAGGTCGCGATGCCGTTGGCACGAACCGAAACTTGCGCAGAAGCGTCCGTAACACGACATTCATCTCCATGTTCGCGAACGCCGCGCCCAGGCAACGCCGCGCGCCCCCGCCGAACGGCACCCACGAATACATATCCGGGCTCGACTCCATGAACCGGTCCGGGTCGAACCGCTCGGGATCCGGATAGGCGTTCTGATGTGTCAGTGGGATGTCGACCTGGACGGTGTAGCCGTGCGGAATGACCCACTCCCCCAACGGCATTGTCGGCGCGATGACCTGCCGAGCCGCACCGTCGATGACCGGCCGATTGCGCTGCACCTCGTGAATGGTCGCCTGCAGCAGATCCGAGCTGCCAGTATCAACCTCGTCGACGAGTCGCGACAACACGGCCGGATGCCTGCGCAGCCGTTCGACGGCCCACGCCAATTGCGTTGCGGTGGTTTCGTGCCCAGCGGCAAGCAGTGTGAACAGTTCGTCGGCGAGATCGCTGCGCGACATCGCCGTTCCATCCTCGTAGCGAGCCTGCAACATCAGAGACAACACGTCGTCGCGCTGCTCGATATTCGGGTCGGCGTCGACGCGGTCGATCAGTGACCCGACGATCTCGTCGAATTGCCTTCGCTGGCCGAGGAATCGGCCCCACGGGCTCCATGGACCCAGGTCGCGGTGCAGCCATGGCAGGAAAGCAAGATGCGATCCCAGTTCCACCAGCGGGGGCATCACCTTGCGCAGCGCATCGAACTCGGCACCCTCGGCGCCGAACACTGCGCGCAGGATCACGTTGAGGGTGATCCGGTTCGTCGACGGCAGTACCGCAAACTCCCGGCCCTCGGGCCAGGTGGCGATCTCCTTGAGCGTTTCTTCCTCAACGAGATCCTCGTACGCGCGCATCCGCTTGCCGTGAAGCGGCGGAACCAGCAGCTTGCGGCGTCGGCGATGCTGTTCGTCCTGCAACCCGAACGTCGAACCAGGGCCCAGCACCAGGTCGAGATTGGGTTCCACATTGCGCACGACATCGGTTCGCGTCTGGAAGAACTGCTTCACCAGTGCGGGATCGCTGATGACGACCGTCGGCCCGAAGAACGGCAGCCTCACGGTGAACGAGCTGCCATAGCGCTTGCGCAAGGCCTGCATCATGCGGCGGCGCGACGCGATGTATGCAAGGCCTTGGAGGGGAACCGGCCAGCGTGGCCCCGGGGGCAGGTGCACCGCCGCGGTCACGGCACGGCCACCTCAGGCACGACGTTCGTCTGGCTGCGTCGCCGCAGGACGGATTCGAGCCGACCGAGAATGTCGTAGTAGCGCGTCGGCGCCAACCGCCCAAGCGTGTCGAACAGATAGGCGTCGGGCCCGACAAGGATCCGCGCCTTGCCCTGCTCTACTCCGCGGTGAATGATCTCGGCGGCCTTGTCCGGCTGCGTCAGCGTGATCGCGGCGAATTCCTGAACCATCTGTTCTTGGCTGCGGCCACGTCCGTGGGGATCCTTGCGCCACCGGGCGTTGCGCACGATGTTGGTGTTGATGCCGCCGGGGTGCACGTTGATGGCGGTCACGCCGGTGCCGCGCAACTCCTGGCGAAGGGAATCCGTGAAGCCGCGGACGGCGAATTTGGCTGAGCAGTACGCGCTTTGGTGGGGCATGCCGACAAGGCCGAACACACTCGACGTGTTGACGATCGCACCCTCGTTCTGCTCGACGAGGATCGGCAAGAACGCACGGGTGCCGTTGACCACGCCGTGGAAGTTGATGTTCCACAGCCATTGGTCGTCCTCGGGTATCGCGTCGAGCACGCTGGAGGCCGTGGCGACGCCGGCGTTGTTGAACACCGCACCGATCG
>DASRJA010000068.1:0-12766 GCA_035649695.1 Mycobacterium sp. | reverse complement strand
CGCCGCCTACGCCGTACTGCACACGGTCGACACGCCCGACGTCGGCTCCGACACGGTGCGACGCGTGCTCGATGCGGCGCGCTCGTCGGCGTCGGGACTTGCCCGCGCCCGTTACGGCGACCGGCCGGGGCATCCCGTCGTCATCGCGCGCCGATACTGGCCGGATCTGCTCGACGGGCTACGCGGCGACGAGGGCGCGCGGGCATTTCTCGCTGGCCGCCCCGACGTGGTCGCCGTCGACTGCGCCGACCTAGCGTCGGGCGCGGACATCGACACGCGATAGCTGCCTACAGGCTGTCGGCGAACCGCCGCACGGCGTGCCCAGCGGCCTGTGCGGCGTCGGCGTGGCCGGGTCGTGCGCGCAAGCCGATCAGCCCGGTGGCCGGATACAGCGTCACCTCGGCGAGTAATTCACCCGTCGTCGGCTCACACACTGCCCAGGAGTACGTCGTATCGGACTCCCACTGGGCAGCTCGGTTCTGTACGTAACCCCCGTCGGTTTCGCCCAGTTCGGCGAGCGCCGGCCGGTCGTCGATGCGGTCATCTGCGCGCAGGGCGCGCAAATACCAAGCACCGGCATTGATTTCGACGGGTTCCACGCGTCTGATGGTAGGCATGAAGATCACAGTTGTTGGCGGGAGCGGCCTCATCGGCACGAAGGTGGTCGACCTGCTGACCGCCGACGGGCACGACGTCGTCGCGGCTTCACGCGCCTCGGGAGTCGACGTGCTGACCGGCGACGGCCTGGCCGAGGCGCTGAGTGGCGCCGACGCGCTCATCGACGTTCTGAATTCCCCGTCGTTCGAAGACGATCCCGTGATGGAGTTCTTCACGAAGGCGACCACCAATCTGGTGGATGAGGCGAAGCGCGCCGGCGTCGGCCACTACGTCGCGCTGTCGATCGTCGGCGTCGACGGGTTACCCGAAAGCGGTTACATGCGGGCGAAGGTGGTGCAGGAAAAGATCATCGCCGAGTCCGGCCTGCCATACACGATCGTGCGGGCAACGCAGTTCGCCGAGTTCACCGACGCCATCACCGACACGATGTTCGCCGGCGACGAGGTGCGGGTTCCCGACGCGTTGATTCAGCCGGTCGCCGCCGACGACGTCGCGAGGGACGTCGCCCGTGCGGCCGTCGCAGACCCACTCAACGGCATCGTGAATATCGGTGGGCCGGAAAAGGTTTCGTTCGAACGGATGGCTCGAGACGTGTTGGGCAGGCGCGGCACCGACACGACGGTCGTCGTCGATCCGCAGGCCCGCTACTTCGGCACGCTGCTGGAACAGCGCAGCCTGGTAACCCCCGACTAGGCTGCCCGGACGGGCGCGAACGTTCCGTACCACTCGAAAAATCGCGAAAATTTCGAGCGGTAAGGAACGTTCGGCGCGCGAGAGCTACTTGATCTCCGCCAGCACCGTGCCCTGGGTGATCGCGGCGCCGGCTTCGACGGCGAGCCCAGTGATGGTGCCGTCCTTGTGGGCGGTGACCGGATTTTCCATCTTCATCGCCTCGAGGACGACGACGAGATCGCCCGCCGACACCTGCTGGCCCTCTTCCACGGCGACCTTGACCACGGTGCCCTGCATCGGGGCAGTCACCGCGTCGCCGGATGCGGCGGCACCGGCGTGCGCGCCGCGCTTACGGGGCTTGGGCTTCTTGCGAAGGACGTTGCCGCCGCCGGCGGGGGCGCCGCCGTTGCCGATCGCGAGGTCGCCGGGCAGCGACACCTCGAGCCGACGTCCGCCGACCTCGACCACGACCGTCTGCCGCGGGATGGTGTCCTCTTCCTCGATCGGGTCCCCGCCGGTGAACGGCTCGACGGTGTTGTTCCACTCCGTCTCGATCCAGCGGGTGTGCACGGTGAAGCCGTCGCCGTCACCGATGAACGCGGGATCGGACACGATCGCGCGGTGGAACGGGATCACGGTGGCCAGGCCCTCGACGTGGAACTCGTCCAGCGCGCGGCGGGCGCGGGCCAGCGCCTCCTCACGGGTGCCGCCATGCACGATCAGCTTGGCCAGCATTGAGTCGAACTGTCCGCCGATCACCGAGCCGGTTTCGACCCCAGCGTCCATCCGTACGCCGGGGCCGCTCGGCGCCTCGAACTTGCTGACCGGGCCGGGCGCTGGCAGGAAGCCGCGGCCGGCGTCCTCGCCATTGATGCGGAACTCGATCGCGTGGCCGCGCGGCTCCGGATCCTCGGTGATGTCCAGCTTCTCGCCGTTGGCAATCCGGAATTGCTGCAACACGAGGTCGATGCCGGCGGTTTCCTCGGTGACAGGGTGCTCGACCTGCAGGCGGGTGTTGACCTCGAGGAAGGAGATCAGCCCGTCCTGGCCCACCAGGTATTCCACGGTGCCTGCGCCGTAGTAGTGCGCCTCCTTGCAGATGCGCTTGGCCGACTCGTGGATCTCCTTGCGCTGCGCGTCGGTCAAAAACGGCGCGGGCGCCTCCTCGACCAGTTTCTGGTACCGGCGCTGCAGCGAGCAGTCGCGGGTGCCTGCGACGACGACGTTGCCGTGCTGGTCGGCGATCACCTGCGCCTCGACGTGGCGCGGCTTGTCCAGGTAGCGCTCGACGAAGCACTCGCCGCGGCCGAACGCCGCGGTCGCCTCGCGCGTGGCCGAGTCGAACAGCTCGGGGATCTCCTCGACGGTGCGGGCGACCTTCATCCCTCGGCCGCCGCCGCCGAACGCCGCCTTGATCGCGATCGGCAGGCCGTACTCGTTGGCGAACGCGATTACCTCGTCGGCGTCCTTCACCGGGTCCGGGGTGCCGGGCACCAGCGGCGCCTTGGCGCGCGCAGCGATGTGGCGCGCGGTCACCTTGTCGCCGAGGTCGCGGATCGACTGTGGGCTGGGGCCGATCCAGATCAGGCCCGCGTCGATCACCGCCTGCGCGAAATCCGCGTTCTCGGAAAGGAATCCGTAGCCCGGGTGGATCGCGTTCGCGCCCGACTTCTCGGCCGCATCGAGCAGCTTGGCGAAGTCGAGGTAGGACTCGGCCGAGGTCTGGCCGCCGAGCGCGAAGGCCTCGTCGGCCAGCCGTACGTGAGGCGCATCGGCGTCCGGTTCGGCGTAGACGGCCACGCTTGGAAGCCCGGCATCCTTGGCAGCTCGGATCACCCGGACCGCGATCTCCCCGCGATTGGCGACCAGCACCTTGGAGATCCTTGAGCTGGCATGACTAGCCACTGCGCCTCCTGACGGCATGTTCTCTAAGAAACGTCTTTAAGAATGTATCCCCGGCAGTTTAAGGGGCGCTCATGTGAGCGCGCCGAGCGGTGGTCTCCTACCGATGAGTAGCTTTTCTACTCGCCCCGGAGCCGCCGCTTGATCCGCGCCAGCATGGCCGACATGCCTCGTAATCGCAGCGGGCTGATCAATGCCGCCAAACCCAGATCAGTGTAGAAGTCGTCGGGCACAGCCAGGATGTCGGCGGCAGGTTGCTGGTCGAGGCCTGTCGCGAGAATGGCAGCGAATCCCCGGGTTGTCGGCGCCTCGGCGGGCGCGCTGAAGTACAGCCTGACTTTCTCCCGGTCGGCCGCGTCGACGTGCAGAAACAGCGGCGACTGGCATTCAGGCACCGGCTCCATAGCAGCCTCTTCGAGCTCCGTAGGCAGCGGTGGCAGCTCATCGGCGAACTCCAGCAGCAGCCGCAGCTTGTCCTGCCCCTGCACCTCTTTGAAGTCCGACACCACCTCGGTCAAAGCCGCCGGCATGGTCATGGCGCTTCGCCGGGTTCCTCTCCGACGGCGACGGGCACCCGCACGGCGTTGCCCCATTCGGTCCAGGAGCCGTCGTAGTTGCGCACGCCCTGCTTGCCCAGCAGGTGGGTCAGCACGAACCAGGTATGGCTGGACCGCTCACCGATGCGGCAATACACGACGGTCTTGTCGTCGGGAGCGAGGAAGCCGTAGAGCTGTTCGAGTTCGTCGCGGCCGCGGAAGCGCCCGTTGTCCTGCGCGGCTTTTGCCCACGGAATGGACCGGGCGGTGGGGATGTGGCCGCCGCGCAACGCGCCTTCCTCGGGATAGTCCGGCATGTGGGTGCGCTCGCCGGTGTACTCCTGCGGCGACCGCACATCGATCAGCGGTTGCTTGCCAAGGATGTCCAGGACGTCGTCCTTGAAGGCGCGGATCGGCGTGTCGTCGCGGTCGACGACGGGGTAGCCGGTGGTCTCCTTGGACGGCACGTCCAGCGTGGTATCGCGACCGTCGTTGATCCAGAGGTCACGCCCGCCGTCGAGCAGCCGGACATCGGGATGGCCGAACAAGGTAAACACCCACAGTGCGTAGGCCGCCCACCAGTTGCACTTGTCGCCGTATATCACCACGGTGTCGTCGCGGGAGATGCCCTTGCGGTCCATCAGCTCGGCGAACTGCTTGCCGTTGATGTAGTCGCGGACGTGCGGGTCGTTGAGGTCGGTGTGCCAGTCGATCTTCACCGCGCCGGGAATGTGGCCGGTGTCGTAGAGCAGCACGTCTTCGTCGGACTCGACGATGGCAAGCCCCGGGCGGCCCAGGTTGCCCGATAGCCAATCGGCGGTGACCAGGCGTTCGGGATGGGCATACGACTGCAGGGGGGGATCGGGATCGGCAGGCAGCGTCACACCATGAGCCTAGCGAGATCTCTGAATTGCGCCGTGGTTGGCATATGGCTGCCGAGCCGATTGGCTTAACTTTGCCTTCAGCGATTTCCCGACAACGGACCCAAGTTCGGCGATGACCAAGGCCGCCGCGTTCTTCTGGCCTGAGCGCGCCCTGCTTCATGCTTATCTCGCGGACAATCCGCGGTTTGAGACCCGGCTCGCCTGCGCTGTTGCACGATGCCGCGCAACAGCGGGTGTAGGAGAGCATTCCGACCTACAGCAATCGGATGAAACCGAGCGCGGCGTTACCTCCGCAAACGCTCGCAAACGCCGAGGGTGCGTATCCGTCGTCAATTTGGCTCGAAGTGGTGGCCGATCCTGCAGGCACCGCGCTCGGCGCCTGATAGCCGACGGCTGACCGGTCAGCCCACGGCTGACCGGCGTTCCCGCGCTGACAGTATGTCGAAGATCCACTGGTACGTGCGCTCGAGGCCGTCAGCGAGCCGGATCGACGGTTCCCAACCGTAAATTTCCTGAATCAACGTGTTGTCGCTATTGCGTCCGCGCACGCCGAGAGGCGCGTCCAATTTGTAGTTCCGCTTTACCGTGATACCGGCGATTTGCTCGATGACGCTGACCATCTCGTTGATGCTCACCAGTTCTGAACTGCCGACATTGACAGGCAGGGGGCTGTGCCCGGCGGTCACTTTCAGCGTTCCGTCGACGCAGTCGTCGACATACATGAAGCTACGGGTTTGCTCGCCGTCCCCCCAGATCTCGATCTCGTGCTGGCCGGAGAGCACAGCCTGTGCGACTTTGCGGCAGAGGGCGGCGGGCGCCTTTTCGCGGCCACCCTCAAAGCTGCCGATGGGGCCGTAGACGTTGTGATAGCGGGCAACCCGCGTCTGCAGGCCGAAGTCCTCCAGGAAGTGCCGGCTCATGCGCTCGCTGAACAGTTTCTCCCACCCATAACCGTCTTCCGGCATCGCCGGGTAGGCGTCGTCCTCCTTGAGTGCGGTGACGTTGGCGTCCACCTGCTTGTCAGCGGCGTATACGCAGGCAGAACTGGAGTAGAAGAATCGCTGGACCCCGGCGTCTTTCGCGGCCAGCAGCATGTGGGTGCTGATGAGCACCGACAGCATGCAGTCGGCCTTGTGGGTCTCGATGAACCCCATGCCGCCCATGTCGGCCGCAAGGTTGTACACGACGTCGACGCCACGAACGGCTTCGTGACAATCGTCGAGCCTGGCGAGGTCCAGCTGGCGAGCATCCACGCCGCTTGGGATCTGGTACCACTCGTCCAACGGCTTGACATCGGCACCAAGGACGCGCAGGCCCTGCTCGCTAAGGGTCCTGGCGAGATGTCCGCCGATGAACCCACCCGCCCCTGCGACCAGAACCGTCTCTTGCGCGCTAATCACCTGCAGTCCATCCTAGGGCGTGGTACGCCTCTAATGCTTGACGATCGTAAAATCTTGGCATACGGGAACCTACGTTTGCTGTCGAGAGTAATCTACGTTTGCTTTTGAGAATGAGCGCGTCGATCGTAAACGGCACGGAATACCGAATCAAAGAGGTCACCGACGGCCTCTACGTCGAAGGCCTGTTCGGCGTAGCGGCGAGCGGATGCTCCCATCTTCTGCCGGATATTCGAATCCGTGAGCAGTTGGTTGAGCACGGCAGACGCCTCATCGGCGTTGCCGGGATCTACCACGAGCCCCGCCTGCGCAGCCTCAATCATCTGAGCGACGGCGTTGTTGGCAGGCAGCAGCGCCAAGACCGGACGGCCGGCGCAAAGGTAGTTCAACACCTTCGACGGAACCGAATAGCGGCTCGCATCTTGCTCCAGCACGACCACCAGCACATCGGCACTCGCGAGCATGTCGGGGAGCTGCTCATAGGGCTGGTAGTCAAGCAGCACCAGCCTCGGCTCTGACGCGGCGTTCGATTCCAGCCATTCGCGGCCCAGCCCCTCGGATACGACCACGACGCGGCAGCCGGTCGGCGCTGACCGCGCGAGTGTCGCGAGCACCGAGGGATTGTGTTTCAACCCGAGCGTGCCCGCGTACATCACAACGGGAGAACCAACCAACCCATGAGCCTTCGCCCAGGCGTTGTCCCGGGGCCGGGCGGGCATCTCGTCGATCGCGGCCCAGTTGGGAATGACCTGAACTTTGCTCGCTGGGATGCCCCACGCGTCGAGCTGCTCGATGAATGTGTCGCTGATCGCGACAATTGCGGCGGCGCCTCGCGCGACACTGCATTCGGTGCGGCTCGCAAGCCTGCCGATGAGTCCGCCAACCCGACCCAGCCTCTTACGAGCAACCACGCCTATCGCATCGCTGTAAATGTCTTGCTGCCAAAACACATACGGCACCCGCCGTATCCGAAGGCACAATGTGAGCAGAAACAGGGATATCAAGGTTACGTTGGACAGCACAACGAGATCCGGTCGCGCGGCCAGGACGGCCCGAGCAGCGATCTGGCCGTACTGCAGCTCCTGCCACACTCGCAAGATGGGTGAGTAACGAGCGAACGGCCTCGGTAGCTCGACGGCACGCACAGTAAAGGTGTCTGGATCGCCTTTGCGGCGCCGCGTCGCTCCACGTCCGGTCGTATATGACGCGCAGAACTGGTGCTCTACCTGATGTCCTCGGCGGGCGAGCTCGCGGCTGAGGTGGACCTGTCCGGGGTGTCCGGAATAGTCGTGGACAACCAGCCTCATCTCAAAGAGCACCCAATGGATTCGCGAAGCGGGAGGCGCAAGGTCACCCGGCTAGCATGCCAGCAAGCGGGCGGCCGCGTGCGTCCAGACCTCAAAGATGGTCAGATGTCCTGCGTAGACGACCGCGTGCTGGGCCGTGGCACGCGGGTGAAAGACGCTGGGGCGAAGCAGAAGTCGCCACGGCGGTAACCCGGACGGCACGCCGCAAGATCGGCCGGGTCAGGAAGCGATCGAGCGCCCGCGCGATCGGATGCTTGGATTTGGTGATCATTCCGTGGGTTGAAGGATCACGCGTTTCTTGAGAAGCAATCCGAGTAGCGCTGCTGGCATCGAAACCAGATCCCTGCCCAAGTGCACGTGCACCGCGTCGATGTTTCGGCGATTCTTGAGAATCAATAGATCACCGACGGTGCGGCGATGCCCGCGTGCCCCGTGAATGGCACGACTTGCCGGGCACCTGCAGAGTCGCACCGACGTGCCGTACAGGGTCTCGGGCGTCGTGCGGTAACCCATGCAGCCGCCCGCGATCGTCAATGAGTAACCCTGGGCACGAATCTCACTCGCCTGATTGAACGCAACTTGCGCAGGACCACCGTAGGCGCCATCCGGAGTCACGAGCGTCAGCACCTGAAGACGTTCATCGCTATACGTCAGAGCCTTCCTGAGGCATTGGTCTCCTCGGCGTGGCTGAGCCACGCCGACCCGGCAGGTACCCAGCATGATGGTCTCGTTGATGAAGTCTGCCATCGATGTCTCGACTCTTTGCGGCGCTCGCCGACATACGTAACGGCAATCCGGCGTCTTGTCGCGCTCATCGGACTGGATTGGTCGCCCAGAGCTCTGCAACTGTCAGGCCGGCCCGCTCCAACAACCGTCGTGTGGTCGGTAGGCCGATACCGATAACTGCCGAGGGATCTCCTTCGATGCTCTCGATGAACCATCCGCTGAGTCCGTCGAGCGTGAAGCCGCCGGCCACCGCCGTAGGTTCGCCGCTCGACACATAAGCGTCCAAGTCGGCAGGCAAGGGTACGCCGAAACAAACCGTGGTTGCAGTCGCGTCAGCGGCGCGATAGGTGATCCTGTTGTCGCGCAAGCGAATCACACAATGTCCGGTGTACAGCTGTCCGCACTTGCCGGCCATCGTCAGCCAGCCTTCGCGCGCCGCGTCGGTCGACGCCGGCTTGCCCAACAGCTCGCTGTCTCGGTACAGCATCGAATCACAGCCGATCACAACGCAATCGGCGGCGACAGCAGGATCCAGGGCGTGCGCGACAGCGTCGGCCTTCGCTGCGGCCAACGCCGTAGTTACAGTGCCTGGCGTGGCGTCAGGGTCAAGCCTCGCGATGACGGCGTCCTCGTCTACCCCGGAGAGGATGACGAGGGGGTCAATTCCCGCCTGGCGCAACACCTTACGACGACCGGGAGAGGCCGACGCAAGCACCACCCGCGTCATCGGCGCATGTGCGTCCGTTCCAGCAGGGTCACCCGCTGCCAGCTGAAGCTGGGATAGCGCAGCCGATCCACCGGATGGCCCCACAGGTTCTGCTCCTGCTCCCTGGGCTCGGCGGGACGCGCCGACGCGTCAGCGAGCACGGCTATCACCGCGGCGAGCTCCTCCTCGGTCGGCTCGCCCTTGATGACCTTGATGTGCGGCTCGTAGTGCTGTTCGTCGCTCACAGTGGAATGTTCCCGTGCTTCTTCGGCGGAATCTGAGTGATCTTGCGCTCCAGCAGACGCAGCGCGGTGCCCACATAACCGCGCGTGTGCGACGGCGGGATCACCGCGTCGACATAGCCGCGCTCGGCGGCGATGTACGGGTTGACGAGGGTGTCCTCGTAGTCCTGCTGCAGCTGTAGGCGCAGCGCATCGACGTCCTCGCCCTTCTTGGCGGCCTCGGACAGCTGCTGGCGGTAGACGAAGCCGACCGCCCCGGAGGCGCCCATCACCGCGATTTGCGCCGTCGGCCATGCGACGCAGACGTCTGCGCCCATGTCCTTGGACCCCATCACGCAGTAGGCGCCGCCGTAGGCCTTGCGGGTGATCACGGTGATCTTGGCGACGGTGGCCTCGCCATACGCGTAGAGCAGCTTGGCCCCGCGGCGGATGATGCCGTTGTACTCCTGGTCGGTGCCCGGCAGGAAGCCCGGCACGTCCACCAGCATGACGATCGGAATGTTGAAGCAATCGCAGGTCCGCACGAACCGGGCGGCCTTCTCCGAGGCGTTGATGTCGAGACAGCCGGCGAACTGGGTCGGCTGGTTGGCGACGATGCCGACCGGTCGGCCGTCGACGCGGCCGAACCCGACCACGATGTTGGTGGCGTAGCCGGCCTGCACCTCGAGGAATTCGTCGTCGTCGAGGATGCGGGTGATCACCTCGTGCATGTCGTACGGCTGGTTCGGTGAATCGGGGATCAGCGTGTCCAGCTCGAGGTCCTCGTCGGTCAGGTTCTCCTCGATCGCACCCGTCGGCACCGGCGCGGGATAGCGCGGTGGATCGGCGTAGTTGTTGGAAGGCAGGTAGCTCAGCAGCTCGCGGACGTAGTCGAAGGCGTCCTGCTCGCCCGAGGCGACGTAGTGCGCAGTGCCGGACTTGGCCATGTGCGTGTGTGCGCCGCCGAGTTCCTCCATGGTGACGTCCTCGCCGGTGACGGTCTTGATCACGTCGGGCCCGGTGATGAACATCTGGCTGGTGTGGTCGACCATGATGACGAAGTCGGTGAGCGCGGGGGAGTACACGTGGCCGCCCGCCGCGGCGCCCATGATCAAGGAGATCTGCGGGATCACGCCGGACGCCAGGATGTTGTTGTGGAAGATCTTGCTGTACAAGCCCAGCGAGACGACGCCCTCCTGGATGCGCGCGCCGGCGCCGTCGTTGATGCCGATCAGCGGACGGCCGGTCTTGATCGCAAGTTCCTGGACCTTGACGATCTTTTCGCCGTAGACCTCGCCGAGGCTGCCGCCGAATACCGTCGCGTCCTGGCTGAAGATGCACACCTCGCGGCCGTCGATGGTGCCGTATCCGGTCACGACACCGTCACCGAGGGGCCGCTTGTCGGCCAGGCCGAAGTTGGTGCTGCGGTGGCGGGCCAGCGCATCGAGCTCGACGAAGGAATCCTCGTCAAGCAGCGCCAGGATGCGCTCACGGGCAGTCAGCTTGCCCCTCGCGTGCGTCTTCTCGACCGCGGCCTCGCCAACTGGGTGCAGGGTCTCTTCGGCCCGCTTGCGGAGGTCGGCCAGCTTGCCCGCGGTGGTGTGGATATCGATCTGGTGCTCGGCGGCCGCCTCGGCCCTGTGCTCAGAAACGCTCGTCATGGATGTCGATGCTATCGGCAAGGCCGTCAGGTCGTCGGGCCCGCCCAACACTGCGGCCGATCCTTGCCGACGTTCATCTGGAGCTGGCAACACGGCCCCGACATAGTGCGCGCGAGTCGCCGAGGTCCGCTGCGTATGCCAGCATTGACAAGTGACCGGAGGCCAGTTTGCTCATATCCAGGGTGCTGCGGCATTGACGATCTTGTTATTGCTCAATGTCGCCCACCAAAGCCCTTCCGCTACTGCTGCTGCGCTATGCCCGGACGTCGAGGTGGTGTTTGCACGCGGCACCGGCGAGCAACCTGGTATTGGAGGAGTTGGACAGGCATTTGTCGACTCGTTGCGCCCGCAAGTTGGCGCTAGGTCGGTCGGGGTGTACGCAGTCAATTACCCTGCCGGCGATGATTATCCCAACTCCGCCCCCTCTGGTGCACAGGATGCGAGCGCTCGTGTCCAGTACATGACCGCGAACTGTCCCAGCACCAGGATTGTGCTCGGTGGATATTCTCAAGGCGCGGGCGTGATCGATCTCATCACCGCCCCTACAGCACCCGCTCCGGGGTTTACTCCAGCTCCGATGCCGCCTGATGTGGCTGATCACGTTGTCGCGGTCGCCGTTTTCGGAAATCCATCGATGAAATCCGGGGGTGGGCCGCTGACCACGATCAGCCCGCTGTACGGGGCCAAGGCCATTGACTTGTGTATGCCTTTGGATCCGGTTTGCTCGGAGAGCTTGCTCCCCTTCATGCACTATCTCTATGTGCAGTCCGGGATGGTGAATCAGGCCGCGAGTTTCGTCGCGAGTCGCCTTTAGCCAGGTGCGAGCGAGCGCAAGTCGGCCGCTGCGCATTTCACGCCTCGAAGGGACGGCCCTCGGCGGCACGGGTATACCTCGTCATCGTCGGCGTGTTGTTGCTCGGACATAGATTCCGCTCACTTACGGTTTTGATTCAATGCGATAGCGGCCGAATCTGTTTGATGGCATTCCGGTTTCGGCGTGAACCGCCGAATTCCCTTGCGGCAGTGGGGTTGGCGGGTCGTGCAGACTGCACCGTAGTCAGCAGCCCCCAACGTGATGCCGTGGCCAAACACGCCCATGCAAGGCCCGCGGTGGAGCCGGATTTGGGTCGCTCGAACCTTGCGATGAAAGGTCGGGGCCCAGAGTGCCAAGCCAATGGTTGATGTGGCGGTGACGATGGCGATCGGTGCTTGCTTACCCGGCTGATGGGGCAATGCGTGAAAGCTCACCGGAATTGGGCGAAAGGGACGGAGCAGCGAATGTCAGTTGATAGATGTTGCCATCCGGTCCCTGGATCAGTTCGACGATGTGGCCGGCTTGGGCCTGAAACATTGTCGGGCTAGCGCACGACGAGTAATCAGGAGTGCAGGTCAGCTCCTGGATCCATTGCTGGTTGAAGTCCGCGATGAACACCTTGTTTTGATAGCTTGTCCCGAATGTCGAGCCGGTATAGACCAAGATTGCCGTGATCGAATTGCCGCCGCCGGTATGGAGGTAGGCATAAATCGGGTTGGCGAATGGGGAAGGCGTTAAACAGCTGGTGGTGCCGATGCCGTTGCAGGGGCCTTCGGCTAGCGGCCAGCCGTAGTTGCCGCCAGCGGTCACGTTGTCGACCTCTTCCCAGACTTCCTGGCCGACATCACCAACTAGCAGTTGGCCGTCGGGTGTAAACGTCATCCGGAATGGGTTGCGGAAACCGTAGGCGTAGATGTACGGGTTAGCGCCAGCCGTGTTGACGAACGGGTTGTCGGCGGGCACCGTGCCATCAGGATTTAGCCGCAAAATCTTGCCGTAGATGTTGGAAAGATCCTGGGCGTTGTTGCTGGGGTAAGTGAAGCCCTGCGGGGGCGTCGTAACGGCATAATAATCGTTGTTGCCCACCGACCAATACAGCTTGCCATCCGGGCCGAAACGCACGGCACCGGCGAGATGATCGTCGGCAGCCAGCTGGGTACCGTGCAGCAGGACGACTTCGGACTCGGGGTCGGCGGTCAGAATCGCAGCCGATGGGTCAGTTACGGTGAAGCGCGACAACACCTCGTAGTTGTCCGCCGCGATATAGCTCGCGTAAATATAGCCATTATTCATGAAGTTCGGATCCACCTCGATACCGAGTA
>DASRJA010000067.1:0-19268 GCA_035649695.1 Mycobacterium sp. | reverse complement strand
ATGTGGCGTCACGAGGACATCTACCGAGTGTTGTTCGGCGGCACCGACTTTGCGACGGGCGAGTTCGTCAAGGACGAATACGACCTGGCAAAGGCCGCTGCGGAGAATCCGCCGATGATCCGCTACCCGATCCCGCCGATGATCCACGGTGCGACGCAGTCGGCTACCTGGATGTCCCTCTTCTCGGGTCAAACCACTGTTCTCGCACCGGAGTTCGATGCCGACGAGGTATGGGCCACGATCGAGAAGTACAAGGTGAATCTGCTGTTCTTCACCGGCGATGCGATGGCACGCCCGCTGCTGGACGCGTTGACCAAGCTGCATGACGGCGGCCACGAGCCCGACCTGTCCAGCCTGTTCCTGCTCGCCAGCACCGCCGCGTTGTTCTCCACCAGCATCAAGGAGAAGTTCCTCGAACTGCTTCCCAACCGGGTGATCACCGACTCGATCGGTTCCTCGGAAACAGGCTTCGGCGGAACCAGCATCGTGGCCAAGGGCCAGTCGCACACTGGCGGCCCGCGGGTGACGATCGACCACCGCACCGTCGTTCTCGACGAGGACGGTAACGAGGTCAAACCGGGCTCCGGAGTGCGCGGGATGATCGCCAAGAAGGGCAACATCCCAGTCGGCTACTACAAGGACGAGAAGAAGACCGCCGAGACGTTCAAGACCTTCAACGGTGTCCGCTATGCGATCCCGGGAGACTACGCGGAGGTCGATGAGGACGGCAGCGTCACGATGCTCGGCCGTGGTTCGCAGTCGATCAACAGCGGCGGCGAGAAGATCTACCCTGAAGAGGTGGAGGCCGCACTCAAGGGTCATCCGGACGTGTTCGACGCATTGGTGGTCGGCGTTCCCGACGAGCGGTACGGCAACTGCGTGGCCGCCGTCGTGCACCGCCGGCCTGGCACCAATCCGACACTCGCCGAACTCGACACGTTCGTGCGTCAGGAGATCGCGGGATACAAAGTGCCGCGCAAGGTTTGGTGGGTCGACGAGATCCATCGGACACCTGCCGGAAAGCCCGACTATCGCTGGGCCAAAGATCAAACCGAAGAGCGGCCCGCCGACGATGCACACGCCAACCATGTGGGGACATCGTCCTGATGCGGACCGAGCTGTGTGACCGCTTCGGCATCGACTATCCGATCTTCGTCTTCACGCCATCGGAGAAGGTCGCAGCCGCGGTCAGCAAGGCCGGCGGGCTCGGGGTGCTCGGGTGCGTGCGGTTCAACGAGGCCGAAGATCTCGAGAACGTCCTGTGCTGGATGGACGAGAACACCGACGGCAAGCCGTACGGCGTCGACATCGTCATGCCCGCCAAGGTCCCGCAGGAGGGCACGGCCGTCGACATCGACAAGCTGATCCCGCAGAGCCATCGCGACTTCGTTGCCAAAACCCTTGCCGACCTTGGTGTTCCGCCGCTGCCCGACGAGGGGGAGCGTAACGAGGGCGTGCTCGGCTGGCTGCATTCGGTGGCGCGGTCGCACGTCGAGGTGGCGCTCAAGCATCCGATCAAACTGATCGCCAACGCTTTGGGCTCGCCGCCGAAGGATGTCATCGACCAGGCTCACGAGACCGGTGTCCCGGTGGCCGCCCTTGCGGGCAGTGCCAAACACGCTCAGCGCCACGTCGAGAACGGCGTCGACATCGTCGTCGCGCAGGGCCATGAGGCAGGCGGGCACACCGGCGAGATCGGGTCGATGGTGCTGTGGCCGGAAATCGTTGATGCGCTTGAGGGTAGGGCGCCGGTGTTGGCGGCCGGGGGTATCGGCACCGGCAGGCAGGTGGCCGCGGCGTTGGCCCTTGGCGCGCAAGGGGTCTGGATGGGCTCGGCGTTCTTGACGTCGGCGGAGTACGACCTCGGCCACCGCAAGCCGAGCGGTGTCTCGACGATCCAGGAAGCGCTGCTGCGTGCGAACTCCAGCGACACTGTGCGCCGTCGCATCTACACCGGGAAGCCGGCACGGTTGCTCAAGTCCCGCTGGACCGACGCCTGGGATGCTCCGGATGCGCCTGAGCCGTTACCGATGCCGCTGCAGAACATTCTCGTCAGCGAGGCCCATCAGCGGATGAACGAGTCGGACAATCCCGACACCGTCGCAATGCCGGTCGGCCAGATCGTCGGCCGGATGAATGAGATCCGGCCTGTCGCCGACATCATCGCCGAGCTCGTGGCCGGCTTCGAGGACGCCACCCGGCGGCTCGACGGCATCCGAGAAAACTAACGCCGAACTACCAGCGCACTGGCAGCTCGGTGAGCCCGCCCACCAGCACGTCGGCTCGCATCGTCAATTCGTCGACCTCGACCGCCAGCCGCAGCGTCGGGAACCGAGATGCCAACTGGGACAAGGCCACCTGCAGCTCGACGCGGGCGAGCGGTGCTCCCAGGCAATACCGTGGGCCGTAGCCGAACGTCAAATGGGCCAGGCTCGAACGCGTGATGTCCACTCGATCGGGGTCGGCGAACGCCACAGGATCCTGGTTGGCGGCCGCGATGTCGATCAGGACGAGCTCTCCGGTCTTGATGGTGACGCCGTCGACTTCAAGATCGGCGCTGGCATATCGCGGGATCGTCCCACCGCCGCCCTTGCGCGAGCTTCGCAGGGTCTCCTCGACGGCCCGCGACACCAAGCCGGGATCGTTGACGAGGGCCTGCCATTGCTCACGCTGCGCTAACAGCAGCAGCGTGGCCAGGCCGATCTGAACTACCGTCGTCTCATGTCCGGCGAACAGTAACGCCATTGATAGCCAGGCGATCTCGTCGTCGGGTACCCCTTTGGTTGCGCACAGTCGCGAGATCACATCGTCGCCGGGTTGGTGTCGCTTGGCGGCGACGAGCCGCTGCCCGTAGCCGAACAACTGCCACACACCGTGCGCGGACAGAGTTCGGTCACGTGTGTTTGAAGCCTCGGTGGTCCAGCGGCGGAATTGGTCGCGGTCCTCGTAGGGCACGCCGAGCAATTCGCAGATCACCAGTATCGGCAATGGCAATGCGACCGCGGTGTGCAGGTCGACCGGCGGGCCTTGCTCTGCCATTGTGTCGAGCAGTTGCGTGGTCAGTGCCTCGATCCGTCCGGTCAAGGCACGCATGTGTTTCGGCGTGAAATGGGGCTGCAGCAGGGTACGCATCCGAGTGTGGTCGGCGCGTTCGGTGGCGAAATTGCCCGTTGGTCCACCGAACAACACCGACTCCCCGGCCCGGGCCGCGGCCTCGGGCTGGGGATGGGATCGCCCGAGGCGGTCGTCCTCGAGCAGGCGGCGCACCGTCGCGTGTCCGGTGATCAGCCACGCCGGATCGCCGACTTCGGTACGAACACGGTGAACTGAGCCATTGGCCTGCATGTCCCGCAGCAGCGGCGGGACTCGCAGCGGATGGGGCTGCTCTAGCGGCAACTGCGTGACGGCCACCGTCGTGACCTCCAGTCAAGTTTAAGTACTCTTGTATAAGATGACTTAAACAAGACTAGACCCGGCAGGGGGTCCGTGCAATGGCTCAGACGGCCGTCCGTCGAATGGCGCGTGCCGAGCGGCGCGAACACCTCCTCGACGCAGCCACCCGCGCCTTTGCCCGTTCGGGGTTCGCAGGCACCAGCCTCGACAACATCGCTGCAGAAGCGGGGGTCACCCACGTGATCCTCTACCGCCACTTCGACTCCAAGAGCGACCTCTACCGCGCTGTCCTCGAGCGTGCGGCCGCGCGGTTATCCGAGATCGTGGGGACCGACGAGTTCGACGAGGGCAGCATCTCCCGGTTGCTTCGGGGCGCCGCGGGCGACCCAGACGGGTTTCGCCTCCTCTTTCGCCACGCGGTGCGAGAAGCAGAGTTCCGCGACATCGTCGACGAGATCCGATCCACCGCGGTCGACATCGCTAACCGACAGCTCGCCGACCGAATCAACGAAGGGCAGTGGCGCCAGTGGGCTTCGCGACTGCTTCCGACCCTCACTTTGGAGGCGGTCATCGCGTGGCTCGACGCCGGCCAACCCGATCCCGATCGCGCTGCCGACCACATCGGCCATGCCGTCGAAGCGGTGATCCAAGCGGCCAGCGATATCTAGCGCGCTGTTGTTACCAGCGATGAGATCGGAAGATGTTGTTGGACAACACCGTCCGACCATCATCGATACATCAGGGCGTGATCGTGGTCTGCGAATCGATCACATCTGTTGCCGCGCCGATGATTTCCTTCTGGTCCTCCAGGCCGTCGGCGTTGAGCTGCAGCACGTAAAGTCCGTCGCTGCCAGGGATCACGACCGTCTTCTGCGCGACGATCTTCGTCTGACCGTCCTGAACCCACGTGCCACCGAGCTGGTAGGCCGGGTACTCGCCGAGTGTGCTGGCCTCTCCCTCGTTCATCGCCTTCCATCCCGGCAGGTTGTTGAGCTCACCGGGCGCCAAGTCGATGATCTGCTGCGGGTCCACGTTCCCGGTCAGCTTCGACACCAGGGCGACGATGCTCGGCGTGTAGTCACCGGCGTCCGGGCCGGTGTAAACGATTGCGCCGTAGGCCCATTCGGGGGTGTCCTCACCCCCGGGCGCCCAGCCGTCGGGGATCGGCAGGTCGATGGTGGGTGAGCCGGGATCGCCCCGCTTGACCGGGGTTTCCTGGATGTTGTTCTCCTGGATGTAGCTGGCGATCGTCGGGTGCGGACCCTTGGCATCCTCATCGCGTGGGGCCACCTTCGGCTTCCACGACGGAGCCGCCTTGGCGCTCGTCGACGTGGACTTCGACGCCGACGTGGTGGTGCTGGGTTCGGTCTTGGTGTCCGAGCCGCAACCCGACAGCAGGACCGCGAGTGCCGCGGCGATCGCGGCAGTCCCAGTAATTGCACTGCGTTTCACGAATTAACTCATGTCAGTCTGTGTTCGGCGTTGCCGTGTCGGGCAAACGGATTCGGTGGGTATGCCGTAGCGAAGCGTAGTGCAAAAGGGCGCTTGTGCAGGGGGAGTAGATCTACTCATTCTGCCGAGGCATAAATCTCAGCAAGGGTATTCGAAGCGACCACCGTGCGTGTCCGATTTGTTCACGACAGCGCCGTGCCCGCCGTCCTAGCGTGGCCGGCATGGATATTCGACTGACATCGGCCGTCTTCCAGGTCTTCGCCCACGATCTGGCACGATCGATCGCGTTCTACCGCCTACTGGGCCTGCCTGTACCGGACGCGGAGATACCGCACGTCGCCGTGGAATTGCCAGGCGGAAACAGCCTGTCGCTCGACACGGACGAAACCATCGCCGGCATGCACCCGGGGTGGTCGCCGCCGTCGTCGTCGGACAGTCGAGTGGCGCTGGCGCTCGGCGTCAGCTCTCCCGCGGAGGTGGACGCGTTGTTCGAGAAAATCACGGCCGCAGGGCATGCCGGGCAGCTGGCGCCATATGACGCGCCGTGGGGCATGCGCTATGCGACGGTCGCCGACCCGGACGGGAATTGGGTGGACCTGTTCGCACTGCTGGAATCCTGACGAAGCGACGCCAACGGCACACCGGCGAGTTCGCGGGCCTCGCGGTGCAGGTGGGGTTGGTCGGCGTAGCCCGCGCCTGCGGCCACCTCGCCAAGGGACAGTCCATCGTCCAGTAACCGCACCGCGCGCCGGAACCGCAGGATGCGACGCAGCATTGCGGGGCCGTAGCCGTACACGGCTGTGCATTGGCGCTGCAACGTGCGGGCCGACCAGCCGACTTGTTGTGCCAGCTCGGCGACGGTCGAGCCCGCCGCGAGCCTGCCGGTCACATGGCCCAGCAGCTGAAGCGACCACGGCGCTGTCTCTGCCTGCGGTTCCTCCGATGCGAGTGCGGCCGCGATCTCGGTCAGGGAACCGTGTTGCCGAGCGCCGCGCTGCACGTCACGCAGGGGCACGCGCGCATTGCGCAGCTCCGACGCGGGCACTCGAAGCAGGCGCGGAAGCACACCGGGATGAAATCGCAAGCCCACGAACGGTTCTGCGTCGCGGGGGCTGATCGACGCAGCGGTATCCGGCCCGGCGATCATGATGCGGCCATCCATGCGCATCAGATCCATGCACCCGTCCGGAAGCACCCGCACCGGCTCAGCCGGGCCGTCCACCACCCACGCGCATTCGACCAGGTCGCGCAGCGCGGCGGGCGGCGCGAATTCGCGATAGCCCACGGTGGCCAGGTTACCGGCGGCCTATGACAACCGCGGTTAGCGCTCGATCGGCCACACTGGGTCGGCGCAATCGGTGCCCTCCGACCGTAGCTGGCGCTTGATCACCTTGAACGTCTCGGTCCTGGGCAGCTCGGCGCCGACACGCACGAACGACGGCCACTGCTTTGGCCCGAGATCCGGCTGCTCGGCGAGGAACGCTTTGAACTTCCCGGCGTCGAATTCAGCGCCCTCGCTGAGCACCAACGCCGCCATCACCTGATCGCCGACATCGGGGGCGGGGACTCCGTACACCGCTACCTCGACCACGTCGGGGTGGCGCAGCAGTACCCGCTCGATCGGTGCCGATCCGAGGTTCTCGCCGTCGATGCGCATCCAGTCACCGAGCCTGCCCGCGAAATACGCGTAGCCGTTCTCGTCGCGGTAGGCCAGATCGCCACTGTGGTACATGCCACCGCGCATCCGCTCCGCCTCGGCATCCGGGTCGTTGTAGTAACCCTCGAAACGGCCTGCGTCAGAAGCGTTTACCAGCTCACCCGTGACCCCGGGTGGACAGGGCTCGCCGGTGTCCACATCGACGATCTCGGTGCCGGGCGGCAACGGGCCCAGCGCCCCGGGCGGGGTATCCGGCGTGCGGCCGATCGCAATGCCGCCCTCCGTCGACCCGAACCCGTCCATCACCACGGTGTCGAACCGCTGGGCGAACCGGTCGACGTCGGCGGGTGCGCCCTCGTTGCCGTAGACCGCCCGCAGTGAATTGTCCGCGTCGTCAGGACGTTCGGGTGTGGCGAGCACATAGGACAAGGGCTTGCCGACATAGTTCGCATACGTCGCGCCGTAGCGGCGCACATCGGGAAGGAACTGCGACGCGGAGAACTTGCGCCGCAACGCAAGCGAGCCGCCGCACGCAAGCGCCACTGCCCAGCCGACCAGCACCGCATTGGAATGGAACAGCGGCATCGACACGTAACAGATGTCATTGGACCCGAGCGAGAAGCGTTGCGTCATCGTCACACCGGCGATCGCCACCTTGCCCTGGCTGCAGTTCACCGCCTTGGGCTCGCCGCTGGTGCCGGAGGTGTAGATCAGCATGAACAGGTCGCTGGGATCGGCGTCATAAGCAGCAACCGGCTCGTCCCGAAGGGCCGCCACCTCGGCCGCCCACTCCGGCGAGTCGACGTCGAGGTAGTCGACATCGAGGCCCGTGGCCGATGCCGAATCAGCCAGCACCAGTTGGCAATCCGCGTGTGTGACATCGCGCGCCAGCGCGGCCCCGCGCCGAACCGGGTTCAGCCCCACCGGGACGATGCCCGTCAACGCCGCACCGACGAGCACTTCCGAGAAGAACGGGGTGTTCTGCAGCAGCACGCCGACATGCGGAGGCTTATCAGGATCTAGACGCGCCTTCAACACCGCCGCCACCGCTGCGCCATGCCGGATGTGGTCACGCCAGCTGGTGAACGAATCCTCGAAGTACACGCCCCGATCGTCGACCTCGACCAATGGCGCCAGCAGGTCGGTGACGGTCGGCAGGCTCCCAGTCACGGATCAGGCTGGCGTGTCAGCCAATTCACGGCCGATGCGCAGCAGCTGCCCCGTGGCGCCGCCGACCGCGAACTCCGTTTGCTTGGCCGCGAGGAAGTACCGGTGCACCGGGTGGTCGAGGTCGATCCCGACCCCGCCATGCACATGAACGGTGGTGTGAGCCACGCGATGTCCGGCGTCGGCCGCCCAGAATGCCGCCGTGTCGACGTCGACGTCGGCGGGAAGATCCTCCGACAACCGCCACGCCGCCTGGGTCACGGTCAGCCGGAGTGCCTTGACGTCGATGTAGCCGTCGGCCAGCCGCGACGACACGGCCTGGAAGCTGCCGATCGGCCGGTCGAACTGCTCACGCTCGCCGGCGTACTGCGACGTGAGCTCAAGTGCACGCTCGAGGACCCCGAGCTGATATGCGCTGCGGCCGAGACTGCTGTGGTTGGTGAGCCAGGCGAGCACCGTGTCGCCCTGATCGCCACCGACGACCCGAGCGGCCTCCACTCCCTGCAACTCCAGATGCCCGACACTGCCATGTCCGGTCGTGTCGAGGCTCGTCACCGTCACGCCGGGATCATCCTTCGCGATCAGGAAAACGTTTCTGCCCGAATCGGTTTCGGCCGGAACCAGGAACGCGTCGGCGACCGGTCCGTAACCGACCTGCGTTCGTGAGCCCGTCAGCTTGTACGCCGCACCGCTACTGGTCGCCTGCACCGGACCCTGGCCCATCTCGCCGTCGAGGGCCAGCGCGATGATCTTCTCGCCGGTGATCGCCGGCGTCGCCCACTCCTGCTGCAGCGCTTCCGACCCGAACTTCGCCAGCGCGCCCGCGCCGAGTACCACCGACTCCAGGTACGGCACCGCGGCGAGCTGACGGCCGAGCGCCACCAGCACCGCCACCTGTTCGAGCACGCCGAAACCGCCGCCGCCCAACGCTTCCGGCGTGGCGGCCGACAGGATGTCGGACTCGATCAGCTTGCCCCACAGGGGGCGGTCGAACTTCTCATCAAGGCTGTCGAGCTCCCGCTGGTGTTCGTTGGTGCAGACGGCTTCTGTGATGGTCCGGGTCAGGCCGCCCAGATCGTTGGCGGCTTCCGTAGTCGAAAAATCCATGATGTCCCTTACCGATTGACCCGGGGCAGGCCGAGCGCGACCATGCCGATGATGTCGCGCTGAATCTCGTTGGTGCCGCCGCCGAACGTCAGAATCAGGCAGCTGCGGTGCATCCGCTCGACGCGTCCGCGCAGCAACGCGCCGGGGGAGTCCGTCCGCAGCGTGCCCGCCGTGCCCAGCACCTCCATGAGCAGACGGTAGGCCTCGGTGGCCAGTTCGGTGCCGTACACCTTGGCCGCCGAGGCGTCGGCGGGTGACGGAGCCGCATCCTCGGTGGATGCCAGTTCCCAGTTGATCAGCTTTAGCACCTCGGCCTTGGCGTGCACGCGGGCCAAGTTCAGCTGCACCCACTCGGAATCGATCAGTCGATTGCCGTGCACGTCCTTGGTGTTCTGTGCCCACTCGCGAACGCCGTTGAGCGCCAGGAAGATCGGCTGCGCCGAGACCAGCGCGACGCGCTCGTGGTTGAGCTGGTTGGTGACCAGCTTCCAGCCACCGTTCTCCTCGCCGACCAGATTGCCGACGGGCACCCGGACGTCCTGGTAGTAGGTGGCGCTGGTGTCCACGCCTGCCATGGTGTGCACCGGCGTCCAGGAGAAGCCCTCGGCCGTCGTGGGCACGATCAGCATCGAGATACCGCGGTGCTTCTTGGCTTCTGGGTTGGTGCGCACTGCCAGCCACACGTAGTCCGCGTAGGCGATCAGGCTGGTCCACATCTTCTGGCCGTTGATGACGTAGTCGTCGCCGTCGCGCACCGCGGTAGTGCGCAGCGCGGCGAGGTCGGTACCCGCGCCGGGCTCGGAGTAGCCGATCGAGAAGTGAAGGTCACCCGCGGCGATCTTGGGCAGGAAGAACTTCTTCTGCTCGTCAGTGCCGAACGCCATGATCGTCGGCGCAACGCTGTTGATGGTCAGGAACGGCACCGGCACGTTGGCAATGGCTGCCTCGTCGTTGAAGATCAGCCCGTCCATCGGCGGGCGTGCCTGGCCGCCGAACTCCTTGGGCCACGACAGTGTCAGCCAGCCGTCCTTGCCCATCTGTGCGACCGTCTCGCGGTAGACGTTGCCGCGCCCCATCTCGCCACCGTCGCCCGCGGCCAGCGCCTCAGCGCGCTCGGGCGTCATGAGTTTGGTGAAGTACGCGCGCAGCTCGCGGCGCAACTCCTCCTGCTCGGGGGTGTAGCCGATCCGCATCGCCTTGTCCTAACTTCTACAGGTATAAGAAACCGTCGTCTGGGCCCGCTTTCACTCCCGGTTGTAACACGTTCTAGTCTTGGGGTCCAGGCCGGTGCCACACTGGTGCTCAGAGCGGCTCTTACCGCGAGGAGGTTGTGATGCGAGTGGAAGTGGACCGCGACCGCTGTGAGGGGAACGCGGTGTGCGTGGGAATCGCCCCGGACCTGTTCGATCTCGACGACGAGGATTACGCCGTGGTCAAGGCCGATCCGGTGCCGGCCGACCAGGAGGACCTGGCCGAACAGTCGATCGCCGAGTGCCCCCGCGCTGCCCTGATCCGCAGAGACTAGAGGTATTCATAAATTGACTTCAATTAGTGACGCGACCGATCTGTCCGGACTGGTCGCGGTGGTGACCGGTGCGGCCGCGGGCCTGGGCCGCGCCGAGGCCATCGGGCTTGCTCGGGCGGGCGCGACCATCGTGGTCAACGACATCGCGGGCACGCTCGACAAATCCGACGTCATCGACGAGATCACCAGCGCCGGTGCCAAGGCCGTCGCCGTCGCGGGCGACATCAGCCAGCGGTCCACGGCCGACGAATTGGTGGAAACGGCCGACGGCCTCGGCGGCCTGAGCATCGTCGTGAACAACGCGGGGATCACCCGCGACCGCATGTTGTTCAACATGACCGACGACGACTGGGACGCGGTGATGGCGGTGCACCTGCGCGGCCACTTCCTGTTGACGCGTAACGCGGCCACCTATTGGCGGGCGAAGGCTAAAGAGGGTGACGGCACCGTCTACGGCCGCATCATCAACACGTCCTCGGAAGCCGGACTGGCCGGACCAGTTGGGCAGGCCAACTACGGTGCCGCCAAGGCGGGCATCACTGCGCTGACGCTGACGGCCGCGCGTGCGCTGGAGCGTTACGGGGTGCGGGCCAACGCCATCGCTCCTCGTGCGCGCACCGCGATGACGGCCGACGTGTTCGGGGATTCGCCCGAGCTGGAGGACGGTCAGATCGATCCGCTATCGCCGGAGCACGTCGTGAATCTGGTGCGGTTCCTCGCTTCCCCCGCATCGAAAGATGTCAACGGACAGCTGTTCATTGTTTACGGGCCGACGGTGACGCTCGTTGCCGCGCCGACGGCCGAGCATCGGTTCAGTGCGGAATCCGATGGCTGGAACCCGTCAGAACTGTCGAAAACGTTGCAAAATTACTTTGCTGACCGTGATCCCGAACGTAATTTCTCCGCGACGGCCCTCATGGGTCAAGGAGAATGACGTTCTCTCATTGTCAGAGTCCTGCATCGACTAGAACGTGTTACAGAATGACCTGGGTCACAGTGTCGCTGACCAGGAAAAAGATTACGGTTTCGGGTAGTTTTGCTGTTCTTTGACACTGCGAACATGTTCTAGTTAGTATGATCCGGCTCACTAAGAGCAACGCTTAAGTAACGGGTGGGAGAACCGCCGCGGCAAGTAGTCTCGCACTCTTCGCCATGGCGCACATCTCGCGCCGTGCGCGCCGAGAACGGAGCCGAGGTTGAGGGAGCAGCTCGCCGTTCCGGCTCGGGCCGTCGGCGGGTTCATGGAAATGTCCATCGATACTTTTCGGGCCATGTTCCGTCGCCCCTTCCAATTTGGCGAGTTCCTCGACCAGACCTGGATGATCGCCAGGGTTTCGATCATTCCGACGCTGCTGATCTCGATTCCGTTCACAGTGCTGGTCGCGTTCACCCTCAACATCCTGTTGCGTGAGATCGGCGCCGCGGACCTGTCCGGCTCGGGCACCGCGTTTGGCACCGTGACTCAGCTGGGTCCGGTTTCGACCGTGCTGGTCGTCGCCGGCGCCGGAGCGACTGCGATCTGCGCCGACCTGGGCGCCCGCACCATCCGTGAGGAAATCGACGCGATGCGGGTGCTCGGCATCGATCCTGTTCAACGGCTCGTGGTGCCGCGCGTCCTGGCGTCGACGTTAGTGGCACTGCTGCTCAACGGTCTGGTGATCGCGATAGGCCTGAGCGGCGGCTACGTATTCTCGGTGCTGCTGCAGGGGGTAAACCCAGGGGCGTTCATCAACGGCTTGACCATCCTGACCGGGTTGGGCGAGTTGGTGGTTTCAGAAGTCAAGGCCCTACTGTTCGGCGTCATGGCGGGGCTCGTCGGCTGCTACCGCGGCCTCACCGTCAAGGGTGGACCGAAGGGTGTCGGAGAAGCCGTCAACGAGACCGTCATCTATGCCTTCATCTGCCTGTTCGTGATCAACGTGCTCATGACGGCAATCGGCGTGCGGGTCTTGGGCCGATGAGCGAACTGGGGAGTTACGACATCACGCTGCGGCTGCGGCGGGCGTTCAGATGGCTGCCCCGCGCCGTCGACGCCTTCGGCGAGCAGGCGTTGTTCTACGCCGAGTCAATCCGATACATGCCCCTCGCGTTGCGGCGCTATCGCAAGGAAACGGTCCGGCTGATAGCCGAGATGACTCTGGGCACCGGTGCGCTGATCCTCATCGGCGGCACGGTCGGCGTCGCGGCGTTCCTGACCTTGGCATCCGGCGGCGTCATCGCGGTGCAGGGCTACGAGTCGCTCGGCAACATCGGCATCGAGGCGCTGACCGGGTTCCTCTCCGCCTTTCTCAACGTACGCATCGTCGCGCCGATCATCGCCGGCATTGCGCTCGCCGCCACCATCGGCGCCGGTACCACCGCCCAACTCGGCGCGATGCGCATCGCCGAGGAGATCGACGCCACCGAGGCGATGGCCATACATTCGGTGTCCTACCTGGTGTCCACCCGCATCATGGCCGGGCTGGTCGCGATCATTCCGCTGTACTCGCTGGCCGTGTTGGCCTCGTTCTTCTCTGCCCGCGCCATCACCGTCTACGTCAACGGACAATCCGGCGGTCTATATGACCACTATTTCAATACGTTCCTGATACCAACGGACTTGCTGTGGTCGTTCGCCCAGGCCATCGTGATGTCGATCGCGGTGATGCTGGTGCACACGTACTACGGCTACAACGCCTCCGGCGGACCCGTCGGAGTGGGTATCGCTGTGGGCCAAGCGGTGCGGACGTCGCTGATCGTCGTGGTCGTCATCACTTTGTTCATCGCCCTCGCCGTATACGGCGCGTCCGGTAATTTCAACCTGTCGGGGTAGAGGGGAACGTCGTGTCGAGGACTACCGCGATCAGGATCGCCGCCGCAGTGTTGGCGGCGATCATCGTGGTGTTCTTGGTATTTACCTACTTGGCGTACTCCGCCGCGTTCACCCCGACCGACACCGTGACGGTGACATCGCCGCGGGCCGGTTTGGTGATGGACAAGGAAGCAAAGGTCAAGTACCGCGGTATTCAGATCGGCAAGGTCGAAGACATCTCGTATACCGGTGATCAGGCGAAGTTGACGCTGGCGATCAACCGCGACCAGCTGCGCTACGTCCCCTCGAACGCTCTGGTGCGCATCGGCAGCACCACAGTGTTCGGCGCGAAGTCGGTGGAGTTCATCGCGCCGGAGCAGCCGACGGGCACACGGTTGCGTCCCGGCGCCACGGTCCAGGCTGAGGCCGTGCAGCTGGAAGCCAACACGTTGTTCCAGACCCTGATGGACGTGCTGAACAAGGTCGATCCAGTGCACCTGAACGCGACTCTGTCGGCGATCGCCGAGGGCCTGCGTGGTCATGGCGACGATTTCGGCGCTACCCTGGCGGGCCTGAATCAGTATCTCGCGCAACTGAATCCAAAGTTGCCGACGGTTGAGTCGGATTTCGCGCAGACAGCGACGGTGGCCAACATCTACGGGGACGCCGGTCCCGATCTTGTCACTGTGATCGACAATGTGCCGACGATCAGCAACACGATCGTCGATCAGCAGGAAAACTTGAACGCGACGCTGCTCGCGGCAACCGGCTTGGCGAATGAGGGATCCGCCACGCTGGAGCCCGGGGCAGACAATTACATCGCGGCCATCCAGCGGTTGCGGGCGCCGTTGAAGGTGCTTGGCGACTATTCGCCGGAAATCGGCTGCATATTGCTGGGCGTCAAGAACGGCGCCGACCGGGCGGGACGTCTGGTCGGGGGCATCAAACCGGGCGCGATGGTGAGTTCCAGCTTCGTGCTGGGCGTGCCGTCGTACACGTATCCAGAGAGCCTGCCGATCGTGAACGCGTCCGGCGGACCCAACTGCCGCGGACTGCCCGACCTTCCCAGCAAGCAGTACGGCGGCTCGTGGTACAGGGCACCATTCCTGGTTACCGACAATGCCTACATTCCGTACGAGCCGTTCACCGAGGTGCAGGTCGATGCACCGAATACCCTGCAGTTCCTCTTCAATGGCGCATTCGCAGAACGGGACGACTTCTAATGGGCCACAGGGGACTCCTGATCAAGGTGAGCATCTTCGCGGTGGCGATGCTCTTGGTCTCCGCTGGTTTGGTGGTGATCTTCGGCGAGTTCCGGTTCGCCTCCACCAACACCTACCACGCCACATTCAGCGACGCCGCGCGGCTGAAGGGTGGCAACGACGTGCGGATCGCCGGCGTTCCGGTGGGAAGCATCAAAGATGTGAAGCTGAACCCCGACAACACCGTCGATGTGGCGTTCACGGTCAACAAGAAGTATCAGATGTACACGTCGACGCGTGCCGTGATCCGCTACGAGAATCTGGTCGGCGACCGCTACATGGAAGTCACCTCGGGCCCCGGCGAGCTTCGGAAGCTGCCGGCGGGCGGCACGGTCGACATCGACCACACCCAGCCGGCGTTGGATCTCGATGCGTTGCTTGGTGGCCTGCGCCCGGTGGTCAAGGGCCTCAACGGCGAGCAGGTCAACCAGATCAACAACGCGATCCTCGAGCTGTTGCAGGGCCAGGGCGGCGCGCTGTCGCAATTGCTCTCGGAGACTGGAACATTCAGCCAAACCCTGGCCGATCGCTATCAGGTGATCTCGGAGGTGATCCACAATCTCAACGCGGTGCTTGGGACCGTTGACGAGAAGAGCGCCCAGTTCGATGCCAGCGTGGACCAGCTCCAGCAGTTGGTCAGCGGGCTGGCGCAGGGCCGCGACCCGATTGCAGGGGCCATTCCGCCGCTGGCGTCCGCGCAAGCGGATCTGACCGACATGCTGGTGAACTCACGGCGGCCGCTACAGGGGGTGCTGGAGAACCTTCGCCCACTGGCCACCGAGCTCGACAACCGCAAGGATGAGGTCAACCGGGTCATCGAACCGCTCGCCGAAAACTACTTGCGGCTCAACGCCCTTGGCTCTTATGGGGCGTACTTCAACTATTACATCTGCGCCGTCTCGCTCAAGTTCAACGGGCCAGCGGGCAGCGACATCATGCTGCCAATGGGCGGAGTCCCGGACCCGTCGAAGGGCAGGTGTTCAGACAATGGATAAGACGATCCGGACGGGCATCTTCGGAATCGTGGTCGTCGCGTGTGTCGTGATGGTCGCGTTCGGCTACAGCAGCCTGCCGTTTTATCCGCAAGGCAAGTCGTACGAGGCCTACTTCGCAGACGCCGGTGGCATCTCGCCGGGTAACGACGTCAACGTCTCCGGCATCGCGGTCGGCAAAGTGAGCGGGGTCGCGCTCGCAGGCGACGTCGCGAAGGTGACCTTCACCGTCAACCGCAAGGTCAGGCTGGGCGATCAAACGCTGGCATCAATCAAGACCGACACCGTCCTGGGTGAGAGGTCGCTGGCGGTGACCCCACAAGGCGGCGGCTCGGTGACATCAATTCCATTGGGCCGCACAACAGTTCCGTACACGTTGAACATGGCGCTGCAGGATCTCGGTCAGAACGCCAGCGAACTCGACAAAGGTCAGCTGAACCAGGCGTTGGGTGTGCTGACCGATTCGCTTCGCGACGCAACCCCCGAGCTGCGTCGAACACTCGACGGGGTGGCCGCGTTGTCTCGCAGCATCAACGCCAACGACGAGGCGTTGGGCCAGCTGTTGGCGCGCGCGAAGTCGGTGACCAAGGTGCTCGCCGACCGGGCCGGTCAGGTGAACCAGCTCATCAACGACGGTAATCTACTATTCGCTGCGCTCGACGAGCGCCGTGCCGCGCTGAGTAACTTGATTGCCGGCATCGATGAAGTGTCACAGCAGATTTCGGGATTTGTGGCCGACAACCGCCGCGAGTTCGGTCCGGCCCTGAGGAAGCTGAACCTCGTCCTGGACAACCTGCTTGAACGCCGGGAGCACATCAGCCAGGCGCTGCGGCGATTGCCGCCCTATGCCACTGCCCTCGGCGAGTCGGTCGGCTCCGGTTCGGGATTCAGCGTCAGCCTGCCCAACTCGCTCCCAAACATTCCGCAGGCGGAGTTGCTGTTGGACCTCTACTTCCAGCCGGGCAAGGTTCCGGACAGCCTGGCCGATTTCCTGCGCGGATTCATCTCCGAGCGGTTGATCGTAAGGCCGAAATCGCCATGAGCCGCTGGTTGCGTTACGGAATCATCACCGCTCTGGCGGTGGCGCTGATTGGCGGCATTTACGTGGTGTGGCCCCGGGTTGGCACATACACGGTGGTTGGATATTTCACGTCGGCAACCGGCTTGTATCCGGGCGACGATGTCCGCGTCGTCGGTGTACCGATAGGCTCGATCGAATCGATCTCGCCCGAGGCCGATGCCGTCAAAATCACGATGAGGGTGCAGGACAGTGTCAAACTGCCCGCCGACGCCCGCGCGGTCATCATCTCGCCGAACATCGTTGCGGCCCGGTTCATTCAGCTCGCCCCGGCGTATAAGCAGGGCGAGGCGATGAAGGACGGCGGCAGTATCGGGTTGGACCGCACGGCCGTGCCGGTGGAATGGGACGATGTCAAAACGCAGCTGACTCAGCTCAGCCAGCAGCTCGGACCGCAGGCGGGCCAGGTTCAGGGTCCATTGGGCGCGTTCATCAATCAGGCCGCCGATACCTTCGACGGCAACGGCGACTCGTTCCGCCGAGCACTACGCGAGTTGTCGCAGACCGCGGGACGGCTGGGTGACTCACGCACCGACCTGTTCGGCACCGTGAAGAATTTGCAGATCCTGATCGACGCGCTGTCGAACAGCAACGAGCAAATCGTCCAATTCAGTGGGCATTTGGCCTCGGTGTCGCAGGTGCTGGCGGACAGCTCGGTGGACCTGGATAACACGCTGGGCGCCCTCAACCAGGCCCTTTCGGACATCCGCGGTTTCCTAGACCAGAACAACGAGGCGCTGATCGGCAGCATCAACAGGCTGACCGACTTCACGAGCCTGCTGTCGAACCAGAGCGACGACCTCGAGCAGATACTGCATGTCCTCCCGAACGCGATGGCGAATTTCTACAACATCTACAACCCGGCCCAGGGCACCGCGAACGGTCTGCTGGGCCTGCCGGAGTTCGCCAACCCGGTGCAGTTCATTTGCGCGAACTTCGACGCCGCTGGAACGACCGACAACATAAAGCGAACCGAGATATGCCGCCAGCGGATGGCTCCGGTGCTGCGGCGCCTGATGATGAATTACCCGCCCATCATGGCGCACGGGATCAACACGATCACCGCGTACAAGGGCCAGGTCATCTATGACACCCCGGCGACGGAGGCCAAGGCGCAGACCTACATCCCGTATCTCGAGTGGATACCGGCGGACGGGCGGTACCCGCCTAGGTCCGGCGAGGGCGGGGATGTGAGTTCGCTGCTCCTGCCACCGAACCCGGTTCCGGGTCCACCGCCACCGGCGCAGCCGTACACGCTCGGTCCGGTAACACTGCCGCCGGGACCAGCGCCTGGTGAGCCGCCGCCACCTCCAGCTGCGCCCGGCCCACTCCCGGCCGAGGCTGCTGCGCTCCCGGCCGATGCCGTCCCGCCGATGCAGCCGGTCGCACCGCAACAACCGGGAGGCGGAGGATGACTCGAAAGTCGTTGGGTATCAACGTGGGCCGCTCAACGAGCCGCACGGTGGCCATCGGTTCCGGCGTGGTACTTCTTGCCGGCTGCCAGTTCGGCGGGTTGAACTCGCTGAATATGCCGGGCACCGCCGGTCACGGTCCGGGCGCTTACTCAATCACCGTGGAGCTGCCGGACGTGGCCACCCTGCCGCAGAATTCGCCGGTGCTGGTTGATGACGTCACCGTCGGCAGCGTCTCGGGGGTGGAGGCGGTGCAGCGGCCGGATGGCACGTTCTACGCGGCGGTGAAAGTGTCCCTGGAACCCAACGTCAAGTTGCCGGCCAATGCGACGGCGAAGGTCGGGCAGACATCACTACTGGGGTCGCAGCATATCCAGCTATCGGCTCCGGTGGGCCAGCCAGCGGTTGGCGAGCTGCGCGACGGGTCGGAGATCCCGCAAAGCCAGGGCGGCCGCTACCCGACCACGGAGGAAGTACTTTCCGCGTTGGGTGTGGTCGTCAACAAGGGCAATCTCGGTGCGCTGCAAGACATCACCCAAGAGGTCTCCAACGCGGTGGCCGGGCGTCAGGGCCAGTTCGCTGACCTGATTCCGCGACTCGCCGAGCTGGCCGCGTCGTTGAATCGGCAGACCGACGACATCATCGCCGCAGCCGAAGGCCTGAACCGGTTCGCCGGAGTCCTCGCGCGCCAGAGGGACAGTCTGGGCCGTGCCCTGGATACGCTTCCCGGAGCGCTCCGGGTGCTCAACGACAACCGGACCAACATCGTCGACACGTTCGCGGCGTTGCGGAGGTTCGCCACGGTGGGGGCACGCATCCTTGCGGAGACGAAGGACGATTTCGCCGCAGACATCAAGGACCTTTACGCGGTCATCAAGCCGCTCAACGACAACCGTGCGGCCCTCGTCTCCGACCTGGACAGCCTGGCGACCTTTCCGTTCCCGGGTAAGAATTTGAAGCGCGTGGCCAGGGGCGACTACTTCAATATTTTCGCTGTGTTCGATCTGACGCTCCGCCGGCTCGGCGAGACGATCTTCACGACGTCGTTGGGCCTTGACCCGAACATGAAGCACCTCGACGAAGTCGTCAACCCGCCGGACTTCCTGGTTGGGGAGATGGCGAACCTCTCTGGGCAGGCCGCAGATCCGTTCAAGATCCCGCCAGGGACCGCGTCGGGTCAGGAGGTGCCGCCACAGTAATGCTGAACCGAACTGCGCGAATCCAATTGGTGGTCTTCGCCGTCGTGACTGTGCTCACCGTCGGCGCGATCTCGCTGTTCTACCTGCGCGTCCCGGCCCGGCTGGGAATCGGTGCGTATCAGGTCACTGCGAACTTCGTGGCCGGCGGCGGCCTTTATGAGAATGCCAATGTCACCTTCCGCGGCGTGCAGGCCGGACGCGTTGAGTCCGTGAAGCTGACCGACGACGGCGTC
>DASRJA010000066.1:0-3681 GCA_035649695.1 Mycobacterium sp. | reverse complement strand
GTGCTCTACACCCGCGCCGGGCCGGAGATCGGCGTCGCATCCACCAAGACGTTCCTTGCGCAGATTGCGGCGAATTATCTTGTCGGGCTTGCCCTTGCGCAGGCCCGCGGTACCAAGTACCCCGACGAGGTGGAGCGGGAGTACCGCGATCTGGAGGCAATGCCCGACCTGGTGGCCCGCGTGCTGGATACCGTCAAACCCGTCTCCGCACTGGCCCAACGGTTTGCGCAGTCACAGACCGTGTTGTTCCTCGGCCGCCACGTCGGCTATCCCGTCGCGCTCGAAGGTGCGCTCAAACTCAAGGAATTGGCGTATATGCACGCCGAGGGGTTCGCCGCCGGCGAGCTCAAGCACGGCCCGATCGCGCTCATCGAGGACGATCTGCCGGTGATCGTCGTGATGCCGTCGCCGAAGAATGCCGCGACGCTGCACGCCAAGCTGCTGTCGAACATCCGCGAGATCCAGGCGCGTGGCGCGATCACCATCGTCATCGCAGAGGAAGGCGACGACACCGTCCGGCCGTACGCCGATCACCTGATCGAAATACCTGCGGTATCAACGCTTTTCCAGCCACTCCTGTCGACGATCCCGCTGCAGGTGTTCGCCGCAGGCGTCGCGCAGGCCCGCGGCTACGACGTGGACAAGCCACGCAACCTGGCGAAGTCCGTCACCGTCGAATAGTGCCGCGCCGAAACGTCGGACACTTCAAGGGTGAACGAGCCCGCGCGCACTACCTGAGCGCCTACCAGACCGCCATGGCTGGGTTGCCGCCTGTCGACGAGTCAGTCGATGTGCCAACGTCGTTCGGGACGGTCCGTGCCTACCGGTTCGACGGGCCATCCTCCGGTCCACCGGTGGTGCTGCTGCCGGGTCGCAACGCGTCCACGCCGATGTGGCGGAGCAACATTCCCGCGTTGCTCGAGCATCGCACCGTCATCTGCGTCGACCTGCTCGGCGAGGCCGGGATGTCCGTGCAGGAAAAGCCGATCACCGGTCCCGCCGACGAGGCACAGTGGGTGGACGACGTGCTGGCCGGCCTCGGGCTGCACCGGACGCACCTTATGGGTGTCTCGATTGGCGGCTGGACGGCGGTCAACTTCGCGGTCCACCGACCCGGCCGTGCCGCGTCACTGTCGCTTCTCGACCCGGTTTTCACCTTCGCGCCGGTGCCGGTCAAATCGATGGTGATAGCGGCCGGAATGTTTCTCCCGTTGCCGGACTCCGTGCAGCGCAGGGTGTTCAGCTGGATTTCCGGCGGAGCCGACGTCGACGACTCGCTGCCCGAGGCCGCGCTGATCTCCGCCGGCTCTACTGATTACGTGTTACGCAAGGCGATGCCAAAGTTGTTCACCAACGACCAGTTGCGGTCACTCGCTGTTCCGGTGTTGGCGCTCATTGCGGGCCGAAGTGTGATGCTCGACGCCGCCCTCGCAGCGGCACGAGCGCGAAACCTCTTGCCGCGCGGACAAGTAGAGCTCTGGCCCGACGCGTCGCACGCGATCAACGGCGAGTACCCGGGCGAGATCGCGCAAACGGCGGCGGAGTTCTGGGACGAAGTGGACGGCGTGTCGTCGCAATAGCGGCGGCGTCGGTGACACCATGACGTCGTGTCTCTCGTCGAGATCATCGAGGGAATCGGCACGGCGATCGACGCCATCGGTGTCGCCGTCATCGCAGCCGGTGCGATAGTCGCCCTCTTCATGACGTTTGCAAAGGGTCGTCGTGAGGAGGGCGGCGCCTACGAGTTCTTCCGTCGGCGCCTCGGCCGCGCGATCCTGCTGGGCCTCGAATTCCTCGTCGCCGCAGACATCATCCGCACCGTCGCCGTCACACCGAGCGGCGAGAGCGTCGCGGTGCTTGGCGGCATCGTGCTCATCCGAACCTTCCTCAGCTTCTCCCTCCAACTGGAGGTGACGGGCGCATGGCCATGGCAGCAGCGCTCCGCGGCGGCCGCCGCCAAAACCGAGGGCCGGTCAGCCGAGTAAGTGCCGCTCGAGGAATGGCCGGATCAGCGCGACGACCTCAGAGAGGCGGCTCTCCAACAAGAAGTGACCGCCGTCGAGCAGGTTGATCTCGGCCTGAGGCAGGTCCCGCGCGAACGCCAAAGCGCCGTCCGGGCCGAAGATCTGGTCGTTGCGGCCCCACACCGCCAGCAGCGGCACCTGTGAGGTACGGAAGTATTCGTGCACGCGCGGGTACAGGTCGACGTTCGAGCTGTAATCGGCGAACAGTTCCTGCTGTGCGTCGACCCGCTCCGGGCTACTCGCCACCGCCGAATGCGCGTTGATCCAGGTGTCGGGGTCGACCACCGACGGGTCCGAAACACCATGGGTGAATTGCCATTTCAGGCCGTCCATGCCGATGATCTCGCGCAACGCCGAGGCGTTTGCGTCGGAACGCTCGCGGCCGTACGCGAACAGCGGCTCCATCGCGTCGCCGACAAACCCCTCCACATAGGCATTCCCGTTCTGGGTGATGATCGCCGCGATGCGCTCGGGGTGACGCAACGCCAGCCGCCAGCCCACCGGGGCGCCGTAGTCCTGGACGTAGATCGCGTACCGCTGCAGACCCAAGTGGTCCAGCAGCTCTTCGACATGGTCGGCGAGGCTGTCGAAGGTGTACTTGAACTCATCGACACTCGGCACATCTGAGTGGCCGAAGCCGGGGTAGTCGGGCGCGATGACGTGGTACCGGTCGGCCAGCGCCGGGATCAGATTGCGGTACTGATGCGAGCTGGCCGGCGTGCCGTGCAGCAGCACCACCGCGGGCGCGGCGGGGGAGCCTGCCTCGCGGTAGAAGATCCGGCGTCCGGCGATCTCGGAGAAGCGATGATGCGTGACCATTTCTAACCTCTATCATTAGATGTGATGGTTAGGTGCAGTCAACACCCCTGGATCTAACCTGTCAAGTGCTCTAGGATGGTTAGCATGTCTGCGACAGTGGATTGGCAGGTCGTCCTGCTGGATCTGCTCAACACCACGCCGATGGTTGACGGGCAGATGATCGATCAGCTGGATGCGCGTTGGCTGCGCGGCCGCGGCGCCGCCAAGGACGACCTCGACGCCGTGCGGCAACTACGCGACGACCTGCAACGCGTGGTCCGAATGCAAGCCGACGCATCCGTCCTGCGCCGCTACTTGAGCGATGTGCGCCAGGTGCCCGGCATCGGGTCCGACGGTGTCGCCTGGTCGCTCGAGGCCGGTTGGCCGGCCCGCGTCGTGCTGGCCTGGGGCGAGCTGGAAAGGGACATGCCGGGCCGGCTGCGGCCGTGCGCGAACGACGAGTGCCGGTTATTCCTCCTCGATCACTCTCGCGCCGGTACGGCCCGGTGGTGCTCGATGAGCGGCTGCGGCAACCGCATGAAGGCGCGCCGCCACTACAGCCGGACCCGCCGGGACTGAAACCTGGCTGTCAATGTCGCAGGCATGGAATCCTGGCTGGGATGCGGCACTACTACACCGCCGATGAGATCCGCGAAGCCGAAGCGCCGCTGCTGGCGTCGCTGCCCGAGGGTGGGCTTATGCGACGCGCCGCGTTCGGGTTGGCCACCGCCGTCGTCCGCGAACTGATCCTGCTGACCGGCGGCATCTCCGGCCGCCGGGTCTGTGCTGTCGTCGGCTCCGGCGACAACGGCGGCGATGCGCTGTGGGCGGCGACGTTCCTGCGCCGACGGGGTGCCTC
>DASRJA010000065.1:0-3325 GCA_035649695.1 Mycobacterium sp. | reverse complement strand
GCTCGGGGACAGAACGCCGTCGGGGTCGGTCGCCGTGGCGCTGAAGGACACCACGTCTCCGGCCACGAAGAAACCGCCATCGGCGGGGGTCGTATTGAACGTCGTGATCGCTGGCGGGCTGCCGACGCTGATGCTCACCGGTGCGGCGAGCGAGCTGTTGACGCCGTCGGACACCGTGAGCCGCGCCTGATACAGACCGGCTGTGGTGTAGGTGTGGGTCGGGTTGGCATCGGTCGACACCACGCCGTCGCCGAAGTCCCACGAGTACGTGAGCGGCGTTCCCTCCGGGTCGGAGGAGCCAGCGCTCGAGAACGTCACGGTGAGTGGCTTAGGCCCAGTCGTTGGTGCCGCGCTCGCGGCCGCGAGCGGTGCCTGGTTGGTGCTCACGTAGCTGATCCGCCGGACCGCCCCCGCACCGTTGCCGCCGAGCTGGAAGCCGAGGTCGACGTAGTACAACGCGCCCTCCGGTCCCTCGGTCAGCCACACGATGTCACCGAAGGGTCCGTCGGGCGATCCGTCGGTGGGCTCGAAGTTGAAAGCGCCGGTGACGTTGCCGTTGGCGCCGAAGGTCAGCCGCTTGATCCAGTGCTGCGCGTAGTCGGCGTAGAAGTAGCTGCCCTGGTAGCTGCTCGGAAACTGCGTCCCGTGGTAGACGAACCCGCCCACCACGGCCGAGTCGCGGCCCGCGTGGGGATAGGAGAAGACCGGGTTGGTGTAGGCCGGATTGTTGCTCGGACCTTCCGCGTTGGGCCAGCCGTAGTTTGCCCGAGCGGCGCCGATGTTGATCTCCTCGATGGTCTGATAGCCCACGTCGCCGATCAACATCCGCCCCGTCGGCGCGTCGTAGTACCCGCGGAAAGGGTTGCGCAGTCCGGAGGCCCAGATGCGAGGGTCGACACCCGGCGTGTTGAGGAAGGGATTGCCAGGAGCGGCGGAGCCGTCGACGGGATTCAAGCGCAGGATCTTGCCCTCCGGGTTGCCCATGTCCTGCGCCGTCGGACCGTCGAACTGGTCTCCGGTCGTGAGGTAGAGCATGTTGTCGTTGCCGAACATGATCGCGCCACCGTGGTGGTCAGCGCCGCTGATGCCCAGGTCCTCGTACAGCACGAGTTCGCTGCCGGCGCTCGTGAGGGCCTGGTTGACGGTGAATCGGGACAGGCGATCGTGATTGGGCGTGCCGAGCGTGTAGCAGACGTAGATGTAGTGGTTGGTGGTGAAGGCGGGATCGACGGCGATCGTGTAGAGCCCTTGGTTCGCGAAGTTCTGTCCGATGTTGGTGATCTGCAGGAACGGTGTCGGGGCGAGCTGGGTGTATGGCGGCAATGCCCGTCGGACTGTTCCACCGAGCTCGCCGACCAGCATGGCACCGCCCGGAAGGAAGGCCATCGTGGTCGGGAGGTTGAGTCCGACCGTCAGGATCTCGTTCTGGAAGTGGTTGCCGGACGCGAGCTCTGCTGTTGTCAGCGCCCGGTTGTAGATCCGCACCTCATCGAGCGAACCCTTGAAGAACTGTGCCGGCGTGGCGTCGGCGCCGAGCCGCAACGACCTGCCTCGTGCCGAGATCGAAGCCAGCAGCAATACGCTCTTCACCGGAGCGCCGTTGACATAGAACTGCACCTGGGCACCGTTGAAGCTGATCGCGAGGTCGCTCCACTGGTTGGTGACCAATGCGCTTCCCATGGATGCGGCCAGCACCCCACCCGACGTGCCGATGTGGAGGCTTGGCACCGTACCGCCGGCCAATTCCAGCCCGTACTGGTAGAACGGACTCGTCATCGTCGCCCCCCATGCCTTGCTCAGGACGACTGTGTCCGCGCCGGTGGCCTGCGGCTTGATCGACATCCGCAACGTCAAGCCGGTGCCTGAGATATCGAGCGATGGCGAGTTGGGAACATTCAGATAATCGTCGACGCCGTCCAAGGTCAGGCCGCCACCGGACGTTCCGGGCGTACGCGCGACCCCATTGAGCAGGGTCGCGGTATTGCCGTTGGCGGAGCTGTCGGTGGCGAGCGATCCGGAAGTCTCGTCGAAGCTCCAGGCTGCGACGAGCCCTGCGGACTGGGCGTTGGCGACCGTGACGGCGACCGGCGACGAGGTCGTCATGTGGCCAGCCGCGTCGCGCGCCCGGGCAAGCAGCGTGTGCGATCCGTCGGCCACCGCGGTGCTGTTCCAGCTCACGCTGTACGGAGCCGTGAGGTCCTCGGCGCCCAGGTTCGCGCCGTCGAGCAGAAACTGGACGCCGGTCACGCCGACGTCATCGGCTGCGTCCGCCGTGACCGTGACCGTGCCGGTGACAATCGCTCCCGCGGCCGGTGCGGTGACCGACACCGTCGGAGGGGTCGCATCGACCGGCGCCGTGGCGGTCACCGTGTTGTCCGTGCTCGTCGACCCCACGCTGGCGTTGCCCGCCGCATCGCTCGCCGCTCCAGTGGGGATGCTCGCCACGACGATCCCCGTCCCCGTCATCCCTGTCACCGCGACGCTGTAGCTGGGACCGGTCCCAGACACGGTCGCCACGAGCGTGCCACCCATCGTGCTGCCCACGAAGCTGACGTCTCCGCCGGCGAAGCCCGACACCGCCTCACTGAAGACCGCCGTGAAGCTGATGGGACTCGTATTCGTCGGATCCGCCTGACCGGCCGCCTGATCGATCGTCACACTCGGCGCCGTCTTGTCGATGGTGTAACTCTGGCCGGTGAAGCTGCCGTTGCCCAAGCCGGCGCCGCCCAAGGGATTCGCGGCGGTGTCGACGATCGAATCGTTGTCCACCAGATTGAGGCCCAACGTGCCATTGCCCGAGCCGGTGCCCACCGCGACGACATACTGATTGCCGCTGCCGGTGACCGACGAGATCGCCGCGCCCGTGACCGAGCCCACGAGCGCGAAGTCTCCCGTGTCCACTCCGGTCACGGGTTCGCTGAACGTCACCGTCCAGGACAAGCTTCCGGCGTTCGTCGGCGATGCCCCTACCCGGTTCAGCGACTGTACGGTCGGCGGCACGGTGTCGGCGATGGCAGTCTTGAACGTACTGTTGGCGCTGACGCGTTCGTTGCCAGCCGGATCGCGCGAGCGAACGCGGTAGTTGTACGTCGTGTTTGCCGACAGTCCGCTGAGCGGGACGCTGTGAGCGAGCACCAGCGCAGGATCGAGCGGCGTGGTTGACCCGTAGCCAGTGGTGAGCCCGTAGTCGACCTGCGACGTGGCGGGCTCGTTTGTGGTCCAGGTGATCGTGCTGGCATTGCTCGTGATCGATGTTTCGGTGCGAGATGAGATGGTCGGTGCCGTCGTGTCGAGCACGATGGTGTCGGTGATCGGCAGTGAGGAC
>DASRJA010000064.1:0-2310 GCA_035649695.1 Mycobacterium sp. | reverse complement strand
CGGTCAGCCTCGGCAGCTTCTCAACATCAAGCGCCAATTGGCAGACTGGGCGGCCGCGATCAGATTCGCGCGCGCCCGCGACGATGTCGACGGCTCCCGAATAATTCTGTGGGGAAGCTCATTCAGCGGCGGCCACGTCATTACCACTGCGGCTCGCGATGCCGGAATCAGTGCTGCGATCGCGCAGTGCCCGTTTACCGACGGGGTGACCTCAGTGTTGGCGATGCCTCGACTAACCGCACTGAAGGTCGGCGCTCGTGCACTAATCGACCTGACAGCGAGCCAATTTGGCAAAGGTCCTGTGCTGCTGCCCGTGGTCGGGCCGCCCGGTTCCACCGCAGTCATGACGGCTCCCGATGCGTTGCCCGCCATGCTGGCGATGGTCCCCAACGGCGTGCCGTGGCGCAACGAGGTGGCGGCGCGCGTGGCGCTCGAGGTGCTTACCTACCGCCCAGGCCGGACCGCCGCCCGCGTACAGTGCCCGGTTCTGTTCGGTATCTGCGAGGCGGACACTGTGACACCCGCCGATACGACGCTGCGCTACGCCAACACCGCGCCCCGCGCAGAAGTGAGGCTTTACCCGGAAGGACACTTCGATATCTACCTGGGCGATGCTTTCGAACGCACTGTGAGCGACCAGATCGACTTCCTACACCGGCACGTGCCAGTCAACCCGACCTCGCCAGCGCCTACCCAACAACAGGAGACCGCGTAATGAAGTACGACCTCACGAACCGCACAGTCGCGATCACCGGCGCGGCCGGCGGCCTCGGCCAGGATCTGGCCAAAGCGCTACGCGCTCGAGGGGCGAGCGTCGCGTTGCTCGACCTCGATGCCGACGCAGTGGGCGACCTCGCCGAGCATCTCGGCGGTGACAGCGTGGCCCGTGGCTGGAAAGCCGACGTCCGCAACCTCGACAACCTCACCGAGGTAATGGATTCGGTCGCAGCGCATTTCGAAGGGCTGGACGTCGTCGTTGCCGGCGCAGGTACCGGCGGTCCCATCGGACCGATTGCGGGCATGGCGCCCGGCGACTGGGAACGCACGATCGACGTCAACCTCAACGGCGTATGGCGCACATTCAAAGCCGCCCTTCCCCACGTCGCCTTCCAGCGGGGCCACCTCCTGGCCGTAGCGTCGATGGCCAGCTTCGTACACTCGCCGCTGCACTCTCCTTACAGCGCCAGCAAGGCCGGCGTGCTCGGGATGTGCAACTCGTTGCGGCCCGAACTGCGCCAGTTCGGCGTGACCGTAGGAAGTGCACATCCCAGTTTCTTCCGATCGTTCATGGTCGACGAGGTTCTCGACGACCCCGTAGCGCGCAACGTATGGAACGACTTCAGCGGGCTGTTCAAGCTGGTGCCGCGCGAGACGGTGGTGGACGCCATTGTCGGAGGTATCGAGCGGCGCGCGGAACAAATCGTCGTCCCACGGCGGTTCACCGCCTCCGCCAAGCTCTCGGCATTATTTCGCCCGGCGGTGGAGCGATTCGTATTCCCGGACTCTCGCGTGATGCAGGCGATTGCACGATTCACCACAACCCCGTTCGGGACGACGTAAGCATCTCTCAAGTACGCGGCCGCGTCTATGACGTTCTGATGTCATCGCGCATGGCGACACATGCTCGGTGCTGCGTCTTGTTAGTGGGCGACTCCGTCTGATGTACCACTGACCTATCAAGCGGCATCGAACAATCATCTCGTTGTGTCGCTGGCACGGCGAAACGTAATCCGCACGGGCCCGTCACCAAGCGGTTGCAGTCCGCCCAATCCGACGTTGCTCCTGCGCGCCCGGGTAACGACGACGCAGTCCGATAATGCCCAACTATGTCGCCCTAAGGCATTAGAAGTGCTAATGCGAATCGGGAACCATTAGCGTCGGCCTCACGGGTTTTGGTGCCCGGATCCTCTTGCTGCAAACGCCGAGTGGGCTCGAGCCGCACATCGTTGGGGTTCACAAACATCAGCTGCGATGTTGTCTCGGGGGGGCGTACGCCTGCATAGTCGCCTTACCACATGCTCGTTGTGCATAGACGGAGTGACACTCCTGGCCCTCTTCCCCGCGCTCCGCAATGACATCTGCGTCAGCTCGTCGGCGCTCATTTCAACATTGACGGTCGTCGATTTTGAGTCGCAGTTCGCCAGCCGTCAGACCTCCAGTCCACCTGTGTCGAGGAAGATTTCGGCAGAAGGCGTGGCCGCGGCAGCCATGCGTTCATATCCGGCGCGCCAGGCATCGACAGTTTTGAGGTGTTCCTTCCAGATCGTTCGGCTGCGGCGCTGCTGGTTACGTTGAAGCGTCTCTGCGACG
>DASRJA010000063.1:0-6760 GCA_035649695.1 Mycobacterium sp. | reverse complement strand
AAAATAACAATTCTTCAATTACAAGTACGTATCACCGTCACGGGTCGCATCATCAAGGACACCATTCGATCGTCGTGGGGGCGTAGCTGATGGTGTCGACGTATCTGGGCGGCAAGCCGGTCCGCGCGATGGGCGGCTTCTTCGCGATGTCACTGGACACCTTCGTGCAGATGGTCAAGCCCCCGTTCGCCTGGAAGGAATACATACTTCAAAGCTGGTTCGTGGCACGGGTATCGGTCTTGCCGGCGCTAATGCTGACGATGCCGTATTCGGTGCTGCTTGTGTTCACGTTCAATGTCCTGCTGACCGAATTCGGTGCATCGGACTTCTCCGGAACAGGCGCAGCGATTGGCACAGTCAACCAGATCGGCCCGATCGTCACGGTGCTGGTTGTCTCCGGCGCCGGCGCCACCGCCATGTGCGCCGATCTGGGGGCGCGGACCATTCGTGACGAACTCGACGCGCTGCGAGTGATGGGCATCAACCCCATCCAGGCGTTGGTGGTTCCCCGCGTGTTGGCAGCTACAACCGTGGCCTTGGCGCTGTCGGCCACCGTGATCCTGGTGGGCCTGTCCGGCGCGTTCTTTTTCTGCGTGTATGTGCAGCACGTCTCGCCGGGCGCGTTCGTGGCGGGTCTGACGCTGCTCACCGGCATGGCCGACGTCATCGTCTCGCTGGTCAAGGCGACGTTATTCGGGATGGCCGCGGGCCTGATCGCCTGCTACAAGGGGATCTCGGTCGGCGGTGGTCCGGCCGGCGTCGGCAACGCGGTCAACGAAACCGTCGTGTTTACCTTCATGGTGCTGTTCGCGATCAACATCATCGTGACGGCCGTCGGTATCCAGTTCACGGTGCAATGAGGTGAACCCATGACGGCTACCGTTCCGAGCAGGCTACATCCGCGGCTGCGGAGCACGGCGAAAAGCGTTGTCGCCGAGTGGAACCGGATCGGGTCGCAAGCACAGTTCTACGTCAAGACACTGACGTCGATTCCCGACGCTGTCATCAACTACCGGACTGAGCTGTGGCGGCTGATCGCACAGATGGGATTGGGTTCTGGGGCGCTCGCGGTCGTCGGTGGAACCGTGGCGATCGTCGGCTTCCTCACGATCACCACCGGCGCGTTGGTGGCGGTGCAGGGTTACAACCAGTTGGCGTCCGTGGGTTTCGAGGCCCTCACCGGGTTCGCGTCGGCGTTTTTCAATGTCCGGCTCATCGTGCCGGGAACGACGTCCGTCGCGTTGTCGGCGACCATCGGTGCCGGCGCCACCGCCCAGATCGGCGCGATGCGGATCAACGAGGAGATCGACGCGCTCGAGGTGATCGGTATCCGCAGCATCACCTACCTCGCATCCACCCGGGTGCTCGCCGGAGTGGTCGTAGTGATCCCGCTGTACTGCGTGGCCGTCATGATGGCCTTTCTGGCCGCGCGCACCGGCACCACCGCCATCTACGGCCAAGGCTCCGGTGTGTATGACCACTACTTCGGCACCTTCCTCAATCCCACCGATCTGATCTGGTCGTTCTTTCAAGTGGTCGCGATCGCGGTGGTGATCATGTTGGTGCACACCTACTACGGGTACAACGCGTCCGGTGGCCCCGCCGGTGTTGGTGAGGCCGTGGGTCGGGCGGTGCGTACGTCGATGGTGATCGCGGCGGTCGAAATCGCGTTCATCTCGCTGGCCGTTTATGGCCAGTCCGGCAACTTCAACCTGGCTGGATAGCGGCATGGAACCCCGGCCAGGAGAACGTCGCATCCACCCCGGGTGGTGGGCCTTGATGCTGTTCGCGTTTACCGCCCTGTTCCTGTTCGTGACCTCTGCGTTTTTCCTTGGCACGTTCAAGTCCTCTGTGCCGGTGACGCTGACTTCGGATCGGTCCGGGATCATCATGGAGACCAACGCGAAGGTCAAGATGCGTGGCGTCCAGGTCGGGCGGGTCAGCGAGGTTGGCACCAGCAAGGACGGCGCCAAGCTGACGCTGGAGATCAGTCACGACCAGATCCGGTACATCCCGGCCAACGTCGAGGCGAAGATCGACGTCACCACGGCGTTCGGCGCCAAGTTCGTCGACCTGGTGTATCCGGAGAACCCGAGTAAAGAACGGCTGGCTGCCGGCGCAGTGCTGCGTTCGACGAATGTCAGCACAGAGGTCAACACGGTCTTCGAAAACGTTGTCGACCTGGTCAAGATGATCGATCCGGCGAAGCTGAACGCGGTGCTGACGGCGGTGGCCGACGCGGTGCGCGGACAGGGCGAACGGATGGGCCAGGCCACCACCGACCTCAACCAGGTGTTGATGGCGCTCAACGACCGAAGCGAGATCATCCGTCAGGATTGGCGCTCCTTCAAGAACTTCAACGACACCTACGCCGCGGCCGCCCAGGACATCCTGACGGTCTTGGACGCCGCCAGCACTACCAGTAGCACGGTCGTGAAGCACTCGGCGTCCCTGGACAACCTCCTGCTCAACGTCATTGGCTTCGGGAACGCCGGGACCAACCTGCTCGTGACCAGCAAGGACAATCTCGTCGCATCGGCCAACGTTCTCGAGCCCACCACGAACCTGCTGCTCAAGTACAGCCCCACATACACCTGCTTGCTGCAGGGCCAGACGAACAACCTGAAGGACGGGGCCTATTCGGTGTTCGGCGGCGCCGATGGCCGGACGCTTCAGTTTGACGTCGCCCTGTTGCTCGGCAACGACCCCTACCAGTATCCCGACAATCTGCCGATTGTCGGGGCCAAGGGGGGACCGGGCGGGAAGCCGAGCTGTGGGTCGCTGCCGGATGTTTCGAAGAACTTCCCGGTGCGCCAGCTCGTCACGAACACCGGGTGGGGGACCGGCGTGGATATTCGGCCCAACCCTGGCATCGGGCATCCGTGCTATGCCGACTGGTTCCCGGCGACCCGCGCCGTACCGGAGGCGCCCAAGATCCGCCAGTGCATCCCGGGGCCGGCAGTCGGCCCGGTCCCGTATCCCGGAGCGCCGCCGTACGGCGCGCCCCTGTATGGGCCGGGCGGGGTTCCGCTGTGGCCGGGCGTGCCGCCGGCGGGGCCCGAGCCGGGTCCGGCGCAACCCGAAGAGAACGGCCAGACGCCACCGTGATCGCCGACGACATACCGACGCAGGAGAAGACGTGGAAAATCTGAGAGGCGCGGCGTGGCGCCTTGGCATCTTCCTGGCGATTTGCCTGCTTGGCACATTCGTACTGGTGACGGTCTTCGCGCAGTTTCGGTTCGAGAAAGGCAAGAACTACGTCGCCGAGTTCACCAACGTTTCCGGCCTCAGGGATGGCGACATCGTCCGGATCGCCGGGGTGGAGGTCGGCAAGGTTCAGAAGATCTCCGTCAACCGGGACGCGACGGTGCGCGTCGAGTTCTCGGCCGACGACTCGGTGGTCCTCACCGAGGGATCCCGGGCGATCATCAGGTACGACGACCTGATCGGTAACCGCTTCCTGGCGCTCACAGAAGGTGCCGGGGGGATCAAGCCCCTCAAGCCCGGTGACACGATTCCTGTTGACCGCACCGAGCCCGCATTGGATCTGGACGCGCTGATCGGCGGCTTTCGGCCGCTGTTTCGTGCGCTGAACCCGGACCAGGTCAACGAGTTGACGGGACAGCTGATAGAGGCGTTTCAGGGACAGGGTCCCACGATCGGGTCGTTTCTGAACCAGGCGGCTGCGGTAACCAACACGCTGGCCGACCGAGACCTTCTGATCGGACAGGTCATCGACAACCTCAACGTGGTGTTGGGGTCGCTGGGCGGCCAGAGCGAGAGGTTCGACAAGGCGGTGACGTCGCTGTCGGAACTCGTCCACGGGTTGGCGCAACGCAAGACCGACCTCACCAACGCGGTGGCCTACATCGATGCCGGCGCCGGCTCGTTCGCCGATTTGTTTACTGAGGTTCGCGAACCGTTCCAAAAGGTGGTTCACGAACTCGACCGCGCCTCGGGCATCGCGGTGGCCGATCACGAGTACCTCGACCGTTTCCTCGACCAGCTGCCAGACAAGTACCGGGCGCTCAACCGTCAGGCGATGTACGGCGACTTCTTCAGCTTCTACCTCTGCGATGCGGTGCTCAAGCTCAATGGGAAGGGTGGCCAGCCGGTGTACGTAAAGGTCGCTGGTCAGAGCACGGGGCGGTGCGCGCCGAAATGAAATCGTTCTCCGAGCGCAACCCCGTGACCATCGGCCTCATCGGCATCACGGCAGTGGTCGCGATTGCGCTGGCCGCGTTGAACTACCAGAAGCTGCCGTTTTTGAACCCGGGCAAAACCTACTCGGCCCAGTTCGCCGACGCGGGCGGGCTATTCACAGGCGCCACCGTCGAGGTCTCCGGTTATCCCACGGGGAAGGTGTCCGCCATCGAACTCGACGGATCCCGTGTTCTCGTTACGTTCAAGATTGACAAGGACATTCATGTGGGGGACCGCTCCGAGGCCAGGATCAGAGCCAAAAGCCTTCTGGGTACCAAGGTCCTGGAGGTCGTCCCCCGCGGGGAGGACCCACTCGTCAGCACCATCCCGATCGACCGGACGCAGTCGCCATACCAGCTGCCGGACGCCCTCGGCGACTTGGCCACCACGATCGGCGGGCTGAACACCGTCCAGCTATCGGAATCGCTCGCCACCCTGGCGCAAACCTTCTCGGACACCCCGGAAGAGGTGAAAAGCGCGGTACAAGGCGTGGCGCGGTTCGCGCAAACACTCAACGAACGCGATGCCAACCTGCGCAGGCTGCTGGAGAACGCAGCCAAGGCGACGGGAGTGCTCGCCAAGCGCACAGACCAGGTGGTCAGCCTGGTGAGGGACACCAACGCGCTGCTTGCGGAACTGCGGACGCAAAGCGCCGCATTGGATCAGATCTGGTACAACGTTTCCGCGGCGGCACAGCAACTCAAGGGGTTCATCGAAGAAAACCGACAAACATTGCGGCCGGCTCTGGACAAGCTCAACGGGGTGCTGGCGATCATCGACAATCGCAAGCAGCGCCTGCAACTGGCCATAAAAGGCCTCGGCACCTATGCCATGTCACTTGGTGAATCGATCGGCTCAGGACCCTTCTTCAAGGCATACGTGGTGAACCTGCTGCCCGGTCAATTCGTCCAGCCGTTCGTCGATGCCGCATTTTCAGACCTCGGACTGGACCCGGCGACGTTGCCGCCGTCCAAGCTGACCGACCCGCAGACCGGCCAGCCGGGGACTCCGCCGTTGCCGGTGCCGTTCCCGCGCACCGGCCAGGGCGGCGAGCCGCATCTCACACTGCCCGACGCGATCACCGGCAACCCCGGAGATCAGGGGTGCGGTCCGCCCGGTCTGCCGCTGCCCGGCCCTACTGGCTGCTACCCCTACCGCGAACCGCTGCCTGCCCCGCCGCCAGGCGGGCCGCCGCCCGGGCCGCCCGCACCGTCGCCGCCCGAGCTGCAGTCCGTACCGGAGCCGACACCCGCACCGGTCTACGTGCCTGCACCGGGTGAAGCACCGCCGATTCCGCGGGGAGGTCAATCATGATGCGAAGGCTAATGTCCCGCACCACCCTGGCGGTCGCCCTCGTCGTGGTGATGGTTCTCGGGGTGATCGTCGGGGTGCGTGCCACCGGTCAGGCTGCCCGAACGATGGTGGTCGGCTACTTCGACAACAGCACCGGGGTGTTCGCGGGCGACGACGTACGCATCCTCGGCGTACCGGTGGGCAAGGTAGAAAAGATTGAGCCGCAGCCCCAGCGGGTCAAGATCTCGTTCTGGTTGGATCCCAAGTACAAGGTCCCCGCCAACGTCAACGCGGTGATCTTGTCACCACAGCTGGTGACGGGTCGGGCCATTCAGCTGACGCCGGCATACACCTCTGGTCCGACGCTCCAGGACGGCGCGGAAATCCCGCAGAACCGCACTGCGGTGCCAGTCGAATGGGATGACGTCCGCGACCAACTTCAGAGGCTGAACGAACTGCTACAGCCCACCAAGCCGGGCGGCGTGAGCACGTTGGGTGAGTTCATCAACACGGCCGCCAACAACTTGCGCGGGCAGGGTGCCACCATCCGCGACACGGTCATCAAGCTGTCGCAGACATTGTCCGCACTCGGCGACCACAGCAAAGACCTCTTCGGCACTTTCAAAAATCTGTCGACGCTGGTGTCGGCGCTGCATGACAGCACGGATCTGCTCGAGCAGCTGAACCGCAACCTGGCATCCGTGACATCGCTGGTGGCCGACGACCCGAACAAGGTCGGTCAGATGGTCAAGGACCTCAACGCGGTCGTCGGCGACCTGCAGAGCTTCGCTGCGGACAACCGCGAGGCGCTCGGCACCACGTCGGACAAACTGGCGTCGGTCACCACGGCGCTGGTCGAAAGCCTCGACGACATCAAGCAGGACCTGCATATCGCCCCGACGGCGCTTCAAAACTTCAGCAACATCTACGAGCCGGCCAACGGTTCGCTTACCGGCGCGCTGGCCGTCAACAACTTCGCCAACCCGATTGGGTTCCTCTGCGGGGCGGTACAGGCCGCCTCCCGATTGGGCGCCGAGCAAGCTGCGAAACTCTGCGTGCAGTATCTGGCGCCGATCGTGAAGAACCGCCAGTACAACTGGCCGCCCTTAGGGTTTGATCTTTTCGTCGGAGCACAGGCCCGACCCAACGAGGTCACGTACAGCGAGGACTGGATGCGTCCGGACTTCGTTCCGCAGGGTCCAAGTCCGAGCGCGCCTGCTTCGCCGGTCCAGGCCCCACCCCTGGCTGCCGAGGCGCCGGCCCC
>DASRJA010000062.1:0-16706 GCA_035649695.1 Mycobacterium sp. | reverse complement strand
CGCTCGCCGGGACTGCGCGCCGACCGGGCCACGCTGCGGCGCACCGAGGCCGCGTTGCCGCTGCGGTCGGACAATCCGCTCGACGAGGTCGACGCCGACACCTTCGCCCGGCTCACCCGCCGCGCGCTCGGCCACTACGGCGACCTGTCCAAGCTGGTCGCCAGTCCGCTGACCGCGCTGCCGATGATCGACGAACGGCTCGCCGCCCGTGGCGCGCCCGACCAGCCGCTGGAGCGGGCCAATGAACTCAAGGCCCTGCTGGCCGACCGCATCGCCCGGCTCAAGCCGCGCGACGGGGGCGACTTCGGCACCACCGAGCAGTGGCGCCACTACAACTCGCTGTACTTCCCGTACGTCGTCGGCGTACGCGCCTACGCGCAGAACGCCACCGCCGCCGGCCTGGACCCGGTCGCGCGTCAGGCCTGGCAGTGGTTCGTCACCGAGGTGCCGCAACGGTCGCTGCACAACTGGCAGAACGCGGCGGCCCGGCTGATCGCCGCCGATCTGCGCGGCAATCTGGTGACAGCCCAAGATTAAGGACGCTCTGGCTCTGCCCAATTGGTCAGCTCCTTCTCGGGCTCGTTCCTCGCCCGCATCGTCGCTGACCTGCGGTTGGCAGTAGCTGGCAGCTTCTGGCGTCGATCTGGCAGTGGGTTCTGAGCAATCTCAGTGTCATGACCGCAATCAACACCCGCCCGGTCCGGGAAAGTACCGACTCACTACTGCGCTTCGCCCTTCGCGCCGACGCCACACTGTGCGCCGGCCTGGGGCTGCTCGTCGCGATGACGGCCGATCCGCTGTCGCGCCTGTCCGGTCTGTCGTCGACCTCGGAGTGGATCGGCGGCGCCGCGTTGGTGATCTACGGCGCGGCGCTGTACATGGCCGCCGGTCTGCCGGACGTCCGACGCGTCGGCGTCGGTGTGCTCGCCGGGAACATCGCGTTCGCGATCCTCGTCACCGTTGTGCTCATCGCCGGTTGGCTACCGCTGACCGAATTCGGCGTGGTCGCCACCGCCGCGTTCACCCTCGCCACCCTCGGCTTCGCCTACGCCCAGTACCTCGGAGTGCGCCGTCTTGCGTGACTCCCTCATGACTGGTCCGGAGCCGCCGTCGTCAGAGGTTGCGGCGTCGGCTCCGGAACCGGTAACCACCCACCGAGAAAGGAAAACCATGTCCGCCATCACAATTGACCGCACCGGCACCCGCGACGGGTTGCTTCGACTGGCGATGCGTGCCGACGCCGTCCTCACCGGCCTCGCTGGTGTGGCCGGCATCCCGCTGGCCGGTTGGCTCGCGGAGACATCGGGCACCACCAGAGCGTTCGAGTACGGCATGGCCGCGTTCTTCATCGCGTACGGCGTGATCGTGTTCGGGCTCGCCGCATTGCCGTCGGTGCGCCGGGCCGGCATGGCCGTGATCGTCGCCAACCTGCTGTACACCGTCGCCGCGGTCGTTCTGGTCCTCGCAGACGTCTTCCCGTTGACCGCCACGGGCGTCGTGCTGACTTTGGCGTCAGGCGTCTACACGCTGGTGTTCGCCGAGCTGCAGTACCAGGGCTGGCGTCGCGCCAAGGCGTAAGCCGTTGCCGCTCAAGCCCGCTCGGCCGACAGTCGGGCGGGTTTAGAGCTTGCGCAGCCGCAACCGGTTGATGGAGTGGTCGGCGTCCTTGCGCAACACCAGCGTCGCGCGTGGCCGCGTCGGCAGGATGTTCTCAATCAGGTTGGGCCGGTTGATCGAATGCCAGATGTCGCGGGCGGCGAACACCGCGGCCTCATCTGTCAGCGTGGCGTAGTGGTGGAAGTGCGACGCGGGATCGGCGAATGCGGTCGTGCGAAGGCCGAGGAACCGGTTGATGTACCACTGCTCGATGTCCTCGATGCGGGCGTCGACGTACACCGAGAAGTCGAACAGGTCCGACACCATCAGCGCCGGACCCGTCTGTAATACGTTGAGGCCCTCCAGAATCAGGATGTCTGGATGCTTGATGATCTGCTTTTCGCCCGGCACGATGTCGTAGAGCAGGTGCGAGTACACGGGCGCACAGACTTTGTCAGCGCCCGACTTCACTGCCGTGACGAACCGCATCAGCGCGCGCCGATCGTAGCTCTCCGGAAAACCTTTGCGGTGCATCAGGTTTCGACGGCTCAGCTCGGCGTTGGGGTAGAGGAAACCGTCGGTGGTGACCAGGTCGACCTGCGGGTGGTTTCCGAAGCGGGCCAGCAGAGCCTGCAGCACACGGGCGGTCGTGGACTTGCCGACGGCGACGCTTCCCGCGACGCCGATGACGAACGGCACCGGCCGGTCCGGATTCTGCTGTGGCTCACCGAGGAACTCGGCGGTGGTGGCGAACAACCGCTGACGGGCTGCGACCTGAAGGTGGATCAACCGGGCCAGCGGCAGGTAGACCTCTTCGACCTCGAGCAGGTCGAGCTTCTCGCCAAGACCCCGCAGCTGTAGCACCTCATCTTCGGTCAGCTTCATCGGCGTCGACATGCGCAGCGCGCGCCATTGACTCCGGTCGAACTCCACGTAGGGGCTCGGCTCGCTCAGCCGCGGCATGCGCTCAGTCTTGCAGTTAGCGTGGTCGCCATGGAGCCCGGCACCCTCATCCGCGAGTATCTGCTGCTCGGTTTGCGCTTCGACCGGATCGAGGAAGGCTACGTCGACTCCTTCACCGGAGACCCCGCCCTGCGCCAGCAGGTGCAGAACGAGCCCGTGCCCGATCCCGCCGACCTGGCCATCCAGGCCGACCGGCTGGCCACCGAACTGCCCGGTGGCCTCGATCCCGCCCGCGCCGACTATGTCAGCGCCCACCTGCGCGCGCTGACGTGCGCAGGCCGGAAGTTCGCAGGCCAGGACGTCGGCTTCGTCGACGAGGTGCACGCCTATTTCGACGTTCACATCGCCAAAGGCGATCCCGAAACGTACCGGCAGGCCCACCGCAAGCTCGATGACGCATTACCCGGCAGCGGAACGCTCGTCGAGCGCATGCAGGCCGACCGCGCGTCCGAAGAGGTGCCGCCCGAGAAGCTCGAGGAAGCCATCCACGCGTTCTCCAGCGCGCTGCGCGACCGGGTGCGGGCCGAGTACCCGCTGCCCGACACCGAGACCATCACCTACGAAGTGGTGACCGACAAGCCGTGGTCGGGGTTCAATTACTACCTCGGTGACTACCGCTCCACGGTCGCTGTCAACGCCGATCTCAAGCAGCAGATGTCCAACCTGCCTCGGCTCGTCGCACACGAGTCGTATCCCGGCCACCACACCGAGCACTGTCGTAAGGAAGCCGGGCTGGTCGAGGGCAAGGGCCAGGCCGAGCAGACGATCTTCCTGGTGAACACGCCACAGTGCCTGATGGCCGAGGGTCTGGCCGACCTGGCGCTGCACGCCGTGATCGGGCCCGGCTGGGGAGCCTGGGCCGCCGAAATCTATGCGGACCTCGGGCTGCGGTTCGACGGCGAACGCGCCGAGACGGTGTCGGAAGCGGCTGCGGCGCTGGCCGACGTGCGACAGGACGCCGCGCTGATGCTGCACGACGAGCACCGCGACGTCGACGACGTGGTCGACTTCCTCAAGCGCTGGCTGCTGGTCAACGACGAGCGCGCCCGACAGATGCTGCGCTTCTTGTCCTCGCCGCTGTGGCGCGCCTACACCAGCACCTACGTCGAGGGCTACCGGTTGCTGCGGAGCTGGCTAGAGGCCAGGCCCGGCGGCGTCAGCCTCACCGAACGGTTCGGTCGGCTGCTCGACGAGCCGCTGATCCCGTCGTCGCTGCGGGACGTAGGCTGAACTGCATGACCGCAGACTCGACCGCGACCACCACCACCGCTCCCGGTGCCGAGTACGCCGATACCGCGAGCGCCGCCTACCGCTCGATCCTGCAGATCATCGAATCCGTCGAGCCCCGCATAGCCGCGGCGACCCGCAAAGAGCTTGCCGATCAACGTGATTCGCTCAAGCTGATCGCCAGCGAGAATTACGCGTCCCCCGCGGCGTTGCTGACGATGGGTAACTGGCTGTCCGACAAGTACGCGGAAGGCACCATCGGACACCGGTTTTACGCCGGCTGCCAGAACGTCGACACCGTCGAGACCGTCGCCGCCGAACACGCCCGCGAGCTGTTCGGCTCGCCCTACGCCTACGTGCAGCCGCACTCGGGTATCGACGCCAACCTCGTTGCGTACTGGGCGATCCTGGCCACCCGTGTCGAGGCGCCCACGCTGGCCGAACACGGCGTCAAGAACGTCAACGACCTCTCGGAAGCGGATTGGGAGAAGCTGCGCAACAAGCTCGGAAACCAGCGGCTGCTCGGCATGTCGCTGGACGCGGGCGGGCACCTCACCCACGGCTTCCGGCCCAACATCTCGGGCAAGATGTTCCACCAGCGCAGCTACGGCACCGACCCGGAGACCGGTCTGCTCGACTACGACGCGCTCGCCAAGTCCGCGCGTGAGTTCAAGCCGCTGATCCTCGTCGGCGGCTACTCGGCCTACCCGCGCAGGATCAATTTCGCCAAGCTGCGCGAGATCGCCGACGAGGTGGGCGCGACCCTGATGGTCGACATGGCGCACTTCGCCGGTCTGGTCGCGGGCAAGGTGTTCACCGGCGACGAGGACCCCGTGCCGCACGCCCACCTCACCACGACCACCACACACAAGTCGCTGCGAGGGCCGCGCGGCGGTCTGGTGCTGGCGACCGCCGACTACTCCGACGCGGTCGACAAGGGCTGCCCAATGGTGTTGGGGGGACCGCTTTCTCACGTGATGGCGGCCAAGGCCGTCGCGCTCGCCGAGGCGCGCCAGCCCAGCTTCCAGGCCTACGCGCAGCGCGTCGCCGACAACGCCAAGGCACTAGCCGAGGGCTTCCTCAAGCGCGACGCGCGCCTGGTCACCGGCGGCACCGACAACCACATCGTGCTGCTCGACGTGACGTCGTTCGGGCTCACTGGCAGGCAGGCCGAATCGGCGCTGCTGGACTCCGGCGTCGTCACCAACCGCAACTCGATCCCGGCCGACCCCAACGGCGCCTGGTACACCAGCGGCATCCGGTTGGGCACCCCGGCGCTAACCACCCGCGGGTTCGGGCCGCACGACTTCGACCGCGTCGCCGAGTTGATGATCGACGTGCTGTCCAACACGCAACCGGAGGGCACCTCGAAGGCCAAGTACAAGCTGGCCGACGGCACCGCCGAACGTGTGCATGCGGGCGCCGCCGAACTGCTGGCAGCCAACCCGTTGTATCCGGGTTTGTCGCTGTAGTTCCCAGCGATCTCTCAGCGGCCGTCCAGGGTAGGCCCCCATACCCCGTGCGGGTATGCCAGACTCGCCGCCGTGACCGCGACAGCTGACCTTGCCACGTCCGCGATGTCCGCCCCGCTGGCCGACGTTGGACAAGGAGCTGGGCCGCCAGCGCGACATGCTGGAGATGATCGCGTCGGAGAACTTCGCACCGCGCTCGGTGCTGCAGTTGCAGGGCAGCGTGCTCACCAACAAGTACGCCGAGGGACTGCCGGGTCGCCGGTACTACGGCGGATGCAAGCACGTCGACGCCATCGAGAACATCGCCCGCGACCGTGCCAAGGCCTTGTTCAACGCCGAATTCGTTAATGTGCAACCGCATTCCGGCGCCCAGGCCAACGCTGCCGTGCTAGCGGCGCTGATGTCGCCGGGGGAGCGGCTGCTCGGTCTCGACCTCGCCAACGGCGGTCACCTGACGCATGGCATGAAGCTGAACTTCTCCGGGAGAATCTACGAATCCGGTTGCTATGGAGTCGATTCCGTAACCGGACTCATCGACATGGACGCCGTGCGGGCCAAGGCCATCCAGTTTCGGCCCGGGGTTCTGGTCGCGGGGTGGTCGGCGTATCCGCGCACGCTCGACTTTGCGGCATTCCGCGACATCGCCGACGAGGTCGGGGCGCACCTGTGGGTGGACATGGCGCACTTCGCTGGTCTGGTGGCCGCGGACCTGCATCCGTCGCCGGTCCCGCACGCCGATCTGGTGTCGACGACTGTGCACAAGACGTTGGGCGGCGCCCGTTCCGGATTGATCCTGGGCAGGCGGGAATTCGCGAAGGCCGTCAACTCGGCGGTGTTTGCGGGCACGCAAGGCGGTCCGGCGATGCAAGTGGTCGCGGCAAAGGCGGTGACGTTCAGGATCGCGGCGACGCCGGAATTCGCCGACCGGCAACGCCGCAAGCTTTCGGGCGCCCGCGTCATCGCCGACCGACTGCTGGGCGCCGACGTCAAACGGGCGGGCGTCAGCGTCGTCACCGGCGGCACGGACGTCCACCTGGTGCTCGCCGATCTTCGCGATTCCCCGCTGGACGGCAAGGCCGCCGAGGATCTGCTGGGTGACATCGGCATCACGGTCAACCGCAACGCCGTGCCGAACGATCCGCGGCCACCGATGGTCACGTCGGGCCTGCGGATCGGCACGTCCGCGTTGGCCACCCGCGGCTTCGGCGACGTGGAGTTCGCCGAGGTTGCCGATGTCATCGCGATGGCGTTGACGCAAGCGGCCGACGTGTCGGCGCTGGGCGCTCGGGTGCGCCGCCTGGCCCGCGAGTTTCCGCTGTACGACGGCCTAGAAGAGTGGGAGCTGCACGGCCGCGTCTGACACGCCTTACCCAATTTCAGAAAATGTGTGAACTCGGGTTACAGTTACTTTCATGGCACAGAAACCTGTACCTGATGCGCTGATTCTCGAGCTCGAGCCGGTCGTGCAGCAGGAGCTGCGTCGCCACATCGACACCGAAGACCTCTGGTACGCCCACGACTACGTGCCGTTCGACCAGGGCGAGAACTTCGCCTTCCTCGGCGGCAACGACTGGGACCCGTCGCAGGTGACGCTGCCCAGGACCGTCACCGACGCCCTGGAGATCCTGCTGATCATCAAGGACAACCTCGCCGGCTACCACCGCGAGTTCGTGTTCAGCTTCATCCTCGAGGAGAAGTGGGGCCGCTGGATCGGCCGCTGGACCGCCGAGGAGCACCTGCACGCGATCGCACTGCGCAACTACCTTGTGGTCACCCGCGAGATCGACCCGGCCGCCAACGAGGACGTGCGCGTCGAGCACGTGATGAAGGGCTACCGCGCCGACACGTACAGCCAGGTCGAGCGGCTGGTGTTCATGGCTTTCTTCGAGCGCAAGCACGCCGTCTTCTGCCGCAACCTCGCAGCGCAGACCGCCGAGCCGACGCTGGAGGGCTTGATCGACCGGATTGCCCGCGATGAAGAGCGCCACGAGGAGTTCTTCGCCAACCTCGTCAACCACCTGCTCGCGTCCGCCCGCGACGAGACGATCGATGCGATCGCACGCCGCGCCGGCGACCTTCAAGTGGTGGGCGCCGACATCGACGCTTACCAGGACAAGGTGGCTGCCATGGCCGAGGCGGGCATCTTCGGACCGGAACAGCTGCGCCAGGTGATCGCCGATCGCATCACCGCGTGGGGTCTGGCCGACGAGCCTCGGCTGAAGCAGTACGTGTGACGCCTAGTTAGCCACGGCGCGTCTGCACGGCGCGAAGCGCTCACCGAGAGTAGCGTCGTTTCTCGATGGCTAGCGACATGCTCTGCTATCCGGGCGGTCCCGATGATTTCGATCATGAGAGGACCGGCCCCGGTCCTGGTACCGCAGTGTCCGCCGAGAAGTTCGTGCGGGGCCGCATGAACTCGCGCAGCCTCAAGGAGTGCTACGTGACCGAAAATCCTGTCCGGACTTATGTGCTCGACACTTCCGTGCTGCTGTCCGATCCCTGGGCGGCCACGAGGTTTGCCGAACACGAAGTCGTGGTCCCGTTGGTGGTCATCAGCGAGCTGGAGGCCAAACGGCATCACCACGAGCTTGGCTGGTTCGCCCGGCAGGCCCTGCGGATGTTCGACGATCTGCGGCTGGAGCATGGACGGCTGGATCAGCCGATTCCCGTTGGGACGCAAGGCGGCACGCTGCATGTCGAGCTCAACCACAGCGATCCGACGGTGCTTCCCGCGGGCTTCCGCACCGAGACGAACGACGCGCGGATCCTCACCTGCGCGGCCAACCTCGCCGCGGAAGGCAAGCGAGTCACGTTGGTCAGCAAGGACATTCCGCTGCGGGTGAAGGCGGGTGCCGTCGGTCTGGCCGCCGACGAGTACCACGCCCAGGACGTCATCACGTCCGGCTGGACCGGGATGGACGAGATCGAGGCTACGTCCGACGACATCGACAGGCTGTACGCCGACGGCGAGATCGACCTGGAAGCGGCGCGAAACCTGCCGTGCCACACCGGTATTCGGCTGCTCGGCGGCAGTTCCCACGCCCTCGGCCGGGTCAACCCGGAAAAGCGCGTGCAGCTGGTGCGCGGCGATCGCGAGGTGTTCGGGTTGCGCGGCCGCTCCGCCGAACAGCGGGTGGCGCTGGATCTGCTGCTCGACGAGTCGATCGGCATCGTCTCGTTGGGCGGCAAGGCCGGGACCGGTAAGTCGGCGCTCGCGCTGTGCGCGGGCCTGGAGGCGGTGCTGGAGCGTCGCACCCATCGCAAGGTCGTCGTATTCCGGCCGCTGTACGCGGTCGGCGGACAGGACCTCGGCTACCTGCCCGGCAGCGAGAGCGAAAAGATGGGCCCGTGGGCGCAGGCCGTGTTCGACACGCTCGAAGGTCTGGCCAGCCCCGCGGTACTGGAAGAAGTGCTATCCCGCGGCATGCTCGAGGTGCTGCCGCTCACCCATATCCGCGGCCGCTCGCTGCACGACTCCTTCGTCGTCGTCGACGAGGCGCAATCGCTGGAACGCAACGTGCTGCTGACCGTGCTGTCCCGGCTGGGCGCCGGTTCGCGGGTGGTGCTCACCCACGATGTCGCCCAGCGCGACAACCTCCGCGTCGGCCGCCACGACGGTGTGGCGGCGGTGATCGAGAAGCTCAAGGGCCACCCGCTGTTCGCCCACATCACGCTGCTGCGCAGCGAGCGCTCGCCCATCGCGGCGCTGGTGACCGAGATGCTCGAGGAGATCAGCCCCGGCGCGTTGCCCTGAGCAATCTCGGCTATGAGTGCAGCTGTGGCAGGTACTGCGGGCAGTAGGCCGTCATCGATGCGACGATCATCGCCCTGTCCTGCTCTCTGGTGGCGAATACGTGCTTCGCGACGAACGCCGCGAGCACCCGGTCGGGGGTAGTAGTGCCCTCGTCGAGGTTTCGGCACACGGCATGGCCTGCCGAGATTTCAAGCTCCGGTGCGATCTGCGGGATGCCCGCCTGGGCCAGGCTGGCCACGTAGGTGTCGTCAACAGCGTCGGCGTTGGCCGCGCCGGCGCCGACGATCGCGGCGATCCCGAGCGTTCCGGCTGCGAGCACAGTGCTCGCGATTGACTTGGTGAAGCGGTTGGTGAACATCGTGTTGGGGTCCTATCCGGTAGCGCCGGCCGTGTTGCCGGGCATGTCAAGGCTGCGGTGGACACCTCGCGCGACTCTCAAGCGATTCTTGGCGACTTCTTGTGATCGGCTTCTGGCCGGTAAACCGTCGCGCGGTTCGGCCGCGGGGGAGATACTGCGTGCGTATGCCATGGAAATCTCAGGAAACGAAAGGAAGTGCGGTGGACTCGCGCGTCGGAACGACGTTCGGCAAGTACAACGTCACGCGGCTGCTCGGCAAGGGCGGGATGGGTGAGGTGTACGAGGCCTACGACACCGACAAGGGCCGAACCGTCGCACTGAAGATACTCGCCCACGAGTTTTCGGACGACGTCGCATTTCGCACGCGGTTTCAGCGCGAGTCCCAGGCGGCGGCGATTCTGCAAGAGCCGCACGTCATTCCGATTCACGATTGGGGTGAGTTCGACGGCAGACTCTACATCGACATGCGCCTGGTGCAGGGCCAGACGCTGCTTGACCTGCTCGAGAAGGGCCCGCTGGAACCGTCCCGCGCGGTCAACATCATCAGTCAGGTCGCCGCTGCCCTGGATGCCGCCCACGCCGAGGGCTTGATCCATCGCGATATCAAGCCGCAGAACATCCTTGTCACCCCTGCCGATTTCGCGTACCTGGTCGACTTCGGAATCGCCGAGGCCAGCGGCAAAACGCGGCTAACGACGGCTGGAACTCAGATCGGCACGTTGGATTACATGGCGCCAGAACGATTTGGAGATCAAACCAGTACGCCCGCGGTCGATGTCTACTCGCTGGCATGTGTGTTGTACGAGTCTCTGACTGGTGAAATCCCGTTTACGCGCGACGGTTTAGAAATTTTGGTCGCGGCCCATATAGCCTGGCCACCGCCGCGGCCGAGCGAGGCCAATCCTCGCGTTCCGGTCGCCTTCGACGATGTAATTGCTCGCGGCATGGCCAAGGAGCCCGACGACCGGTACGGAACGGCAGGCGCTCTGGGCCGCGCGGCGCAGCGCGCCCTGCAGACCGTCCCCGGCGCCAACGCCGCGTCAGCGCCTGGTGGCTCCACCGTGGGGACATACGCGGGAGTCACCGTTACCCGACCATCCGACGGCGCGACAACCAAGCCCACGGCACCGGAGGCTCGTGACCTCGACACCGGCGCGCGCCGTCGGGGATGGGTGATGCCGACCGTGATTGCCGTGGCGGCGGTGGCGATTCTGGGCGGCATCGGTGTGGTGATCGGCCTACTTGCCAGTCGCGACTCCGGGCAGGCCGGGCCGGAGGAGCCCACCGCTGCGCTACCCCCGGTGGTCACGGGACCGGATCTCAGCGTCCGGCATCAGTCCTGCGATCAAGGCTTTTCGTTGCCGACGGCCACCGGCTTCGGCACTCACGCCGGACGCGGGACACCCGAAACCTCGTGTCTTTTCGCGGAGAGTGTGCTGACGTCGTATTGGGCCGCTTACGGCAATGCCAGCCCGCTGCCGAGGGCGGTGTCGGCGCCGGGCGCTGTTGATTGCCAGACCGTGCCCGGCGCCTTGTGCAACGGCGCGAACTTCCTCATGCACTGCCAGAACGAGCCGGGAGACAGCTGGATCACGTGCGTCGGCGGAAACAACGCGCGTGTCTACTTGTGGTGAGTGCTTCGACAGTCAGGAATCGCAGTGGCCGGCCGGCAGCGCCGACAAGTGATCCGTCAGCCACCTGGCCATCGCTGTGAGCGCGGCGATCCCGTCGTCGAACTTCCCTGAGTCGGGCTGTGCGGCCAATGCGACGGCAATCATTCCTGCCGGACCGACCAGCACGCCCATCTGCCGAACCAGATAGCTTCCGGTGGGTAGCGGCCCCCAGCCGCCTTTGAATCGGCTGTCCGCAAGCGTGCCGATACCCCACCTCTGGTCGGATTGAACCTCTCCCATCAGTGCGAAGACCGGTTCATTTGTCTTGTCACACACGGCAATTGACAGGAACTGCACCTGATCGGTCAGCGACCAGTCGGTCTGGCCGAACGCGGAGAACTCTGGGCGTACTCGTTGCGACTGCACCGTCGTCGGATCACCGGTTTCTCTCAGCACGTCATCGACCTTGTGCGCGGCTGTGACGGGATCACCCATGCTCGCCCAGATCGATTCGGCGGCCGCGGTGTCAGATTCGGTGATTGCGGCTACCATCGCGTCGGTCACCTTGGGCGGCTGCTCCTCACGAAGCGCCGCGATGATCAGCGGAACCTTGATCGTCGACCAGGCGGGCCCACTTCGCCACTGTCCCAGCGTCATCGGGGCATGCCCGTCGCCCACGGCGCTGACCGCGATGCCCGCCACCGCGTGCAGCTGTGTCTGCAGGCGGGTGAAGTCGACCGCCAACGCTTCCGACACCGGCGGCTCTGATGCCGTCTTTCGATTGCCGAGACGGAGCCCGATGATCACGCCCGCTACCAGCGCCACCGTTGCGAGCACAGCGGCACCGGCGATGAGCCACACACGCCCTCGGTTACGCATTGCTGTCCGTGAGACTACGGGACGGGCCACAATGGGTATCGACGCACCGCCGAACCGAAAGGGTTGCTGCCGCGATGGCCAACAGCGCTCTCCAGTTCGGGGTGCTCGGACCGTTGCAGATGAGCGCCGACGGCTCCGACGTGGCCTTGGGTGCGGCTAAACAGCGAGCGGTGCTGGCCCTGTTGCTGGTCAATCGAAACCGCCCCGTCGCAATCGATTCATTGTTGGACGCGGCATGGCGAGGCAGCCCACCGCCGGAGGCTCGAGCCAGCCTGCATACCTACGTCTCCAACCTTCGCCGACTGTTGTCCGGGGCAGGTGCCGATCCAGCCGGGGCTCTGGTCAGCGCGCGGCCAGGGTATCGACTGAACGTCGCCGACCGGGCGTGCGATAGCGGCCGCTTCAACATCGGACTCGCAGCCGGAATGCAGGCCGCGGCGGGCGGCCGGTTCGAACAGGCCAGCGGCCATCTGTCGGCAGCGTTAGCCGAGTGGCGCGGGCCGGTCCTCGACGATCTGCGCGACTTCGAGTTCGTTGAGCCTTACGCCGCCGCATTGGCGGAGGACAAACTGGTGGCACAGACGTTGCGAGCGGAAGCCGAGATAGCGTGCGGCAGAAGTCATTCCATTATCTCTGAGCTTGAAGCCCTTACCGCCGAGCAGCCCTTCCGCGAGCTGTTGTGGGCCCAGTTGATCACCGCGTACTACCTGACCGAGCGGCAATACGATGCGCTCGAGGCGTATCGGCGGTTGAAGGCTACGCTCGCAGACGAATTGGGCATCGACCCGGGGCCAACGTTGCGGGCCCTGCACGAGCGGGTCCTTCGCCAAGAGCCGCTGGAAGTCAAACAGATAGCCCGTGCGACGGCGAAACGTGCTGTTGCGACGCTCGAACGGCGCACCAGGGCCTCCCAGCAGTCTGATGCCGCCGCCCAACTACGCAAGGCCGACGGGCGTACCTATCCGCTGCGAGGAGCCGCCACCCGAATCGGGCGCCTCCCCGACAACGACATCGTCATCGACGATGCCATGGTCAGCCGTTACCATGCGATGATCGTCGACACCGGTGCAAGCTTTGTCATCACCGACCTTCGATCAGCCAACGGGGTCGAGCTGGAGGACAAGAAGATTCGTGGCAGCGCGACGCTGGGCGATGGCGACCGCATCCGCATCAGCGACCATGAATTCACCTTTGAGTTTGGGGGCGACGGCTAAGCCAGCACTGACGCCAGCTCAGCGCGGGACACCGAGACTTGCCGTGGCCCAGCAACTTCCGGCAGCCACATGCCCTGGCCGATGAAGAAGATCACCGCGTCGTCAGTGATGGCGAAATTCTGGTAGACCTTGGCGCCGACGATGTTGTCGTCCACCGCGCCGTAGTCGTCCGTGAACTTCTCCCATTTACGGCGGACAATCGGGTCCAACACCTCCTCCGGTTGAGTGCCCGGTTTGAACAACGTGTCGAGGGTGATCGGGGCGCCCTTGCCCAGGTCGTAATTGAAGGCCTGGTAGCCGGTTACCGGATGGGCGCCCCCTGATTCGCTGTATTCCTCGAACACCAGGCTTTCGGTGCCCGAGCTCGCCGTTCCGGATCGGAACATTTCCGCTTTGGCGTCGAGCTCATACGGAAAGTCACGCGGGGGCCGCTCAGCAACGAAGCTGATGAATTGCTCTCGCCGCTGCGTCAGGTGGTCGACGAGCGCCTGCTGGTCGGGGTAGTCGACCGGGAAGGTGAAGGTGACCTTGTAACCCGAGTCGGCGGTGTGGACCTGGCAGATCCGGTTGGTGTCGACGGTTCCGCCGAGATCGGCGCACGCCGAGGGCGGGCTCGCCACAGCAGGGATAGAGGCCGTCGCGGCGGTGATGACCGCGGCGACGCTGAGCGTGATGATCTGGCGCGCAATGCGATTCATGGCCTAGCCCTCTTCCTGGAACAGGATCGCCTCTGCGACGCCGCCGCCGTTGACGGGCGGGCCAAGCAGCACAGTGGAGGTGTTGGCCGCCGGGTCGTAGCTCACCAGAGACGTGGCACCGCCACAGTCCAAGTGGCCCTGCAGCACCAACTTGTCACCGGTCGCCCCGGTGACGAACACGCTCTCGGACATGCCGGGAACATCCACGCGTGTGGTGTGGCCGTCTGGGGTCAAGCGAGACAGGAACGCGGTGCCGCAGGCTCCCGCGGACTGAAGGAACGTGCCGCTCGGCAGCTTCCAGGCGATCCCATCGCCGAGATCCGCGCCGAACCCGGGATCATCGCCCTGGCCTGAGTTGACGGCCGTGAGCGCGGTGGGCGCCTCACCGTCGATAGGCATTGTCCAAAGCTGGTGTGCCGAGCCGTGCTCCGCACTGCAGTCGGCGAGGACCACGGTGGGTGCCCACCACCGCACCGGAGAGCAGTCGGCGTCGGGCATCGGTGTCGGCAGTGTGCGAATGATCTTTCCGTCGTTGCCCATCACCACCAGGCTGTCGTCGCTGCGCGGCACAAGCGCGTTTCCGAGGTTGGCGGTGCTGAGAACGAGCTGCGTCCCGTCGGGCGACGCAAGATAGCCACCGCTGAACTGGCCCGCGCCGCCGAGATCCTCGGTCGGGTAGCGCAGCTGCGCGTTGCCGTCGAGGTCGATCCGCGTCAGCGTTCCTGGCTCATTGCCGTTGAAGTGTGTGGAAACCAACAGTGCCTTGCCGTCGGGCCGCGTGAAGCGGGGATAGCCCTGGACGGGAATCGTGGTCCGGTCGCCCGTGTGCAGGTCGACCGAGATGACCTTGGAGGGCTCGGGGTATTCCGAGTCCACGAATAGGGCCTTGCTCCCGTCGCCTGACCAGTCGGTCAAATAGAGCCGCGCGTCATCACCCGAGAAGGTGGTGATTGCATAGCGGTTACCCAACGGGTCGACGAGGTACAGCGTCGTGGCAGCCGTCTCGGGGTCCGCCTCGCCCGGGGCCGGTTTTTCGCCCGGTCGGTGGGCGGTGACGGGTGTCCAGGTGGCGAGCGTCCAGCCCGGGCCGACCTTCGACCATGGCACCTCGTTGATGGTGGCCTCGACACCGCGAGCCGCGGCAGGGGTCGCGGGTGCGGACGTCGCCGCGGATGTGGCCGGTTTGTTCGATGACTCGTGTGCCGCAGGGGAATTGGTCGGCGATGAGCAGCCCACCGCCATCAGGGCGGCGATCGCGAAGACGCCTACCCCGCCGAGCAATCTGCGGTTCATAATGAAGCCCTTTCCGTGGAACGTGTTGTCGGTTGTTGTCATGACTAGGTTGCTGTTGCTGGCTCGACGGTTTCTCAAGTGAATCTTGGCGTCATCACTGCGCAGGCAGCTTGAAAACGCGGAAGTTGCCGTCGCCAATGATGTAGACGTTGCTCGCGGGGTCGACCGCCACAGCGGTGGGCTCCTTGAGGCCGGTGAACGGCAGCACTGTTGGAGTACTCGCACCGACCGCCAGCTTCAACACGCGGTCGGTGCCGAAGTCGGTGACGTAGATGTTGCCCGCGGGGTCGGCCGCCACGCCGAAAGGTATTTCTAAATCGTTGAACGGCAGCACGGTTGGGCTGCTGGCATCCGCCGCCAATTTCAACACCCGGTCAGCGCCGAGGTCGGTGACGTAGACATTGCCTGCGGTATCGGCCGCCACACTGCCGGGTCGAATGCCGGTGAACGGCAACACGGTCGGGGTGCTTGCCCCGTCAGCCAGCTTCATCACCCGGTTGTTGCCAAAGTCGGTGACGTAGAGGGTGCCTGCCGCATCCACCGCGACCTTGCCGGGACGAATATCGTTGAACGGCAGCACAATTGGCTCCGTGGATCCGGGCACCAACTTCAGAACCCGGTTGTTGAGTCCATCGACGACATAGAGGGCGCCCTCTGCGTCGACCGCCACCTCAACGGGTCGGCCGAGGTCAGTGAACGGCAGCGTGGTGAGGTGAGTCGCGCCTGGCGACTGCTTCCACACTTGGCCGTAGTAGAGGTCGAGGACGTACGCGTTGCCCGCGGCGTCTACCGCCAGCCCGGACATGTGATTGATGTAGTCACCGAACGGCAGCTCGACCTGAGGCGAATATGTCGTGGCTCTCGGTGATTGCGTGGACGTCGCAGTGGGCGCCGGCACCGGGAGTGGCGTGCCTTGGCTATTGACCGAACACCCCGCGGTCGACACCGCCGCGGCAGCGATCCCCACCGTCACCACAAGAGAGACGAAAATCCGAGACTTCATGGCCGAGGTCACCCGAGCTCGTAGGAGTCGCGGGAGACGCGGAAGAAGTGGCCGGTACTGGTGTCGGTGCACGTCACACCCGAGACCTCACTGGCACACGTCATCACGCCGACGGACTTCGTCTGCCCGTAGTCGAGCGTCGTATGGGTGCGCAAGCCCTCGCGCGTGCCGGGCGGGCTGTCGGAGCAATTCACTGACGCCGGCTCGCCCTCCGAGAGCCAGAACGTGCTCGGCCATTCATCCGAGCTGCAATCGGATGGCCGTTGCCGTTCCGAATACGTGTAGTCGACGATCCCGCAGGTGGCTGCGTTCTCTGCGATCCAGCACATGATGTTGCCCGACGGTGTTTGAAATGACGGGGGCACGCCCGCCTGCGCGGTCGCCGGGAGCGCGATGGTTGCGGCGATCGTCGCTGCGGTGATCAGCGTGAGCTTCGTCGAAGTTTTCATGTCTGAAAGGCTGCGGCGGACGCCTCGTGCGGTTCTCAAATGATTCTTGGCAACTCCTTGGCCTCGCGATTTCGGTGCGCAAACCGACGCTGAGCGTGTTGCTGAGCGTGTGTAAGCGCACCGAAATCACCAATCGGTAGGCTGCTTGGGTGCCGAAACGACCCGACAGCCAGCGCTGGCGCTACGC
>DASRJA010000061.1:0-11204 GCA_035649695.1 Mycobacterium sp. | reverse complement strand
CGGCCGACCTGTCGGTGACATCGAGGGGCAAGGCGAGTGCGGTGCCGCCGGCAGCGGTGATACGAGCCACCAGAGCGTCGAGGTTGTCCTTGCGACGCGCTGCGACGACAACCTTGGCGCCGAGGGTGGCCAACCGGAAGGCCGTGGCCTCCCCGATGCCGCTGGAGGCCCCTGTGACGATGGCGACGCGCCCCGCCAGCGGGGCCCCTGTGATGACTGTGGACATGAGGTTCGTCCCTTCGAGAGTGGTTGGATGTGTGCATCCGAGACAACAGCTCCGAAGGTCGGTATTGCGGGGTCAAGCTGGCCTTGCCTATCGGGGGACAAGATGGGCCACCATAAGCGGCGACGCCGCGACCGCGGCACGGCAGACTGACTGATATGAGCGACCGAAGGCCGTCTGAGCTGGCGGAATTCCTGAGCGTGCGGCGGGCCCGGCTAACCCCGCAGGACGCGGGGCTGGAAGGGCAGGCAGCGCGCCGGCGCGTGCCGGGTCTGCGGCGCGAGGAACTGGCCAGGCTCGCCGGAGTCAGCGTCGACTACTACACCCGACTCGAGCAGGGCCGCAGCCGCAGCGCCTCCACCGATGTGCTCGACGCCTTGGCCGCCGCCCTGCAACTCAACGACGCCGAACGCCAGCACCTGCACCTACTGGCCAAGCCGCAACCTGCGCAACGCAAACGGCGGTCCCGGCCACAGTCGGTGGATCCGGCGACACTGCGACTGCTGGAGCTCTTAGACCAAGCGTGGTCGCCCGCCTTCGTGCTCGGCCGAAGGCTCGACGTACTTGCGCACAACCGATTGGCTGGCGCGCTCATCACCGAGTTCCGTGAACTCCCTGCCCCGCTGCGCAATCAGGCACGGTTCGTGTTCTTCGACCCACACGCCCGTGAGCTCTATGCCGACTGGAACGAGGTGGCCGCGGACACCGTTGCCATGCTGCGCCTGGACGCCGGACGCTACCCCGACGACGAGAAGCTGTCGGCTTTGGTCGGCGAGTTGTCCATCCAGTCGGTGGAGTTTCGTTCCTGGTGGTCCAACCACAATGTGGAACGCCGCACCACGGGAACGAAGGCTTATCACCATCCGCTCGTGGGCGATCTCACCGTCAAATACCAGGCGCTCAACCCATCCGGCGACCCCGACCAGGTCCTGATCGTCTACACCACCGAACCCGGATCGGCCGATGAGACGGCCCTGCGACTCCTGGCCAATTGGCACCAGGGTGACCGGCACAGCGAGCCGTACACGCGGTCAGGTCGGTAGCTGCCCGAGCTGTTGCAGCACGGAGTACAGGTTCGCCACTCCCCAGTGGTCGGTGATCGTCCCGTCGCGGACCCGCATCGCGTCGACCGTTTCGAAGTGGATGGCCTTGCCGGTGGCGGCGATGCCGAGAAAGTCGCCGAGGTGGGTCCCGTGGTAGATCTTGTACGTGGTGACGATGTCGCCGTCGACGGTCTGCCAATGGATCTCGGGGCGGAAGTCGGGAAATGCGTCGCGCAGCCGCTTGTAGAGGACACGAACACCGGCTTTGTCGGCTGTGGTGCCGGGCTGCGGGGTGTGGTCGACGAAGTCGTCGGCGAACAATTCATCAAACAGGGCGAAATCGCCTTGACCCTGGACTTGTTCGGTGTTGCGGCGGACCACCGCTTTCAAAGCTTCTGCATCTGGGTGGGTCACTTGCTGCCTGCCTTTCTGTCGACACTCATGGGGAGAACACCCTGCTAGCTTGGGTGTCGTGGTGAGAAGGTCTGGGTGGCTCACTAAACGGGAAGCGCGCATCTGGCAGTCGTACCGAGATGTGCGACGAGAGCTGCAAGGGGCGTTCCAACTTCAGCTGTCCAGGGAACAAGGCATGTCGGCCGCAGACTACGCCGTAATGGTGCCGTTGTCGGAGGCCCCGAACGGACAATTGCGGACAAAGGATCTCGGTATCGCGCTGGGGTGGGATCGCAGCCGCACATCGCACCAAGTCACCCGAATGGTCAAGCGAGGCCTCGTTTTTCGCGAGTTCTGCGAAGAGGACGCTCGGGGATCGGTGGTTGGTCTCACGCCCGCGGGCAGGACGGCCATCGAGAAGGCCGCCCCCAATCACGTAGCGCTGGTGCGTCAGCTGTTTTTCGACCCGTTGTCCGATCATGAGCTGGACGCGCTGGGCGAGGCGCTGAACCGGATGCTTGCAGTGATCCGTCAGTACACTGCCGAACAACCTTCGGACGAAGGTGATCACGGTGATCGGCTGCCCAACCGCAGTCGGGCCAAGCGCCGCAACGGCATTGAACGTCACGTGTGACAGGCTTGTACGTCTGCCGGCATGATACGCAGAACGCGTTTGCCACTGACGTGGCGGGCACCGACGTCGTGGTAGGCCTGGCGGACTTGCTCGGTGCTGAAGTCGTAGACCGCCGCGATCGGTACGGTGATGGACTTTCGGGCTACCAGGTCTGCGAGTTCGGCCCAGACGCCCGGTGTGTCGGCCTGTTCCTGGGCTTCGGAGTGCACTCCGAAGCGCTGCACCGCCTCCTGGTCGATGAGCGTGTTGATGCGGTGTGGTTGTACGCCGAGACTGATCGCGAGCGAGACGTTGCCCGATCCGAAGGTATCGATGTAGCCGTCGATGCCATCGGGCGCGAGGTCGCGAAGTAGTTGGAACAATCCCTCCCCGTACTGCGCAGGCCGGATGCCCAGCGAGGTCAATAGGTCGACGTTGGCTGGACCGCATGTGCCGATGACATCGGCGCCGCGCAGCCGGGCCAGCTGGGCGGCGTAGATCCCAACGCCGCCGGCCGCGGCGGACACCACGATGGTTTCACCGGGTTGCGGATTGACCGCGGTGACCGACGCCCACGCAGTTGCCCCCGCACCCGCGATCGTCGCGGCCGCCTCCCATGAAAGCCCCGCCGGTTTGGCAGTGACCCGATCGACGTTGAGCGCCACGTATTCCGCCTGTGCTGCGCGCGGGGCGAAGCCGAGAACCTCATCTCCGACCGCGAAATCGTCGACACCGGAACCCATCTCAGCGACATACCCTGCGAAGTCGTTGCCCTGTCCCTCGGGGAAATGGGCGGGCCAGATGTCGGCGAAGCGACCTTCTCGAATACCGATTTCGCCCGGGTTGGTGGCCGCGGTCACCACAGCCACCACGACCTGCCCGGGACCGGCGGCAGGGTAGGGGACCTCGACGACCTCGAGCACGTCGGGATCGCCGTATCGGGTGAACTTGACCGCCCGCATCACAATTGCCCCGGCTGTGCGTATCGGTAGAAGAAGGGCCCAAGCTGCGCGGCCAATGCTCGCGTCAGTCCGGAACTGTCTTCGAGCAGGCGCGCACCTGGGTCCAGTGGGCCCACATACACGGGTTGGTAGCCGGCGTCGATGCTGAGCTGTTCGGCGGATTCCCGGGCATCGTCATCGGCGGCGTACAGATTGCTTGGCGCCACCCGCTGCTCGGCGATTCGGCCGTAGGCACTGGCGAAGTTGGTGGAGAACGCCTTGGCGGTCGGTCCGCCGATGATCGACTGAATCTGATGTGACAACGACGGAAACTCGTGTTGGCGGTCGGTGTAGATGTTGCAGGCATCAATGGTCGGTTGGCCGGCCAGGCCGGTAACGGCGTCGAGCGCATCCGGGATCTGCACTGCCGCAACGGCAATGACGACGACCTCGGCGTCGGTTGCGTCGCCGCCGTCCCGTCCGAGCGCGGTCACCTGGTGGCCGCGGCTGCTCCACAATCGGGCCAAACCGCCGCCCACATGTCCTCTACCGATCACAACGATCTTCACAAGGTAGACCTCTCACAGCCGACCAGAATTTGGTGACGTATCAGCAAAATACACACGGGTCGCTGTCCGGGGCAACAGTAACCGTAGACATCACTCGATTGTTGGTCATCGGCTCACGATCGGGACTGTGACAGAGTCGCGGTCGGTTCCGCTGACGGTGCCACCCTTGCATAGGCAAGGCCACATCGGCGTTGTGTGATCCGCGATTGCTGTCGCCGTGGTCGAACGCCGAGGGGAGTCGGGACCGGGTGTCGGGCTTATCGCTGGCAGTCCAACCGGCGCTGAACATTGATGCGTGCGCCGTCAAGGTCTGCGTCTCGGCAAACGTAGCATATCCCGGCATCAGAGGGTCCTTTGCCAGTCCGAGGATAACTGCGGTCACTCGCGAAAACGCTCAGTGCAGTTGAATCGCGTATGAGTGAACACAATTGCATGCTATCGACGACGGCCGCGCAACCCAGTCGGTCTACGACTCGTTGCCATCCGCAACGCGAGGGTGCGCCGTCGGACGGGGCCAATCCTCCTGGGGCAGTGACTGATTCGGCGGGCGTAGTCGATCGAGAATCGCTCGAAGAGGAGGCCACGTCGATCGGCCCCGTCGAGTTACGGCGTACGCAGTGAGGATGACACTGGGGTCCGAGAGTCTCAGGATCGCAACCCCATCACGGGTTGGGCGATTGACTGGCAGTAGGCCTACCCCGTGGCGATCGAGTATCAGATCTTCGACAAGGTCCAGGCTGTCGATTTGATGGACGATGCGCGGCGTGAAACCAGCCAATGCCGCCAGCGTACGTACCGCGTCCTCGTCAGCTGTATTGCGGGAGTTGATAATCCAAGTCGAATCCGCGAACGCGCTGAGATCGGTGACAGCGTTCGTCGCAGCGTCGGCCGGAACGCCCAAACCCCACGGAGTTGACCACAGCGGAACCGATTCGAGTACGGTGTCGGGGGAGGCGGGTGCCAGGTTGTAGTCGTAGGTGATAGCCAGATCGAGGTCGTCATCGACCAGCAGCTCGAATGCCTCGAGTGGCTCGTACTCGTTGATCGCCACCTCGACCCGTGGATGGGTGGCCGCCAACTCGCGGACGATCGGCAGCAACGAGAGGCGGATGCCGGTCGCGAAGCCACCGACGCGCACCGTGCCGATCGGTTCTGCGTCAGGATTGAGGTCGAGTCGCGCAGCGTCAACGGCGGCCAGAATGGTCACCGCGTGATCGGCCAGTCGGCGCCCTGCCGGCGTGAGGCGCACCCGCCGGCCATCCGGCTCGACCAACTGCTCACCGGCCTCTCGGCCCAGCGCCGCGATCTGCTGCGACACAGTCGACGTCGTCAACGCGAAGGCCTCGGCCACCTTCCGCATCGACCCCAGTCGAGACAAGGCCAGAAGCAGCGCCAACCGCCGGGTGTCCACTAGACGTCCGCTCTATCCGTGGCGAATTCGCCACCATTCGCCATTTCGCGTGAGATTTCGCCACAAACTCTGAGACCCGACACGTGGCGCCCTCGGCGGCGAATATCCATGCCGCTTATTGTCCACTTTGGCTAAACGGTCTCGGTGAAAACCGACACTGTTTCGAACAATTTCTGCGCCGGCCGTTAACGGCGTGGGTGTTGGCTATTGCGGGATGTGAACGAGGACGCGGCCGCGGGTGCCGGCATCGACGTGGTCGTGGGCGTCGGCGATCTGGTGTAGCGGGTAAGACTGACCGACCTCGATATGCAATGCGTCGGCAGCTGCTGCGCTGGTGAGGTCGCGCGCGGCCTGTTGCTTGGCACCGGCGGGGAAATCGTCGCTGCCTAACAGTCGAATGGTCACATTGGCGAAAAGCATTGGCCAGAAAGGGAATTCTGGCCTGTCGGCGCGGGTGGCGTAGGCGGCGATGACAGCGTCGTTGCCGACCACCGCGGCGTCGAGGTCGGCGTTCTCAGAGAAAGCCACCTCGACGATACGGTCCACGCCTTTCGGCGCGAACTCCCGGATCACGCCAGCCGGATCGGATTTGTCGAGGGCGACGGCGTGCGCCACCACCGCGGGATCGACGCGAGCGAGGTCGCTACTGCGAGTGACGGTGGCAATCACCGTTGCTCCGCCCCAGCGGGCGAGTTGGGCGGCTAGGGAGCTGACGCCGCCGAGCACGCCGTGCACGAGCAGCGTCTTCCCGTCGACTGGTCCGTCACTGAAGACGGCGCGGTGCGCGGTGATACCGGGAATGCCAAGAGCCGCTCCGACATCGTCGCCGAGGCCGTCTGGCAGCGGCACCGCGAGCTGTTCGGGGACCACGGCGAACTGAGCGGCAGTGCCGAAGGGCCGGTAGGACTGCGCACCGTAGACCCACACCCGTTGTCCCACACGGCTCTTGTCGACCGCGTCGCCAGCGATGTCGATGACACCTGCCGCATCACTGTGGGGGATCACGCGCGGGAATGGCATGGATGAGCCGAGCCATCCGCGCCGCTTCTTGGTGTCGCCCGGGTTGACCCCCGAAAGGTGGACACGCACGCGGACCTCGCCCGGACCGGGCTGCGGGTCAGGTAGATCGCCGACCTGCAGTACCTCACCGGCCGGGCCCTGCCGGTCATACCACGCAGCCATCATATTGAGTGTCCTCACCGTGATAGAAGAAGCTGGCCGGCGCTTGGAGAAAATCAAACCGCCTACGCAGCACAGAGCGGCGATGCGCCGCTAGGGATCTCATCGATCTGTCGGATAGGTTGTTTGTTCCTGATCGGTCTGATCAAGGGTGGCGGCCCAGCTTGCGAGAAGAGCCAGACCGTCCTCCGATGGGCTGTTGGGTTCTGGGCTGTAGGCGGTGAGGGTCAATCCAGTGTCGGCCGAGAGTTCCATAACCTCGTAGGCGAGGCTGAGGTCGCCCACGACCGGGTGATGGAACTGTTTCGCGCCGGCTCGGTGCAGGACAACATTGTGCGCGGCCCACCGATTGCGGAAGGTCTCGCTGCGGGTGGATAGCTCCCCGATGAGGTCGGACAAGTCGCGATCGTATGGGTTGCGGCCCGCTTCGATGCGAAGCATGGCGACAGTGGTGTCCGCGGCATCGTCCCAGTGCGGATAGAGCGCGGTGGCGTATGGGTTGAGAAAGCAGAACCTCGCGAGGTTCACCGGCCGGGTCGGGTCGGCATACACCGGTGAGTACAGGGCCACACCGAGCCGGTTGGCAGCCAGAAGGTCAAGACGCCCGGTGAGCACGATTGCCGGCATCGCGGTCATTCCGTCGAGGATGCGCTGCACAACGGGACGAATATGTTGCTTCGGAGCGGGGCGTCGGCGGGTGTGGGATGTGGTGTTGGCGACGCGGGCTAGGTCGCGCAGATGTGCGCGTTCGGCCTCGTCGAGGCGCAGGGCGCGGGCAAGGGCTTCGAGAACGCTGTCGGAGACTCCGGTGAGGTTTCCCCGCTCCAGACGGGCATAGTAGTCGGTGCTGACGCCCGCCAGCATCGCCACTTCTTCGCGACGCAGGCCCGGGACGCGTCGCCTGCCGTAGGTGGCCAGCCCCGCCTGCTGGGGTGTGATCCTGGCCCGTCGGGTGGCCAGAAACTCGCGTATCTCGTTCCTGCTGTCCACACGGCCAGGTTACGGCGGCCGATCGACTGTAGGGGTGGTCTGCCATTACATGGATAACCAGGCACTGCCACCCGCCCCCTGCGTGAGGTTTCCTGAGCTCAGGCCACGAAGGAGGCAACCGAATTGGCTGAGACAAACGGTATCCGGGCTATCAGCCGCCGCAACCTCATGGCGAGAACCGCCCTCGTCGGAGCGGGGTTGGTGGTCGGGCCCCCGTTGTTGGCCGCATGCGCGAACAAACCCGAGGAAATCAGCAACCGGAGCGACGACGCGATGCGAACCAGAAATCTCGGAGCACTGGAAGTGTCCGAAATTGGTGCCGGCTGTATGAGTATCAGCGCCAACTACGGACCTCCCGCAGGCAGAAACCAAGGCATCAACACCATCCGCACGGCGTATGAAAACGGTGTTACGTTCTTCGATACCGCCGAAGTTTATGGTCCCTACACGAGCGAAGAGCTTGTCGGAGAAGCACTCTCACCATTCCGCGACAAGGTAACTGTTGCAAGCAAGTTCGGTTTTGATGTTGAGGGCGCGGGTGGACCGCTGAGCCGACCCGAGCACATCAAGAAGGTGGTCGAGGGGTCGCTGCAGCGTCTGCGAACCGACCGCATCGACCTCTATTACCAACACCGGGTCGACCCGACCGTGCCGATCGAAGACGTGGCCGGCGCGGTCAAGGACCTCATCAGCGAGGGGAAGGTGCTGCACTTCGGTCTTTCCGAGGCGGGTGCACGAACCATCCGACGAGCTCACGCCGTTCACCCCGTGGCCGCAGTGCAGAGCGAATACTCAGTGTGGACACGCGATCCCGAACGCAACGGCGTCCTCGATACTTGCGAGGAATTGGGCGTCGGCTTCGTCCCGTGGGGTCCGGTGGGATTGGGCTACCTGACCGGGAAGATCGATGCGCGCGCTCGGTTCGACCCGCAAACCGACCTTCGATCCCGGTTCCCGCGCTTTGCCCCGGAAGCCCTGGCAGCGAACATGCCGGTCGTTGACCTGATGAAACGATTCGCGGAGAAGAAGAACGCAACACCTGCCCAGATCGCACTGGCATGGCTGCTGGCGCAGAAACCGTTCATCGTTCCCATCCCCGGCACACGCAACATCGATCACCTCACCGAAAACCTCGGAGCGCTCAACGTTGCGCCGACGCCCGCGGATCTTCAGGAGATCGACAGCGACTTCTCCAAGATCACGGTGCACGGTGCGCGTATGGATGAAGCCAACATGCAGATTGTCGAATAGCCGTCCGATAGTGGACGACCTCCACCCGACTTCAGGCCCGAAATCGCCTGGGAACAAGAGAAATTGAGAATTGGAGCAACTGATGAAACACATCACCCTAGGAAAGCTGGACGTCTCCCGGATTGGTCTTGGCGCCATGTCGATGTCCGGCTACTACAACACGGGGGAAGGCAGCGAGGCCGAATCGATCCGGACCATCCACCGGGCACTGGACCTTGGCGTCACCCACATCGACACCGCCGAGATCTATGGCCCTTACCTCAACGAGGAGCTGGTCGGCGGCGCGATCAAGGGCCGTCGCGACCAGGTTGTGGTGGCGACGAAGTTCGGCCTTGTGTCTCACTCCGGGGGCGGGCCGGGCGTCGTCGACAGCAGCCCGGCGAACGTCCGCGCCGCGGTCGAGGGTTCCCTGAAGCGCCTAGGCGTCGACCACATCGACCTGTACTACCAACATCGGGTCGACCCGAACACTCCGATCGAGGACACCGTCGGTGTTTTGGCCGAGCTGGTGGCCGAGGGCAAGGTCCGCCACATCGGACTGTCGGAAGCCGGGGTCGAGACAATCCGCCGCGCCCACGCCGTGCACCCGATCACCGCACTGCAGACCGAATACTCATTGTGGACCCGCGACGTGGAGGCCGAGCTGCTGCCGCTGCTGCGCGAACTGGGTGTGGGCTTCGTTCCGTATTCGCCGTTGGGCCACGGATTCCTCACCGGCCAAATCCGTTCCACCGCCGACATTTCCGACGATGACTGGCGAAAGACCAACCCGCGCTTTGTGGGGGAGAATTTTCAGCGCAACCTGCGCATCGTCGATGAGGTTGAGGCCGTTGCCGCCGAGGTGGGTGTCACTCCTGCCCAGATCGCGCTGGCCTGGCTGCTCGCGCAGGGCGACGACATCGCCCCGATCCCCGGCACGAAGCGGGTTGCCCGAGTCGAGGAGAACACCGCTGCCGATGGCGTCGAACTGAGCTCCGACCAAGTCGAACGGCTCAACAACCTCACGCCGGCCTCCGGCGAACGCCACGACGAAGGAAACATGGCCGCCATCGACCGCTGACCCCGGAACGACCGTTCATGATTCATGAACGGTATGTCCAGGAAAATCACGTGGACGTGAACGGTTGTGATGCCGTTCAATGCAGGAGTGATGACGAACCAGGCCCGCACCGGCGCTCTGATGGCAATGGGCTCGATGCTGTGCGTACAGGTCGGCCTGGCGATCGCCGTGACGCTGATCGACCGCATCGGCGTCGAGGGTGCGGCGTGGCTACGGCTGGCGTGGGCCGGCGTGCTGATGCTCGTCATCGTCCGGCCCCGCTTCGCGTCGTTCACCTGGGCCACCTTCCGCGTCTGCGTCGTGCTGGGTGTGGTGACCGCGGCCGTCACGCTCCTGTTCATGGCGGCAGTGGATCGCATTCCGCTGGGCACGGCCAGCGCACTGGAATTCCTCGGCCCGCTCGGCGTCGCGGTGGCACACGGCAAGGGCAGCCACCGCGTCGTATGGCCGGGACTCGCGGCGATCGGCGTCGTCCTGCTGACCGAGCCGTGGACCGGTGCCGTCGACCCGATCGGCGTTTTGTACGCGCTCGGCGCGGCCGCCTGCTGGGCCTGCTACATCCTGCTTACCCAGCGCGCCGGCGACGAGGTGTCCGGCATCAACGCGCTGGCAGTCTCGATGCCCGTCGCCGGTCTTGTCGCGACCATCGCCGTCGGCCCATGGGTGCTGCCGCGGATCACGCCGGACATCCTGCTCATCGGAATCGGCCTGGCGATCCTGTTGCCGGTGGTGCCGTTCGCACTCGAACTGCTAGCGCTACGTCGTTTGACCACCGCCGCATTCGGCACCCTGATGGCACTCGAACCGGGGTTCGCGATGATCGTCGGCTTAGTGGTGCTGCACCAGATCCCCGGCCCGGCGGGCATCGTCGGCATCTGCTTCGTGGTAGCCGCAGGCATCGGTGCAGCCCGCACCGGTGCGCGCTCGTCGCCGGTGCCCGCCGAGGTCGGCTGACCACGTAGTCTCGGGACATGGCACGCGGCATCTTCGATACCCCCGTGGTGGGCATCGTCAACAAAGGCTTTGTAGGACTCATCAACGCCCCCGTCATAGGACGCTTCGTCGGCCGCGGGTTGGTCGTGATTCGCTATGTCGGCCGCCGCTCCGGGCAGACCTTCGAAATCCCAGTGGGGTACCGCCGATCGGGCGACACGCTGACGATCAATGTCGGGGCGCCCGACTCCAAGAACTGGTGGCGCAACTTCCTCGGTGAGGGCGGACCCATCACACTGCTCAACCTGGACGGCGCCGACCGCACGGGGCATGCGGTCGCCAGTCGCGACGAGAAGGGCCGCGTGTCGGTCAGCGTGACGCTGAACTAGGTCTCGATTCGCTTGCGGCGGTACAGCGTTCCCACTGCCAGCAGGAGCAGGCTGATCACCAGGATCGCGGTCGCCAGCACATTGATCTGCGGTGGCACGGCGGCCTTCACCGCCGCATTCACGTACAGCGGATAGGTCACCGTCGAACCACTGACGAAATACGTGATGATGAAGTCGTCGAGCGACAGCGCGAAGGACAACATGGCCGC
>DASRJA010000060.1:0-12332 GCA_035649695.1 Mycobacterium sp. | reverse complement strand
ACACCGGTGACGACGACAACGGTTCCGCCTGCTCCTGCACCCGCAGGCTGAGGGGTCCGCTACGAGTGGCTTGACCACCACGCGTACAGCTCGTCGAAAGTTGGCCCTTCCTGGCCTGATTGGACCTGACTGACGACGAGCCTGGCGTCGTCGGTCCATGCCACCATCGGGCGGCCGTCCTGCACGCCGCAGAACAACAAGCCACTGATCTTGTCTGGCGTCGCGTTGCGGCGCCACGGCCCCGGTGACTGAATGTTGCCGGGGCAGTTGACCCTCGTTGACCCCCGGACAATGCCGTTGAACGCCATGTCGAGCGCGGCTTTGTTCGCAACCAATGTGTAGGTCGCGGTCGGTGGGCCGCCCAGGTCGGAGTTCTTGTCGCAATTGATCTGCGCGAGTGCGTCTTTCGGCGCACCGGTCGGCTTGCACGCGTCGGCTGGATAACCGGCCGGCACGAGGCGCAAGAGGCGATCGGTGTCGGGACTCGGCGTACTCGGTGCGGCTGACGGCGGCGGTGCACTGGTCGTGTCGGACGACGGCCGCACCAGCCAGAAGATCAGGGCGCCGACGACGACCACGATCAGCAGCGAGACGACGCCGAGGAAGACAATCGGTTTGCGTTCGTGATGCCGCACCGGTCGCGGGTTTACGATCAACGGTGCGTCGAACTTCTCCGCCCATGCCCCCTGGCCGGCGTGCCATCGCTCCTCGGCCGGCAGCGGTGGCGTCTGGGCGGGCAGAGGCCCCGTGTCGGCGTCGTCGGGGTCCGGTTCGTGCACGTCGTCAGGCGTCGAAGTTTGAGACTGCCACGGGTCCGGCGGTGTGGGCGAACTCATGCCCGTACCTCCGTGTGGCTCATGTTCACTACACAACCCCCATGATCATCGCGGCGACAACCACTTACGGCAGCCTAGCGATGGCCGGGCTGCCGGTATGAGGTTAGTAGGAGGAGTGGGCTAGCCCAGAATCAGGCCGGACGTCGGCACACCGGTGCCCGCGGTCACGAGCACATGCTCCACGTCGGGCACCGGATTCACCGACGTACCGCGCAGCTGGCGAACACCCTCGGCGATGCCGTTCATGCCGTGGATGTACGCCTCGCCAAGCTGGCCGCCGTGGGTGTTGATCGGCAGCCTGCCACCGATCTCGATGGCGCCGTCGGCGATGAAGTCCTTCGCCTCGCCCTGACCGCAGAAGCCCAACTCCTCCAGCTGGATCAGCGTGAAGGGGGTGAAGTGGTCATACAGAATCGCGGTCTGGATGTCGGTCGGCTTCAGGCCCGACTGCTGCCACAGTTGCCTGCCGACCAGGCCCATTTCGGGCAGACCCAGCTCCGGGCGGTAGTAGCTGACCATCGAATACTGATCCGGGCTCGAGCCCTGCGACGCGGCCTCGATAATCGCCGGTCGATGCTTCAGGTCCTTGGCCCGCTCCGCCGACGTCACGACGATCGCGACGGCGCCGTCGGTCTCCTGACAGCAGTCCAGCAGCCGCAACGGTTCGGCGATCCACCGCGAATTCTGGTGGTCCTCAATGGTGATCGGCTTCTCGTAGAAGTAGGCCTTGGGGTTCTTGGCCGCGTGCTTGCGGTCGGCAACCGAAACTGCGCCGAAGTCCTTGCTCGTCGCCCCGGACAAGTGCATGTACCGTTGGGCGATCATCGCCACCTGCGCCGCCGGCGTCGACAGGCCGTGCGGATACGAAAACGAGTTGTCCACGCCCGTGGAATCGGCGTTTTCCACCAAGCGCATTTGCACCTGCCCGAACCGCACTCCCGAGCGTTCGTTGAAGGCACGGTATGCGACAACGCATTCCGCGACACCAGTCGCCACCGCGATGGCCGCCTGCTGAATGGTGGCGCAGGCGGCGCCGCCGCCGTGATGGATCTTGGAGAAGAACTTCAGCTCGCCCATGCCGGTGGCCCGCGCTATGGCGACCTCGGTGTTCGAGTCCATCGTGAACGTCACCATGCCGTCGACGTCGGCTGGCGTCAGGCCCGCATCGTCGAGCGCATCCAGCACCGCCTCAGCCGCCAGTCGAAGCTCGCTGCGGCCGGAATTCTTCGAGAAGTCGGTGGCACCGATGCCGACGATCGCCGCCTTTCCCGACAGCTCACCCGGCATCAGGCAGCTCCAATCGTAAGTGTCGCGGTCGCGATCACGTGATCGCCAAGACTGTTGCTGCCAACGACTTTCAGCGTGATCAGGTCACCGTCGATGGCGGTGATCTCGCCCCTGAACGTCACGGTGTCATAGGCGTACCACGGCACACCGAGCCGCAGCGAGATCGACTTGATGATCGCGGTCGGTCCCGCCCAGTCGGTGATGTAACGCTGGACCAGACCGGTGTCGGTCAGGATGTTGACGAAGATGTCCTTCGACCCCTTGGCCTGCGCCTTGTCGCGGTCGTGATGGACGTCCTGATAGTCGCGCGTGGCGATCGCCGTCGACACGATAAACGTCGGGTCGCCATACAGCGCCAGTTCGGGAAGCTTCGTGCCCACTTCTACGGTCGGCGCGCTCATTCGTCAGGCTCCCACGCGTACAGCGTCCACGCCGGGCCCGAATCGCCCTCGGGAAAGTCGATATATATTGCGCGAACGGGCATTCCGATCTCCACCTTGGCCGGGTCCACGTTGCGGAGCTCACCGAGCATCCGCACTCCCTCTTCGAGTTCGACGAGCGCGATGACGAACGGCAGCGTGCGACCGGGCACCTTCGGCGCGTGGTGCACGACGAAGCTGAACACCGTGCCTTTGCCGCTGGCCACCTGATATTCGATCGATGCTTCTTTGTCCTGCCAGATCGCAGGCACCGGAGGATGCTGCAGGCTGCCATCGGGCCGCTTCTGGATTCGCAGCTCGTGAGCGTTGACGCCGTCCCAGAAGAACTTCGTGTCCTTGGACGACGCGGGCCGCATCATCGTGTCTGCGTCCAGGTCCTCGGGCACCTCGGCCCCGCCATCGCTCTCGGCAGGCTTGAACTTCATGATGCGCCACATCATTTCGGCGACATCCTCATCGCCAACCTGCCAGGTGATCTTCTGCGTGATGAAGAAGCCCTCGCCCAGCGCGGTCTTCTTCGGGCCCACGACGTCGGTCAGCTCGGCTGCGACGCTGACCTCCTCACCGGGGCGCAGATACCGGTGGTAGGTCTGCTCGCAGTTGGTCGCGACGACACCGATATAGCCTGCGTCGTCGAATAATCCGAGAATCTTGCCCAACGGGTCGTCGTCCGGCCTGATACCGCCGAGACCCATCATCGTCCACACCTGGATCATCGCCGGCGGCGCAACGATCCCTGGATGGCCCGCGGCCTTCGCGGCTTCCTCGTGGACGTAGATGGGGTTCTTGTCGCCCATCGCGTCGAGCCAGTGGTCGACCATCGGCTGGTTCACCGGATGGCGACCGACCCGTGGCTTGCTTTTGCCCTCGGCCTTGACCTTCTCGGCCGCCTTCTGGATGTCTTCGACGCTCACCTGGGGACCCTCGGCACTTTCAGACCCGACGCCGCAATCATCTCGCGCATCACCTCGTTCACTCCGCCGCCGAACGTGATCACCAGATTCCGCTTGGTCTGGCTGTCGAGCCAGCGCAACAGCTCGGCGGTGTCCGGTTCAGCCGGATTACCGTACTTGCCGACGATCTCTTCTGCCAGCCGACCCGCGTACTGGATCCGTTCGGTGCCAAACACTTTGGTCGCGGCCGCGTCGGCGACGTCAATGGTTTCGCCCGACGCCGCGACTTGCCAGTTGAGCAGCTCGTTGATCCGCCACATGGCCTTGAGTTCACCAAGTGAGCGCTTGACGTCGTCGTGGTCGAGCGGGATGTCACCGTTGCCACCCGGCTTCGACGCCCACGCGTGGATCCGGTCGTAAAGCGCGGCGAAACGACCTGCGGGGCCCAGCATCACGCGCTCGTTGTTGAGCTGAGTGGTAATCAGGCGCCAGCCGCCGTTCTCCTCACCGACAAGCATGTCGGCGGGTACCCGGACGTCGCTGTAGTACGTGGCGTTTGTGTGGTGTGCGCCGTCGGACAGGATCATCGGCGTCCAGGAGTAGCCGGGATCCTTCGTATCGACGATGAGAATCGAGATGCCCTTGTGCTTTACTGCTTCCGGATCTGTGCGGCACGCGAGCCAAATGTAGTCGGCGTCATGTCCTCCGGTGGTGAAGACCTTCTGCCCGTTGACGATGTACTCGTCGCCCTGCCGAACCGCGGTGGTGCGCAACGACGCAAGGTCGGTGCCCGCCTCCGGCTCGGTATACCCGATCGCAAAGTGCAACTCGCCGGCCAGAATGGCGGGTAGGAACTTCTTCTTCTGCGCTTCGCTCCCGAACACTTGCAGTGTCGGTCCCACCGTTTGCAAGGTAACGGCGGGCAGGGGTACGTCTGCGCGGTGAGCCTCGTTGACGAAGATCGACTGTTCGATCGGGCCATAGCCCAGGCCGCCGAACTCCTTGGGCCAGCCCACTCCGAGCTTGCCGTCAGAACCCATCCGCTTTATGACCGCGCGGTAGGCCTTGCCGTGCCGATCGGCCTCCATCTCCTTGTATTCGTCAGGGGAGATGAGGTTCGAAAAGTATTGCCGCAGTTCGGCTTGAAGCTGTCGCTGCTCGGGGGTCAGTTCGATGAACATTACGCTCCCACCAGATCGAGACGATGCGACGGCCCGCCCACCAACCGGGTCAGGTCCTTGACGGTCGAGTAGTAGCGATCCATCGGATAGTCGATGTCCATGCCCATGCCGCCGTGCAAGTGGTGGCAGATCTGCATCACCGGCGGTGCCTGTGAAGCCAACCAGTAACCGAGGACGTCGAGATCATCGTCGGCGTCACGGCCCTCGGCGAGCCGCCACACGACCGACGTCGCCGCCAATGTCAGTGTGCGCGAGGCGATGTAGACCTCCGCTAGCTGTGCCGCCACCGTTTGGAACGTCGACAGCGGCTTGCCGAACTGATGGCGATTGGCCACGTAGTCGGCGGTCAACCGCAGCGCACCTGCAACGAGCCCGGATGCAAACGCACCAATTGCCGCGAGCGCCATCTGGTTTACCCGGTGGGCTTCGGCGCCCTCCAGCACCCCGGCGGCCTCTGCGTCGGAGAAGGTGACGGTGTACTCGTCGCCGCCATTCGACGCCGGCGTCTTGGTCATCTGCACACCGTCAGCCTTCGATGACACCACCACGACGGCGCTGTCCGCGGTCACGATGATCCACTCCGCTTGTTGCGCGTAGGGAACCGCGATCTTCGTACCGTTGAGCTTGCCGCCGGCGAAGGTGGTCGTCGGCCGGTCCGGCAGCGGTGCGCCGGGCTCGTTCAATGCCGCGGTCAGCACCGAACCCTTTGCGACGCCGGCGAAGTAGCGGTCCTGCTGTTCGTCAGACGCCAGATCCAGCAGCACCGCAGTGCCGAACCCAATGCTGGCCAGCGCCGGGCTAACGGTGCCGTGTCTGCCGATCTCGGTCAGCGCCGTCGCGATTTCGGACAGCCCGACGCCGTCACCCCCGAGGCGCTCGGGCACGGCGAGCGCCGTCACACCTCCGGCGACCAGCGCGTCCCAGCTGTTGTCCCGGTCCAGCACGGATGTCACCACATCGGCGACAGCCTGCTGCCCCTCGTCTGGACTGAAGTCCACCGACTCCTCCTTGAGTCTCAGTGCGTCAGTGCGCGACTGGGCACTTACCGGCGTAATCAACCTGCCAGTGCTTGATGCCGTTGAGCCAGCCCGACATGAGCCGCTCCGGCTCGCCGATCGGCTTGATGTCGGGCATCGCGTCGGCGACCGCGTTGAAGATCAGGTTGATGGTCATCTTGGCAAGGTTGGCGCCGATGCAGTAATGGGCGCCGGTGCCGCCGAATCCCACGTGCGGGTTCGGGCTCCGCATGATGTCGAAGGCATGCGGGTTCTCGAACACATCTTCGTCGAAGTTGGCCGAGCGGTATGACATCACCACCCGCTGGCCCTTCTTGATCTGCACCCCGCTCAGCTCGACATCCTCGAGGGCAGTGCGCTGAAACGCCGAAACCGGCGTGGCCCAACGAACGATCTCGTCGGCAGCAGTCTCCGGACGTTCCTTCTTGTAAAGCTCCCACTGCTCGGGATGCTGTGAGAACGCGATCATCCCGTGAGTGATCGAGTTGCGGGTGGTCTCGTTGCCGGCGACCGCGAGCATGACGACGAAGAAGCCGAACTCGTCGTCGGAGAGCTTCTCTCCTTCAATATCGGCCTCGATCAGCTGCGTGACGATGTCGTCGGTGGGATTCTTCGACCGCTCATCGGCCATCTGCATCGCGTACTGGATCAGCTCGATCGACGACATCGCCGGATCGATGTGGGCGTACTCCGGGTCCTCACCGGCGGTCATCTCGTTGGACCAGCGGAAGAGCTTGTCGCGGTCTTCCTGCGGGACGCCAAGCAGCCCGGCGATGGCCTGCAGCGGCAGCTCACAGGAGACCTGCTCGACGAAGTCACCGGTGCCCTCGGCCGCGGCGGTCTGGGCGATCTTCTGGGCGCGGTCCCGCAGTTCGTCCTCCAGTCGCCCGACAGCGCGCGGCGTGAAACCGCGGGAGATGATCTTGCGCAGCCTGGTGTGCTGCGGCGCGTCCATGTTCAACAGGACAGCCTTCTGCAGATCGATCGCGTCGCGGGTCATACCCTGCGGCCATGTCGGAATGGCGCCGTCCGGAGAGCTTCCGAAGACATCGTTGCGCTTGGACACCTCTTTGACGTCGGAGTGCTTGGTCACGAGCCAGTAGCCCTTGTCGCCGAAGCCGCCGGTACCGCCGGGCACGTCGACCCAGTGGATAGGCTCGGACTTGCGCAATTCGGCCAGTTCTGCAACGGGCAGACGCTCGAGATTCAGGGTCGCGTCGAGGAAGTCGAAGTCAGCTGGGATGGGGCAGGGCATAGGAAAGCTCTCCTCAATTGCAACGTGTTCTAGTGCCAGTAAAACATGCCTTCTGCGCAGATAAAAGGCAGGTCACCATCCTCGCTTGTCAGAGTAATGAAACGTGTTCTAGCCTGACGGAATGGGTAACCCTGTCATCGTCGAAGCCACCCGCAGCCCCATCGGCAAGCGCAATGGCTGGCTCTCCGGTCTGCACGCCACCGAGTTGCTGGGCGCCACGCAGAAGGCACTCGTCGAGAAGGCCGGCATCGACGCCGGCGACGTCGAGCAGATCGTCGGCGGCTGCGTCACGCAGTTCGGCGAGCAGTCCAACAACATCACCCGGGTGAGCTGGCTGGTCGCCGGGCTGCCTGAGCACGTCGGCGCGATGACCGTCGACTGCCAGTGCGGCAGCGGTCAGCAGGCCAACGGCCTGGTCGCCGGCCTCATCGCGGCCGGTGCCATCGACATCGGCATCGCGTGCGGCATCGAGGCGATGAGCCGCGTCGGCCTCGGCGCCAACGCAGGCCCTGATCGCGGCATACTCCGGCCCGCATCGTGGGACATCGACCTGCCCGACCAGTTCACCGCCGCCGAGCGCATCGCGAAGCGCCGCGGCATCACCCGCGAGGAGATCGACCAATTCGGCTTCGACTCGCAGCGCAAGGCCAAGCAGGCCTGGGCCGAGGGCCGGTTCGACCGCGAGATCAGCCCGATCGAGGCGCCCGTCCTCGATGAGAACAAGCAGCCGACGTCCGAGCGCGCACCCGTCACCCGCGACCAGGGCCTGCGCGATACCACGCTCGAAGGGCTGGCGTCGCTGAAGCCTGTTCTCGAGGACGGTATCCACACCGCGGGCACCTCGTCGCAGATCTCCGACGGCGCCGCCGCGGTGCTGTGGATGGACGAAGACAAGGCGCGCGCGCTCGGGTTGAAGCCGCGGGCCCGGATCATCAGCCAGGCGCTGGTTGGGGCGGAGCCGTACTACCACCTCGACGGCCCGGTCCAGTCGACGGCGAAGGTGTTGGAAAAGGCCGGCATGAAGATCGGCGACATCGACCTCGTCGAGATCAACGAGGCCTTCGCGTCGGTCGTGCTGTCGTGGGCGCGCGTGCATGAGCCGGAGATGGAGCGGGTCAACGTCAACGGCGGCGCGATCGCGCTCGGTCACCCCGTCGGCAGCACCGGCAGTCGGCTGATCACCACCGCACTGCACGAGTTGGAGCGCACCGATCAGAGCACAGCGCTGATCACAATGTGCGCGGGCGGTGCGCTATCGACCGGCACGATCATCGAGCGGATCTAATGCCGGCTACGGACGCGGAACGGATTGCGGCGGCGCAGGCCTACATCGATGCGCTGGTCAGTCACGACGCCGACAAGGTTCCGTTCGCGCCCGGCTGCACCCGCATCGAGATCGGCCTCAAGACCGGATTCTCGGGGAATCACCTGCGCCGCAGCCTGAATCGCGGACCGCAGTACCGGGTCATCCGGGAGACCACGGTGCCCGAATTCACCGTCGACGGCGATCGGGTCCGGGCTCGGTTCGACCTGTTCACCAAGCCGTCCGTCGCGGGTCGGCGGGTCGGCGCTCATATCGACGAGACGTTCCTCATCCCCGCCGAGGACGGCGCAATCCACCACATCAAGGCGGTCGTTCGTCCCTTCCTGACGTCCTAGGATCGAGCCATGCCAAAGTCTCGCCCCCGCTTCATGGATACGAAGGCCGCGGACTTCTTCATCAAGTGGATGTCGAAGATAAACACGTACATGTACCGGCGCAGCGACGGCGAGGGCTTCGGCAGCAACTTTCAGGGCATTCCCGTCGCGCTACTGACGACGACCGGGCGCGCGAGCGGAGAGCCGCGCATCAGTCCGCTCTATTTCCACCGCGACGGCGACATCGTGATAGTTGCGGCGTCCAAGGGCGGCAGTGACAAGAACCCGATGTGGTATCTGAACCTCAAGGCAAATCCGAAGGTTCAGGTTCAGATCAAGAAAGAGATCCTCGACCTCACCGCCCGTGACGCGACGGACGAAGAACGCGCCAAGTACTGGCCGCGGCTGGTCGAGATGTACCCGACGTACGACGACTACCAGTCCTGGACCGATCGGCAGATCCCCCTCGTGGTCTGCGAACCGTGACAGACAATTACGACCTGCACTACTACTTCGATCCCGTCTGCCCGTTTGCCTGGATGACGAGCAAGTGGGTGCGGATGGTGGCATCGCAGCGCGACTACCGACTGGACTGGCGGTTCATCTCGCTGCGGATTCTCAACGCACACATCGACTATGCGGCGCACTTCCCTCCAGAGTACGAGGAGGGGCACACTGCCGGGCTACGGCTGCTGCGAGTCGCCGCGCGGGTGCGTGCGGAGCAAGGACGCGACGCGGTCGGGCCGCTCTACGAGGCGCTCGGCACCCGCATCTTCGACACGTCACGTGAGGTCGATCCGCTTTCCGCATCGGATCAAGGCGCGCGACGCACGCTGGAGCCGTTGCTGGGCGACGTTGGCCTGCCACCCGATCTCGCGGATGCGCTTGATGACGAGTCGTACGACGAGGTGATCCGCGCCGAAACCGAGGAGGCGCTGGCGTTGACGGGGCGCGATGTCGGCACACCGATCCTGCACTTCCAGCCGCCGGACGGGACGGCGTTCTTCGGGCCAGTGATCAGCAGGCTGCCGTCGGCCGAAGATGCGGGTCCGCTTTGGGACCACGTCATCGCGCTGGCGGCCTTCCCTGGTTTCGCCGAGCTCAAGCGGAGCCTGCGGGAGCGGCTGCAGCTGGTGAGCTTCGGCGTCGACCCGGATTCGGTTGGCAAAGAAGAGGATTGGCACGGCGGCAGTCGCCGCCTGAAGAAGTAGTCATGACGGAAGGCCGGCTTCGCAACTCGAAACTACTTGCCGTGCTGCTGAAGTACTTCGCTCGTGCGCACATCTGGGTTTACCGGCGCACCAACGGCCGGCTCGGCGCCAGGCTGCTGTGGTTTCCGGCGGCGCTGGTCACGACGAAGGGACGAAAGACCGGCGAACCACGGACCACGCCTACCCTCTATCTGACTGACGGTGATCGCGTCGTGCTGCCCGCATCATTCGGCGGACGCGACAGCCATCCGGCGTGGTATCGCAACCTCAAGGCAAACCCCCAGGTGCACATACAGATTCGCGGCGAGCATTTCGACCTTGTGGCCCGTGACGCCAGCGATGAGGAGCGCGAGCGCTACTGGGCCAGGCTCATCAGGATCTATCCGCCGTACCGCGGCTACCGGGATGCGACGGATCGGGTGATTCCGCTTGTGGTCTGCGAGAGATGACGAGGTGCACGCCCACGGCCACCGCTAACAGGCCGACCCCCACGGCGATCGTCGCGGGGTTCAGGTACAGCAGCAACGCGGCCGCTGGCACACACAGCAGTCGCTCGGGCCATCCAGCAGGTCGAATGATCCAGCCGCCGGTGACGACGGCGAGCGCGGCCACCGCCAACCCGGCCACCGCTGCCGTCCACGCCATGTCGCCCAACGACCGCAGCCCGAGCAGTCCTTCGCCGTTGTCCGTCAAGACAAATGCGAACGGCACCAGGAACGCCGGCAGCGTGTATTTCCACGTCTGCCACATGGTGGCGATCACCCGGCCGCCGGTGATGGCAGACGCGGCGACCGCGGCAAGCGCCGTCGGCGGCGTAACCTCGGAGAGCACCGCGAAATAGAAGACGAACATCGCGACCGCCGGGGCGGGTACCCCGAGATCCTGCAGGGCCGGTCCAACGATCACCCAGCTGATCACGAACGACGCCGTCACCGGTACCGCCAGGCCGAGCACCGAGACCGCCAGCGCGGCGAATACCGCAGTGAGAATCAGTACCGCCGTGGGGTTTTCGGTGATCGTGCGCGCGGTGTTCACCAGGATGGAGTTGAGCTGCAGGCCCAGCCCGGTCCTGGTGATCATCGCGGCGATGACGCCTGCCGCGGCGCAGACCGCCGCCACGGAGAGGACACCGCGGACGCCGGTGGCCAGCGCGCTATACAGCCGGGCGGGGGTGAGCCTGTGTTCGCGGTCGAGAAATGACAGCACGATCTGCACCGCGGTCGCGTACACCACCGCCCGGACAGCCGACATATCCATGGCGAGGAACACGACGATCATCACCAGGGAGATCAAGTGATAGCCGAACCGTCCCAGCAGCCGCCACGTCGACTGCGCGGTCACCTCGACTTCACGTGTGGCGTAGCGGCGCGCGTCGATCTCGACCGCGAGCAGGATGCCGAGGTAGTAGAGGATGGTCGGCACGATCGCCCAAACAAGCACCGTAAGGTATGGCACGCCAAGGTATTCGGCGATGATGAAGGCCGCCGCTCCCAACGTCGGCGGGGACAGGATCGCGCCGATACCTGCGGCCGCGAGCATCCCGCCGGCGTTCTCACTCGGATAACCGGCACGGCGCAACACCGGCCAGCACACCGACCCGAGACTCACCGTGGTCGCGGTCCCGGAGCCCGAAACACTGCCGAGGAGAAAGCCTGCCAGCGTCACGGTCCGGCCCGGCGCGGCGCGTGACCGGCGGAACGCCGCGAACGACAAGTCGATGAAGAACTTGCTGGCGCCGGACGCGTCAAGCACCGCACCGTAGATCGTGAACAGCACGATGTAGGTGGCCGCGACATCCAGTGGCACCCCATAGAGACCGGTCGACTGGATGAACGAGGCGCTGATGATCTGATCCCAGTCCACCCCGGCGTGTGCGATCACCGCGCCCTGCGGAAGATAGCCCCCGTAGTAGGCATAGCCGAGCGCGAGCAGGCACACGATCGGCAGCGCGAGGCCGGTGGTCCTGCGACAGGCCTCCAGCACCAGCAGCACGACGATCGATCCGACGATCACGTCGACCATTGCCGGCATGCCCTGCCGACTCAGGAATTCGTCGAATCCCCCTCCGCCGTCTGCGAATTCGAATGGCAGGACGGGATAGAGGCACGCGGCCAACGCCACCGCCGCAAGCAACCAGTCGACCGGCGTCGGGTTGTCCCGTTCTGGTGGTGCGTTGCGGCGGCGGCGGAGCCGCAATCCAGAGCGGTAACACAACAGCGTCAACGGCAGCACCGCCGCGAGGAACAAGATCAGCGAAACCTGGTTGCCCTGGGCGAGCGGGAAGAACACCTGATACACCGCGAACAGCCCGACCAGCACACAGGCTGCGGCCACCGCGTGGCGTACCCACCCCGTCAGCTGCCGGGCCGGTTTCTCATCCTCATACGCCGTCGGCGCAGCGACTTCCCCGACCGGCCCCGGCCGGTCCTTGTCGTGTTCGCTCTCGGTCAGCTGGCCGCGCCGAGTTCGTCGAGCGCCTTCTTGGCGCCGGGATGCAGCGGAACCGGGCTGGTCTGACGGGCGATGTCGAGGCTGATGCCGTCAGCGGCCTTGTTCGCCTTGACCAGGTCGGCCT
>DASRJA010000059.1:0-7713 GCA_035649695.1 Mycobacterium sp. | reverse complement strand
TCAGCAGCGAGCTTGTAGCTGCCGTCGCCGGACAGGAAGACGAGCAACGTCTCGCGCAGCCGGGCATCGTTCTCGTTGTCGACGGCCAGGTCGCCGAGGACTTCGGACACCCACTCACGTGCCACGATGATGTCCCCGCCCAGCATGGCGGCCACCAACACGCCGGGATCGTCCGCGGCAACGACACTCGGCTTGTGCGGCTCGCGGGCCGCCCCCACCGCCCGCGCGGCCAGCGCCCTGCGATGCGATCGTCGAAATCCGCCGATTCCCGCCGCCATCGAGCCGATTCCCACACTGGGCGAGTCCGCATGGGTGGCCGCGAACTCGCGAACTTTGTCGACTGCTTCGGGTGCCGCGTCGCGGAAGGGTAGCCATCCCCAGCCGCATACGGCGTTGGCGGCCACAAACAGCGGGCTCGCCGCCACCCCAGCGGCTTCGCCCATATCTCGCAGGAAGCGTTGCAGCCGTGGCAGTTCGTTGCCGTCGCTGCCGGCATCGGGGTACCAGGCCACCACCGCCAGATGATGCCAGCGCAGCGGATAGCGAATCGTCGTCGACGCGGCGTCGACGTCCACAGGTGTCTTGGCGGCCAGAATCTCGCGCACCCGCAACGCGCGAAGGCTGTTCTGATTCTCCAGCCAGCGTTCGCGCTCCTCCTCGTACACTTCGACGACTTGCTGTGACATCCAATCGATGTACGCGAACATGGTCGCCGACATCTTCTCGAGCACGGCCAGCTTTACTATTGGCTCCATGTCGGTGGCCTGGACCTCGGCGAAGACGAGTTCATTCATGCGCCGCTGACCGACCCGGTAGCCACGCACCAACCCGTGCACCGGGACTCCGTGTTGGGCCAACCGCCGGGCGTACTCCATCGCCGCGGTCGGCGCCTCGACACGCTGCACCGCAATTCCATACCGCATCGCGTGCAGCACAGTGTCGACGTTGCCTCCGACGCTGGCCCCCAACAGCTCGATGCTCTGCGCGTCCAGCGCAAGCTCGGGGATCTCGTCCTGCAGTAGACGCTGAATGACGGCCGTCAATTCGCCCAGCCGCTGGTGGAGTCCGGCAGCGATCTGGCGGACACAGCGGTCGACATCGGTGTCTGTGCCGCTCGTCACACCACGACGGTAGATCTTCCTAACTCGCTTGTGGGCCAAATGAGCGCTCGGGGTTGTCTCCGGCCGACAAACGGTGCCCGGTATTTGAGCGGCCCAGATCATGCCGATTCGTCCCCGCGCTTCGTAGTGTTGCCGGTCACACGGGTAGCCCATCTGGGAGGAAATTACATGGACTTGTCGGCCTTGCCTGATCGGCGTGCGACGAATGATCCGCTGGGGCAGGCGATCGCCGACGACATCAGCGACCTCAACAACGTCGAGTTTCTCGACGCCGTCAAGCGCACCGCCGCGACGCTGCGCAGCCGGGGCGTGTCGGCGGGTGACGTGGTGGCGATCAAGCTGCCGAACACGGTCGAGTTCGTGGTGTCGCTGTTTGCCGCGTGGCGGGTGGGTGCGGCGGTCACGCCGGTCAACCCCGCATTGTCGCCGCAAGAGGTCCGCTATCAGCTTGCCGACGCCGGTGCCAAGCTGGTGATCGCCGACGAGTTGCACCAGTGCGAGCCAGCTCAAGCCGACGCCAGTCGGGGCAGCGACGCCTCGCTGGCGTTGCTGATCTACACCAGCGGAACCACCGGCCGCCCCAAGGGCGTCATGCTCGACCACGCGAACCTGAAGGCCATGTGCCGCAGCGTCATTAAGGGTTTCAGGTTGACCCGCGATGACCACAGCCTGTTGATACTCCCGCTGTTTCACGTCAACGGGATCGTCGTCGGGACGCTGTCGCCGTTGCTGGCCGGTGGCCGGGCGACGGTGGCCGGGCGCTTCGACCCGAAGACATTCTTTGCAGCACTCGAGCAGAGCCGTGCCACCTATTTCTCCGCCGTACCAACGATTTACACGATGTTGTGCGGGCTGCCCGACGACGTGCAACCGGACACGTCATCGGTGCGGTTCGCGATCTGCGGAGCCGCGCCGGCCAGCGTCGAGCTGCTCGAAGGATTTGAATCGCGCTACGGCATCCCCATCATGGAGGGCTACGGGCTCTCGGAGGGAACATGCGCCAGTGCGGTCAACCCGCTGGACGGTCCGAGGAAACCGGGGACGGTAGGACTGCCGCTGCCCGGGCAGACCATCCGGATCGTCGATGAGGCGGGCCGCCCGGTCCCGGACGGTGACACAGGCGAGGTTGTCATCAAGGGCGCCAACGTGATGCGTGGCTATCTGAACCGGCCGGAGGAGACCGCAAAGACCATCGTCGACGGCTGGTTGCACACCGGCGACATCGGGTGCTTCGACGAGGATGGCTACCTGGTTCTGGTCGACCGCGCCAAGGACATGATCATTCGCGGTGGCGAGAACATCTACCCGCGCGAGATCGAGGCCGTCGTCCACCATCTGCCGCAGATCGCCGAGGCCGCCGTCGTCGGGCGATCGAACCCCACCTACGGCGAGGAGCCGGTCCTGTTCGTCTCCACACGTCCGAACGCGACCGTCACCCCACAGGCGATTCGCGATCACATCGGCGGGCAGCTCGCGAAATTCAAACGGCCAGCAGACATCACGATCCTTGACGACCTGCCCAGGAACCCCGTCGGCAAGATCGACAAACCCGCATTGCGTCGGCTGCTGGCCGACTCATTGGCCACATCCACAGACGGGAGCTGATCATGAGTTTCACGAAGCCGGAGTTTCCCCCGGTCGATCCAGACACCTTCCTTGCCAAGCCGCTGATGGAACGGATGCGCTTCCTTACCCAGCACTGGACCGACAACGGCTTCGGGTCTCCGCGCATGGTGCATGCGATCTACATCGCGAAGCTGGTGTTCTTCTACGCCCTCGGTGGTGTGTTCGTCGCGACGGTGACGTCGGGTCTGCCGGCGTTCTGGCACGTCGCGGAGTGGTGGAACCAACCGATCGTTTACCAGAAAGCGGTCCTGTGGACGGTGCTGCTCGAGGCGATCGGCGTCGCCGGTTCATGGGGTCCGTTGGCCGGCAAGGTCAAGCCTATGACGGGCGGCATCCTGTTTTGGCTCCGTTCAGACACCATCCGGTTGCGGCCGTGGAAGTGGGTGCCGTTCACCGGCGGTGACCGCCGCACGTGGTTCGACGGGATCCTCTACTTCGCCCTGCTGATCAGCGTCGCCGTCCCGCTGCTGGCCTCCGGAGTACACAGCGACTCATTGTCACAAGCTTTGCCCCACAACACATCCGGGCTCGTCAACCCCGCGCTGCTGGTCGCGCCGATCGTGCTGCTGGTGTTGAACGGCCTTCGCGACAAGATCATCTTCCTCGCTGCGAGGGGTGAGCAGTACCTGCCGGCGCTGTTCTTCTTCACCGTGCTGCCGTTCGTGGACATGATCATCGCGCTGAAGCTGTTGATCGTCGTGGTGTGGGTCGGTGCCGGTGTGTCGAAGTTCGGAAAACACTTCGCCAACGTCATCCCGCCGATGGTCAGCAACAGCCCCTGTATGCCGTTCAAGTGGGTCAAGCGGGCGCATTACCGCGACTTCCCACGCGATCTGCGGCCATCGCGGGCCGCCCACTTCATGGCCCACGTGCTCGGCACCACCGTGGAGATCGCCGCCCCGCTGGTGCTGTTGTTCTCGACAAACAAGGGGTTGACGTTGGCGGCGGTCGTCGTCATGGTGGCCTTCCACTTGTTCATCATCTCGACGTTCCCGCTGGCGGTGCCGTTGGAGTGGAACGTGCTGTTCGCCTACGCAGCGGTTTTCCTGTTCCTCGGGTTCCCGTCCTGGCACGGGTATGCCGTGTCGAACATGTCGTCGCCGTGGCTGACGGCAACGATCGTTGCGGCGCTGGTCTTCTTCCCGATCCTGGGCAACGTGCGCCCGGACAAGGTGTCGTTCCTACCGTCGATGCGCCAATATGCCGGCAACTGGGCGTCAGCCCTGTGGGCGTTCGCCCCGGGGGCAGAGGCGAAACTGAACAGCGTCACCCGCACCGCGAAGAACCAAATCGACCAGTTCATCGCCTTTGGCTACGAACCGAAGTGGGCAGAAGTGACGTTGCAGCGCGCCATCGCCTGGCGCTCGATGCACAGTCAGGGTCGTGGCTTGTTCTCGGTGCTGTTGAGGACGCTGCCCGACATCGACGCCCGCACCGTGCGGGAGGCCGAATTCGTCTGCAACTCGTTGATCGGCTTCAACTTCGGCGACGGGCACCTGCACAACGAGGACCTCATCGCCGCGGTACAGCGGCAGGCGGGATTCGAGCCGGGTGAACTGGTTGTGGTCTGGGCGGAGTCGCAAGGTTGGGGTAGCAAGGTGCAGCACTACAAGGTCATCGACGCGGCGTTGGGTGTGATCGAACGCGGCACCTGGAAGGTGTCTGACGCGGTCAAGGAGCAGCCGTGGCTGCCCGATGGCCCGATCCGTACCAACGTCACGTGGTCGGTGGCCGGCACGCGTGAACCTAGGCCCTCGTACCCTTCAATGGCATGAGCACGGCGATCGTCGTCGGCGCCGGGCCCAACGGCCTGGCGGCCGCGGTCACCTTGGCCAAGGCAGGCGTGGATGTGACCGTGCTGGAAGCCGCCGACGAGATCGGCGGGGGCACCCGCACTATTGAGGCGATCCTCCCAGGCTTGCTGCATGACCACTGCTCGGCGATCCATCCGATGGCCGTTGGGTCACCGTTTCTGGCCGGCCTCGGGCTGGAGCGTTACGGGTTGACATGGCGCCTGCCGGAGATCGACTGCGCGCATCCGCTTGACGGCGGGCGGGCGGGCGTGCTCCACCGCTCGGTGGAGGCCACCGCCGACGGGCTCGGGTCCGATCACTGGCGGTGGCGTCGGCTGTTCTCCTCGACCTCCAGACGCTTCGACGCGCTATCCGACGACATCATGGGGCCGCTGCTGAGGGTGCCGCACCATCCGTTGACACTGGCGCGGTTCGGCGCGCCGACCTTGCTGCCCGCATCCACTGTTGCCAGGTGGTTCCGTACGACCGAGGCGCGCGCATTGTTCGGAGGGGTTGCGGCGCATGCGTTTCGACCGCTGCACTTTCCGATGACCTCGGCGATCGGGCTGGGCATCCTCACCGCGGGGCATCGTCACGGGTGGCCGGTTGCGGCCGGGGGTTCGCGATCGATCACCGACGCGATCGCATCGCTGTTGGCCGACCTGGGCGGCAAGGTCGAAACGGGGGTGCGGATCGACGCGGCGAGTCAGCTGCCACCCGCCGATGTGACGATGTTCGACCTCGCACCTGAGGCCGTCGCCGGCATTCTCGGCGATCGGCTGCCTTCGCGAATTGCAAGCGCCTACCGGAATTTTCGCCGCGGGCCCGGCGCGTTCAAGGTCGACTTTGCCGTCGAGGACGGGGTGCCGTGGTCGAACGCGGCCGCCCGTCACGCAGGCACGGTGCACCTGGCGGGCACCTATGCCGAACTGGCCGCCACCGAGCGGGACGTTCACGCCGGTCGCATGCCGAAGCGACCGTTCGTCCTTGTCGGACAACAGTATTTGGCCGATCCACTACGTTCGGTCGGCAGTATCCATCCCGTTTGGGCCTACGCGCACGTGCCCAACGGTTATACGGGCGATGCCACCGCGGCCATCATCGCTCAAATCGAGCGCTTCGCCCCAGGGTTCCGCGACCGTGTCATCGGCCAAACCGTCAGCACCACCACACAAATGGCCGCACACAATCTCAACTTCGTCGGGGGCGACATCATGACCGGCGCCAAGGATTTTCGCCAGTTGGTGTTTGGTCCGCGAATCACGTTGTCGCCGTACCGCATTGGTGTTCCGGGTATGTACATCTGCTCGGCTGCCACGCCGCCCGGCCCCGGTGCACACGGCATGTGCGGCGCCCACGCCGGACAAACCGCACTCAGCGACCTCAGCACTCACGGGCAAGCTTCGTAACTCGGTCGCCACACGCGCAGCTGCCATCCGCGGATCGGCTGGAGGTTCGTCGATTGTGACGATCATTCAGCGTTGACGATTGTAGTAGAAGCCTTGTCTAACTTGGGAGTTCGAGTATCAATCACCTTATGATGTGACTTTCTGCCCTAGGTCGGGCCCATTACGAGGCGCAGACTTTTGGTGTCAGATACACAAATCTAGGGAGGAGCAGAACATGAAGACTCTATCTGAGTCGTTGATGGATCTCGCCGGACGAGTCAAGAGACTCGAGGACTCGGCGGCGGCGGTCCAGGAAAAGAATCGCGCCGCGTTGCACGCACGCCGTGACGAGCTCGGGCCGTCATTGAGCGCGAGAAGGGTGAGCTTGAACAAGCCACAAGCCAAGCCAAGGAAGGCGCACGGAGCTGGTGGTCAGATACCAAAGGCTCTATCGAGTGGCAGATCGCGGAGATGCGCTCCGACATCGAGGATTGGCAAGCCGAGCGCAAGGAGAAGGACGCCGAGCGGGCGGCTGAGAACGCGGCGGAGGATGCGGTGGTCGCCGTCACCCTCGCCGCCTACTGCCTCGATGCCGCGGAGTGGGCCGCCGTACGCGCGGAACTCGCTCGCGGCGAGGCCGACGAGCTAGCCGGAAAGAGCTGATCACCATGACAACCTTCGAAACTCCGCGAGTGCTGCAGAACGTGTGGAAGACAGTGTTGGCGTGGGCTGTGCTGACCCTGATTCTGGGCGTTGTGATACTCGTTTGGCCTGGGATTTCGATCGAGGTCGCGGCGGTATTGTTTGGCGCCTACCTGATTGTGGCGGGCCTCGCACAGGTGATGTTCGCGTTCGCGCTCGATGTCCCCGGCGGCGAACGGGTCTTGCTGTTCATCAGCGGTGCGCTGTCATTGGTATTGGGCGTGTTGGCGTTTCGTCATCTCGGCGAGGGGTACGCGATTCTCCTGCTGGCCATCTGGATTGGTGTCTCGTTCATCTTCCAGGGGGTCGCGGAGACGACGCTGGCGATCACCTACAAGGAGCTGCCCGGCCGTGGCTGGCACATCTTCCTGGGCGTCCTGAGCGTCATCGCCGGCATCGTGGTTATGGCCTGGCCGTTCGATTCCATCGTCCTGCTGGCGATCGTGGCCGGCGGATGGCTTGTCGTCATCGGAATCTTCGCGGTCGTCTGGGCGCTGCAGGCCCGCAAGGAAATCCACACCGCCGAGCGAAAGATTGAACGGTTGGCAAGTGCGGACCGCTAAACCGTGACCGTCGACCTTGCGTCTTGAATATACGTGTAAACCAAGGAGATTCGACATGCGAGAGGATCTCCCGCCAGGGACGGTTCGGGATTTCCGCCCGGCTCGTCGACGTGGGCGCCGTCGCCCCAACCCCAGATGTCTCGCCGATAAACGGTCGGCGAGATTCGGTCGAATCAAAGGAGCAAAAATATGACCGTGAACATAATCGCTGTGACTTTCGATGAGCAGAGCAAGGCGTATCAAGCGCTGAGCACCCTCAAGGGCCTTGACCGCGAGGGCCGCGTAGAAGTCAAGAGCGCGGCGGTCGTAGAACGCGACGCAACCGGGCAACTTCGGATACCAGAGGGCGCCGACAATGCCAGCGGTGAGGGCTTTGCAATCGGCGGGCTGATCGGAATGCTGGTCGGCATCCTCGGCGGTCCCGTCGGGATGCTGCTCGGGTTGGGTACCGGCGGGCTCATCGGCGGTCTGGACGATCTCGACAAGGCCGATAAGGAAGACCAAACGCTGGCGCAAGTCG
>DASRJA010000058.1:0-14369 GCA_035649695.1 Mycobacterium sp. | reverse complement strand
GATCCTCGCGGCCTACCGGACGGTGGCGCGCGCGCCGTCACGCCTCGTCGCAGTCACACTGGAGGATGCCGTCGGCGAAGTGGAGCGCCCGAACGTACCCGGCGCCGACGGACGGCGGCCGAACTGGTCGCTCGCGCTGCGTGCGCCGCTCGAGACGCTCGAGGCGGAGCCCCTGCCGCGGGAGCTGGCCGCCGTGATGCGCGAGGAGGAGCCGTGAGGCCCGAGCTCGAGGTGTGGCCCGGACGTTCGTACCCCCTTGGGGCGACGTACGACGGCGCTGGCACGAACTTCTCGCTCTTCTCAGAGGTGGCCGAGAAGGTCGATGTCTGCCTGTTCGACGCCGACGGCAGCGAGCAGCGCGTGGCGCTCGAGGAGCGCGACGCGTTCTGCTGGCACGCCTACCTGCCGACCGTCGGCTTCGGCCAGCGCTACGGCTACCGCGTCCACGGCCGCTGGGCGCCCGAGGAGGGCGTCCGCTGCAATCCCGCGAAGCTGCTGCTGGACCCGTATGCAAAGGCGATCGAGGGCCAGGTCGACTGGCGCCCGGCGTGCTTCCCCTACGAGTTCGGCGACGACAGCAAACGCAACGACGAGGACAGCGCGCCGCACGTGCCGAAGAGCGTCGTGTCGGTTCCTTTCTTCGACTGGCGGAACGACCGCCCGCCCGACATCCCGCTGCACGAGTCCGTCTTCTACGAGGTGCACGTGAAGGGCTTCACCGCGCGCCACCCGGGCATCCCGAGGCATCTCCGCGGGACCTACGCCGGCCTCGCGCATCCGGTCGCGATCGACTACTTCCGCTCGCTCGGCGTGACGGCCGTGGAGCTGCTGCCCATCCACCAGTTCGTCCACGACGCGCAGCTCGTCGAGCGCGGGCTCCGGAACTACTGGGGCTACAACTCGATCGGCTTCTTCGCGCCGCACAACGAGTACGCGAGCTCCGGGCAGACCGGCGAGCAGGTCCAGGAGTTCAAGGGCATGGTGCGGGCGCTCCACGACGCCGGCATCGAGGTGATCCTGGACGTCGTCTACAACCACACCGCGGAGGGGAACCACCTCGGCCCGATGCTGTCGTTCAAGGGCATCGACAACGCCGCCTACTACCGTCTCGTGCCCGAGGACCGCGGCCGCTACTACGACACGACGGGCACGGGGAACAGCCTCAACATGCGGCATCCCCACGCGCTCCAGCTCATCATGGACTCGCTCCGCTACTGGGTGCGCGAGATGCACGTCGACGGCTTCCGCTTCGACCTGGCGGCGACGCTCGCGCGGCAGTTCCACGAGGTCGACCGGCTGTCGGCGTTCTTCGACCTCGTGCAGCAGGATCCGATCGTGAGCCAGGTGAAGCTCATCGCCGAGCCGTGGGACGTCGGCGAGGGGGGCTACCAGGTCGGAAACTTCCCGCCGCTCTGGTCGGAATGGAACGGCAAGTACCGCGACACCGTGCGTGACTACTGGCGCGGTGAGCCTGCCACCCTTGACGAGTTCGCCTATCGCCTGACCGGATCGGCCGATCTTTACGAGCAGACCGGCCGCCGACCCGTCGCGTCGATCAACTTCGTCATCGCCCATGACGGGTTCACGCTCCGGGATCTGGTGTCCTACAACGAAAAGCACAACGAGGCCAACAAAGAGGGCAACCGCGACGGAGAAAGCCACAACCGGTCCTGGAACTGCGGCGCGGAAGGGCCGACGAAGGATCCGGAGATCAACGCGTTACGCGCGCGGCAGCAGCGCAATTTCCTCGCCACACTTCTGCTTTCGCAAGGCGTTCCGATGATCGCGCACGGCGACGAGCTCGGCCGTACGCAGCAGGGCAACAACAACGTCTACTGTCAGGACAACGAAACGTCCTGGATCGATTGGGCGAACGCCGACGCCGAGTTGATGGAATTCACGCGGTCGGTGTCGGCGTTGCGCACGGCGCACCCGGTGTTTCGCAGGCGCCGGTTCTTCAGCGGTAAGCCGGTCGGCCGACGCGGGGACGGCGGTCAGCCCGACATCGCATGGTTCGCACCGGACGGCTCGCAGATGACCGGGGACGACTGGGAAACGGGCTATGCCAAGTCGATCGCCGTGTACCTCAACGGCCAGGGCATACCCGGTCGCGATGTGCGAGGACAGCGCGTCACCGATGACTCGTTCGTGCTGTGTTTCAACGCCCACTACGAACCGATCGAATTCTCGCTGCCGCCAAAGGAATTCGGCTCAGCGTGGGTGCCGGTGATCTACACGGCGGACACCGCCACTGCCGAGGAAGCCAAGCCGGTGACCGCGGGCGCCAAGGTCGCGGTCGATGCGCGCGCGGTGCTGGTGCTGCAGGCCAGCGACCAGACCCCGGGGTAGCTCACTCGACGACCGGGAAGATCGAGTCGCCGTCCTCCGGGGAGCCGCTGATCTGGCCCTCGTCGGTGCCGTGGTGGGCCGGATCGACGTGGTCGACGTCCTCTGCCTCGTCGGGTGCCGGGAAGGACGCGTCGGGTTCCTCGGCGGCCAGTTTCTCGTCGAGTGACTCGCCCTCGGGCTCCTCGGCGATATGGTCCGCCGCTGCCCAACCCTCCGGCGGGTCGACGACCTCGTCGCCGTCTTCGTTGCGGACGTCGTCGGAATCCAGGGCTTCCGCGGGGCGGAGGGTGTCGTCGCTATCCACGTCTGTTCGGTTGCCCACTGCGGCTGTCACTAAACGCCACAGGACCGACCTCACTCGATGACGTCGTAGAACGAGTCCCCATCCTCCGGTGTTCCGTCGATCTGTCCGCGCTCACGGCCGTGCGTCTGCGGATCCATATGGTCGATGTCGTAGTTGCTGACCAGCCGCAGCCCTCCGCCCGCGTCGGAGTCGTGGGCGTCGCTGCGCGCGTCGTCGGCCTCGTCATCGCCCTGATCATCGGGCACTTCCTCGGCGAGCCGCTCGTCGAGGGTTTCGTTGTCCTTGGCCTCGATCCACTCGTCCGGAGGGTCGACGACCTCGTCACCGTCGGCATTGCGGACTTCGTCCGAGTCGAGTTCCTCGGCGGGCTCCAGCGGGTTGTCGTCGAAGTCGTCACGCGCCATGCCGCCCATGTTGCCTGACACCACCCCCTGCCACATAACGCGCAGAAGTGTTGTGCGGCAGGCCCTTGCAAACTGAGATCATCTGTCCGTACCAGGCCGTATGGTACGGTTAGCTGCTGTAGCAACCGTGGCCGCCGCGAAGGCACTCGAGATTTTTCGCACATCTCGCTGCCTCCGGCCGGGCGGGCCGGGAGTAGGAGCCGAAGAGCGGCGGCGCCCTACCTGGCGGCCACGGTTGCCAGCACCCCTCCCTCACGCAATTTTCGCTGGTGTCAGTGGTGCTACCCGTTAATGGCCGTATGCTGCCCAGCATGGCGCCGCGGCGCGGTTCCCCCCGCCGGCTCACGGCCGAGGACTGGATCGAGGCCGGATTTGCTGTGCTCGCCGAGGGCGGGCCCAACGCGCTGCGGGTCGACTCGCTCTGCGAGCGGCTCAACGTCACCAAAGGCAGCTTCTACTGGCACTTCACGGATATGCCCGCGTACCGCGGCGCGCTCATCAAGGCGTGGAGCGGCCTCCACGACCGCGACCGGCAACATTTCGAGACGATGCCGGACGTCGACCCGCGCGAGCGCCTGACCGTGATGATTCAGACGTGGGTAGCACCGCGGCACTGGCAGCTCGAGCGAGCGATGCGGGTATGGGCGCTGACCGACGACGAGGTGCTGGGCAGCGTCCAGCAGAGCGACGCTCGGGTGCTGCGCGCGGTCAGGCAGGCGTTCGTCGATGTCGGGTTCGGGCGCGAGGAGGCGGCCTTGCGGTCCTATGTGGTCTTCGCGTTGGGCATCGGGAGCCTGCATTCGTCGGGGTCGGCCCCCGCCACTGCGCCCGATCTGCAGGACCGCTTCCTGGACTTCATGCTGCGGCCGTAGCCGGTCACGCCCGGGTCGTCGGCTCCAAACCGGTCTTCTTGTCGAGGTATTGCAGCAAGTCGTGGGCGGCGAGCTCGACGTCCTTGTGCCGCCATTCGGACGCCCGGTACACGCAGGCGATGAGGCCGGTGCGGTGGATTCGACGAAAATCCCCGTACACGAAGGCATATCGCGCCTTAGTCTCGTCCGTCGCACCCTCTGTCAGCCCGAGATGCCACTCGGCGTATTCGTCCCAGGAGTGCGAATCGAGGTAGGAATTCTGCGCGTCGGCTTTCGGCTGCACCTCGCCCCAGTCGCTGTCGAGAACGTACTGGCGGGCATCGATCAGCGTGCGTGCCTTGGCCACGCCGGCTTCGTTGAGCAAGTAGGAGGCCATGTCGTCATTGTCGGGGCTCGCCGAGGCCCTCGTGCGCGTTCGCCAGGATGTCGTCGAGGCGCGCGGCATTCGGTAGCGGTATCTTCGCGGCCTCCTCGACGAATCGAGCGGCGAGGTCGCGGAGCTTGACGTTGGTCTGCTGCGAGCGCTGGGCCAGCATGGCAAAGGCCTTCTCGGCTGAGATGCCGTGGCCCAACATCAGCATGCCCATCGCCTGGTTGATCGTGGCCCGGCGCGCGGCGATGGTGGCGACGACCTCGTCCAGTGAGCGCCGCACGTCGGCATCGAACTCGTCGGTGACGTCGACGTAGAAGCCCGTGGTGCCGATGACCTCACCGGCATCGTCCTTCCACCGGTCCCCGACCACGACCACCACGTGAACCTTGCCCGCTGTGTCGATGATGCGGTGCCTGCTGGAAAACGGAATACCGAACTGGCGCACCTGTTCGATCAACTGGGCCACGGTCGGCTTGTCGTCGGGGTGTTTGTGCGACAGCACCAATTCGGTGGTCGGGGTGACGGTTCCCGGGTCATAGCCGTGCATCGCCGCCACCTCGTCGGACCACTCCCAGCGATCGTCACGAGCGTGATACTTGAAACTGCCCGCCGGCGGCCAGCCCCGTCCGTCGATGGTGCACCCCCTAAGACGTCCTATTGGAGTATGTCCCGCCGAAGCCTCCGCGGTGAGAAAATGGCTCTGAAACAGAGGTAATATCGGCGGGGTGGACACCCGCACCGATCTGACCGCCGAGCTCTTCAACGTGGTCGGCCGGTTCCGGCGCCAACTGCGCCGATCGACCGGCCACGGCTTCGACGCCACCGGGTTGACGCAGTCGCAGGCGGAATTGCTGCGCTTGGTCGCCCGCCAACCGGGTATCTCCGTGCGGGAGGCGGCCACGGAGTTGGGCTTGGCGCCGAACACGGCATCGACGCTGGTGTCCAAACTCTCGACTGACGGCCTGCTGATCCGCACCGTCGACGCCGACGACCGCAGGGTGGGCCGGCTGCGGCTGACCGAACCTGCACAACGCATCGCCGACGAATCGCGCGCCGCGCGCCGCGCCGCCCTGTCAGCGGTGCTCGACGAGCTGGAGCCCGGCCAGCTCGTCCGACTGGAGCGCGGCTTGGAGGTACTCGCCGAGATGACCCGCATGCTGCACGAGAGGCAACCATGACACTTGCGATCGACTGTCAGCACCTCACCCACCGCTACGGTCACTTCACCGCGGTCGACGATCTGTCCCTGCAGGTGCACTGCGGCGAAACGGTCGGCCTGCTCGGCCCCAACGGGGCCGGCAAGACCACGGTGGTGCGCGTGCTGACCACGCTGACGCCCGTACAAAGTGGTCACGTTTCGGTCTTCGGCCTCGACTCACATCGGCACACGATGGATATCCGGCACAACATCGGCTATGTGCCGCAACAGCTTTCGATCGAGGCCGCATTGACCGGCCGGCAGAACGTCGAGCTGTTCGCGCGGCTTTACGACGTGCCACGGGGCCAGCGGTCCGAACGCGTCGACGAGGCGCTGCATGCCATGCAGTTGCATGATGTCGCCGACGTGGTGGCCGGTACATATTCCGGGGGTATGGTTCGCCGGCTCGAGTTGGCCCAGGCGTTGGTCAACCGGCCGTCGCTGCTGATCCTTGACGAGCCGACCGTCGGTCTGGATCCTATTGCGCGCGACAGTGTCTGGGCCCAGGTGGGACGCATGCAGCGCGAGTTCGGCATGACTGTCCTGCTCACGACCCACTACATGCAGGAGGCCGACGCGTTGTGCGATCGGGTCGCGCTGATGCACCACGGCCGGCTGCAAGCGGTCGGCTCGCCGGCGGAACTGAAGCCAAAAGTATCGCCTGACGCGACACTCGAGGACGTCTTCCGCCACTACGCCGGCTCGGATCTCGGCGAGGACACGTCGCAGACCGGGCTCCGTGCGGTCCGGAACACCAGGAGGACGGCGCGCCGTGTCAGTTGAGCAGAGGGTGGAAGTCGAGATCGTTCGGGCGCCGCGCGGGTGGCGCCGGATCCGTGGAATGGCCATGCGGGTGGGCGCTTTCGCGGTGGTGGAGCTGCAGAAGCTGCGCCACGACCGCACCGAGCTGTTCACCAGGATGGTGCAGCCCGCGCTGTGGCTGTTGATCTTCGGGCAGACGTTCTCCCGGCTGCACGTCATCGACACCGGGCAGGTGCCATACCTGGCGTTCTTGGCGCCGGGCATCATCGCGCAGTCGGCGCTGTTCATCTCGATCTTCTATGGCATCCAGATCATTTGGGACCGCGACGCGGGAATCCTCGCAAAGTTGATGGTGACCCCCGCGCCAGCGTCGGCGATCATTACCGGGAAGGCGTTCGCGGCCGGCGTGCGTTCGGTGGTGCAGGTGGTCGGGGTGGTGGCGCTGGCGTTCCTGCTGGGCGTGCACCTGACCGTCAACCCGCTGAGAATCCTTGGGGCGATGGGCGTTGTGGTGCTGGGCGCGGCGTTCTTCGCGTGTCTGTCGATGACGCTGGCCGGCCTGGTGCGCAACCGCGACCGGCTGATGGGCATCGGGCAGGCCATCACGATGCCGCTGTTCTTCGCGTCGAACGCGCTGTATCCGGTCGACGTGATGCCGCAGTGGCTGCGCTGGCTGTCGGCCGTCAATCCGCTCAGCTATGAAGTCAACGCGCTGCGCGGGCTGCTGATCGGCACGCCGACCAACGGCCTCCTCGACATCGCCGTGCTCGTGCTTGCCGCGGTCGTGGGCATCGCGATGGCGTCGGCGTTGCTGAGACGCCTTGTGCGCTAGCTACTTCGGCGCAGACAGGTTATACACCGTCGCATCGCCGACGTTCGTCGACGGGAAGGTGGCCGCCACCCACTTCGCAACATCGGCGTGACCGCGGTTCGTCCAGCCCGGCCCGTGGCCACGGTTGTTCACGACGATGTAGTAGGCCACCTTGTGCTGCGCCACATCGTCCTGGAACTGGCTCAGGGTCGGCGCCGGATCGCTGCCCGAAAAGCCGCCGATCGCCATGACCGCTGTGTCCGTTGACAATTCGAGGCCCGCTGCGCTCGATGACCGGCTGATCGCGGCCGACCATTCGGTGTTGCTGTTCTTCAGCATCGCATCGAGCTCCGGGTTGTCCGCACTTTGGCCGAAGCCGAAGTGGCCCTGCCGCGACGCGTCGGCCGGCCCGACCGACGGTCCGCCACCTTGGTGCGGCTGACCGATCGTGACGATCGCATAGGCGGCCGGTCCCGCCAACGCAGCCACCAGTCCCACACCCATGACTCCGAATGCGAGCCTGCGGCGCACCTGATACGTCCCTGGGACCGCCAAAGCGACCGCCGCTACCACCGCCGCCGCCAGAATGGTCCACCGCAGGCCGGGCAGCCAGGCTACATTCCGGCCGAGGATCAACCAGCTCCAGACACCCGTGCCGCCAATCAGGATCGCCAAACCGATCCGGTACCACCATGTTTCACGGTTGCGCCACAATTCGTGCACACCGATCGCGAACATCGCCGCCACCGGCGGTGCAATGGACAGACAGTAGTACGCGTGGATCGCGCCGTGCATGAAGCTCAGCACCAGCCCGTCGATGATCAGCCAGCCGCCGAACAGGATTGCCGCTGCCCGCGTCAAGTCCGTCCGGGGTGCACGTCCGCGAGACAGCACGACCAGAACCGTGGCTAGCAGCGCCGCAGGCACCAGCCAGCCGATCTCAAAACCGAATTCGCCGGAGAACAGCCGCGACAAGCCCTGCGATTGATTGCCGAACCCGCCGAACCCGCCGTGCCCTCCGGGGTTCAATCGCGCACCAGCCGCCGATCCGACAACCTGGTCCGGCGGGCCGAAGCCCACGTGATTGCGGCCGAGCACACGGGCGAAACCGTTGTAGCCCAACACCAAATTCATGAAATTGTTGTCGGCCGAGCCGGCGATGTATGGACGCGACGACGCCGGCCACAGCATGGTCAGCAGGACGAACCAGCCCGCCGAGACGACGAAGGCAACCGCGGCCACGGCGATGTGTCGCAGCCGGGTGCGCAGCGTTGTCGGCGCGGCGATGAGGTACGCAGCGGCCAATGCCGGGGCCACCATCAGTCCCTCGAGCATCTTGGCCAGGAACGCGAAACCCAGTGCCACAGCGGCCCACGCCAGCCACTTCGGGCTCGCCTGCTGCACGGCACGCACGGTGCAGTACGCCGCGGCCGTCATCAGCAGCACCATCACGGCATCGGGATTGTTGAACCGAAACATCAACGCGGCCACCGGTGTCAACGCCAGTACCGCGCCGGCGACCAGCCCGGTCCTGGGTCCGCTGATGCGGGTCACCGCGCAGTACACCAGGGCGACCGACGCGACGGCCATCAAGGCCTCCGGGATCAGCATGCTGGCACTGTTGAAACCGAATATCTGCCCCGACAGCCCCATCACCCACTGAGAGACGGGCGGCTTATCGACGGTGATGAAGTTCTGCGGATCCAGCGAGCCAAACAACAACGCTTCCCAGTTCTTCGAACCCGCTTGCGCCGCAGCGGCATAGAACTGGTTGCCCATCCCGTTGATGGTGATGTTCCACAGATACATCACCGCGGTGACGACCAAGAGCAAGATGAGGCTCACCCGGGGCCACGTCATCGCGGCCAATGGGGTGGGCGGTGCGGTCTCGGTATCGGCGGGCGGCGCCGGCGTCTCTAACGTCGATGTCACACCAGCCAGTGAGTCATCGCTAGGTTGCGTGAGCCTGTGAGGAACCGGCGAGACTGCTGCGGGTTGCCCGCAGCGCGTCGGCCAGCGTCCACACCGAAATGCCAAGCAGCGCGACGTCCTTGATCAGAAAGCCGCCGGTCAACGACAGGAGCGGAAAGCCGCCGACCGATTCTTCGAAGACGCCGGGGGTGGTGAACAGGAAGCTGATCGTGGCGGCGAACAGCAGGATGGCGAGCGCGCTGCCGAGGATCGACACCCTGGGCCACCACGGCTTGACGGCGATCAAAACCGCTGCGGCGACCTCGAACACGCCGAGCAGAACGGAGAATGTATACACCGAGAAGATCTCGTACAGCCAGCTCATGAACGGACTTTCGGAGACCAGCGGCTGGATCCCCTGGGCCTCGTAGTTCGTGAACTTCATTCCACCGAACCACGCGATCACGATGACCAGGCCGTAGCGCGCGAACACGCCGGCGACGGTATCGATTGTGTTCTGTCTGATGGAGTTGATTTGGTAACCGGTCATGTAGCCGTAGTGCCGCGACCGCCGGCGACCGTTACGCCATGCCGACCATTTCGCGTTGCATGACTTCGGCCGCCGCGCGCTCACCGGAGCGCACCGCGCCGTCGACCCAGCCGCACATGATCGCCGAACTCTCGGTTCCGGCCCAGTGGATCCGCCCGCACGGTTCGCGCAGCGCCGGCCCGAACTCGGTGAGCACGCCCGTCGGGGCGTGACTGAGCATGCCCCCGCCGGAGTAGCGTTCGGTGGTCCAGCATTGCTCCAGATAGTCGACCGGCGATGCGGCCTTGTCCCCGAACCGTCCCACGAGTTCGGCGAGGATGGTTCGCCTGCGGTCGTCCGCGTCAAGCCGGCCGATCTGCCGAGCGATCGGGCCTTCGACGATCACGCACAGGACGCCGGGGCGCGGCGCATCCGTCGACGCATCGATGGTGACCGTGGCGGGCGAACCGGGGGCCGCAGACTGCCCGGAGAGCCCATCATTACGCCAGAACGGCTCGTCGTAGACGATGTTGATCTTGTAGATCGCCCCGCTCGGCATGCGCTGGTGCAGGAACGACCGGTCCACCGGCAGCATGGGTTCGTAGATGATCTGGCTTGCGATCGCGAGCGGAACCGCGACGATCACGCGTTGCGCCCGCACCACCATGTCGTCGGAGCGGACCGTGACGCCGTCGATGTCCTGGTCGATGCGTCGTACCGGCTGTGACAGGTGCAGCGCGTCGCCGATCTCGGCGGCCATCGGCCCATAGACGGCGCCCATACCGCCCACGATCCGGGAGTCCTGCGCGCCGTCCTTGATCCCGAGCAGGAAACCCGGGCCGCCGCCCGATGCCATCTGGTAGAGCACGAACAGCATCGAGACCTCCGATGCGGCGGAGGTGTAGCAGCCGGCCAGGGCGGTCTCGAGCAGATCGTGCGCGGCCTTGGAGATCGTGTTGGAGCTGAGCCACTTCGCCAAAGTGATCTGGTCCCACTTCTCGGCGTTCTTCGCTTCCCACGGCGCCTCGAGCGGAATGGATTTGGACATCTGTCCGAGCTCGAGGAAGACAGCGCCGAGGTTCGCCGACGCCCACGGACTCAACGTCCACGGGATCGTGCCCGAGTAGCGGTGCTGCTTGCCGTCGATGACCATCATGGCCTTGCCGTCGATGTATTGCTTGTAGCTCGGCACGCCGTATTCGTTCATGAGCGCATGGATGCGGTCCTGCCCCGGGCCGACCCAGGCGCCGCCGCGGTCGATCCAGGACCCGTCGTCCCGAGTGACGGTGAACGTTCGGCCGCCGACCCGGTCGCGGGCCTCCAGCAGCGCCACCGAGTGCCCAGCCTGTTTGAGCCGCAAAGCGGCCGTCAATCCAGCGAAACCCGCCCCAACCACGCAAAAGTCCATGTCAACCACGACAGGATGGTCCGCTACATTCCGGCCCACCGAAGCGTTTTGGCAAATTTGTTTACGGCGACGTCAAAAACCGTTCAGCCGACGATCCGCGCGATCGACTTCAGCGGGATCGACAGCCAGCTCGGCCGATGCCGTGCCTCGTACGCGGCCTCGTAGACGGCCTTGTCGAGTTCGTAGGCCTCGAGCACATGCCGGGAGTCGCGTGGGTCGGCCTCACAGACCACCGCGTAGCCGTCGCAGAACGACGCTGCGTTGCGATTCACCCATTCGCGGGCGCGAGCGGCGAGCTGGCGCTCCCGGTCCTCGTCGCCGCCCTGATCCATCAAGCGTTGATAGGCGGCATACTCGAACGACCGCAGCACGCCCGCCACATCACGCAACGTGGAGTCGGGCCGGCGGCGCTCGTCGAGAGGCTGTCCGGGTTCGCCCTCGAAGTCGATCAGCAGCCAGCGCTCGGGAGTCCGCAACACCTGGCCAAGGTGCAGGTCACCGTGAATGCGTTGGACGGTGATCGGCTCCTCGGCCAGCTTCTGGTACCGCTCCTCGATCAGCGAAACGTACTGCTCGAGTTGAGGAACCGCCGCGGCCGCCGCCGACAGTCGCTCCAGCATGATGTCGGCCGGGAACAGAACGGTCGACGTGCCGAGCTCTTCGGCGAGGGTGGCGTGCACGGATGCGACGGCCTCGCCGAGCCGGTAGGACTCGCCCGCGAAGTCGCCGCCGACCTCGTCGGCGTAGAGGTCACCCTCGGCGTAGAGGTCGCGGGTGCTGGCCGTGGCCATGTCCCAGCCCTCGGCGGAATTCGCCGCGAACTCGGTGACCATGCCGAGCGCGTACGGCTCGTCGCCGAGCGTCGTTTCGTACGAACCAAGCAGCCGCGCCACATGCTCGTTGTCTGCCCGGGCCAGCACCCGGTTCAATTCGATGTCCGGATTGATGCCCGGCGTGATGCGCCGGAACACCTTGAACACGGCCTGTTCTTCGAAGATCACGCTGGTGTTGGATTGTTCGGCGCTCGACACCCGCGGCGCGGCGTCCACCGGCAGCGTGACGTCGGGCTCCTTGGCGAAACGCAGGTCGCCGACCGTTGCCGACGAATCAATCAGCGACAGTAGGTATTTCGCGTCCGCCGGGTTGTACAGCGCGTCGTACGCGGTGCGGTCCTCGTCGGAGCCGATAGTGGCAACGGAGAGATATTCGGAAATCGGGCTTCCGCCGGATGTCGCCGCATCCGCGGCTCCGGAGTCCCAGCGCACGATCACCTGATACCGCTGCGAGGCGCCCTCGGTGTAGGCGACGTCGAGCACCACGAGGTCGAGGTCGTCGCGCAGCGGGACCACGACAGCGGGCTGTGCCGATGCCAGCTCACGGTTGCGACCGGCGTACCACCGTTGGTGCACGATCCATTCGTCGAACGGCAGGTTCATGATTGCTCTCCAGGCTCCGGCGCGCGCAGCTGGAACCAGTAGAAACCGTGTCCGGGCAGCGTCAGCAGGTAGGACAGCTGTCCGATGCGGGGAAATTCGACGTGTCCGGTCATCTCTACGGGTGTGTACCCGTTCCAGTTCTGCAGGTTCATCTCGATGGGCTGGGGGAACCGCGACAGGTTGTTGACGCACAGCACGATGTCGCCGTCGGACTCCCGGACGAAGGTGAGCACCGACGGGTTGGAGCCACCCAATTCGCGGAAGGACCCGATCGCGAACGCGTCGTGGCGACCGCGCACCGCAAGCATGGTCCTGGTCCAGTTCAGCAGTGAGTTCGAACTGTCGCGTTGAGCCTCGACGTTGACGGCCTGATAGCCATAGATGGCGTCCTGGTTCGGCGGCAGGTACAGCCGGCCGGGCGTCGCGGTCGAGAACCCGGCGTTGCGGTCGGGCGTCCACTGCATCGGCGTGCGCACCCCGTCGCGGTCGCCGAGCCAGATGATGTCGCCCATCCCGATCTCGTCGCCGTAGTAGAGCACCGGGGAGCCGGGCAGCGACAACAGCAGCGCGGTGAACAACTCGATCTGGTTGCGATCGTTCTCCAGCAGCGGCGCGAGCCGACGGCGGATGCCGACGTTGGCCTTCATCCGCGGGTCCTTGGCGTACTCGGCGTACATGTAGTCGCGCTCTTCGTCGGTGACCATCTCGAGCGTCAGCTCATCGTGGTTGCGCAGGAAGATGCCCCACTGCGCCATGTCCGGGATGTCCGGGGTGTTGGCGAGGATCTCCGAGATCGGGAATCGCGACTCGCGGCGCACCGCCATGAAAATGCGCGGCATCAGCGGGAAGTGGAACGCCATGTGGCATTCGTCGCCGCCGGTGCTCGGGTCGCCGAAGTACTCGACCACGTCGGCCGGCCACTGATTCGCCTCGGCAAGCAACACCCGGCCGGGGAACTCGTCGTCGATCACCTTGCGGCAGTGCTTGAGGAACGAATGCGTCTCGGGCAGGTTCTCGCAGTTGGTGCCTTCCCGCTCGAACAGGTAGGGCACGGCGTCCAGCCGGAAACCGTCGATGCCGAGGTCGAGCCAGAACCGAAGCACGTCGAGCATCGCGTTCTGCACGGCCGGGTTGTCGTAGTTGAGATCAGGCTGATGCGAGAAAAACCGGTGCCAGTAGAACTGGCGTCGCACCGGGTCGAACGTCCAGTTCGACTCCTCGGTGTCGACGAAGATGATTCGCGCGTCGGAGTACTTATCGCTGGTGTCGCTCCACACGTAGTAGTCGCCGTACGGCCCGTCGGGATTTCGCCTCGATTCCTGGAACCACTCATGCGAATCGGACGTGTGGTTCATGACGAGATCGGTGATGACGCGAATGCCGCGGCGGTGCGCGGCGTCGAGCAGGTCGACGAAATCGTCGACGGTGCCGAACTCCGGCAGCACCCGGTAGAAGTCGCGGATGTCGTAGCCGCCGTCACGCAGCGGCGAGTCGTAGAACGGCGGCAGCCAAAGACAGTCGACGCCAAGCCACTTCACGTAGTCGAGCTGTTCGCACAGGCCGCGCAGATCACCCGCGCCGTCAGAGTTGGAGTCGTAGAACGCCCGCACCAGGACCTCGTAGAACACCGCACGTTTGAACCAGGTGCGGTCCGCCGGCAGGGTGCGGGCGTGCCCGAAGTCTTCTGAGGTTGGATGTTCGACCACGCCATCCTCGACGTGGCTGCCTTCCGCCGGATCGTGTACCGCGCTGCTTGGGTCCATCAGCCTTCAAACTTACCCAAGTCGGCCAAAACTGAATCGCCGAGGAATTGGCACTGACCGGTCCGCAACCAAGTGGCGGGCGGCTGGCAACCTCGTATTCACCGAAGCTCGTCGACGACCGGTTGAATCCGCAATCGAGTCGGGTTACGGTTTCGACGTCCTAGATCCGTCAGCGTGGCGATCTGGCCATTACTGGCGTTGTTTGTCCGAAAGAATCGAGTGGTCGTGGCTGATTCGACGCCTAATGAT
>DASRJA010000057.1:0-20174 GCA_035649695.1 Mycobacterium sp. | reverse complement strand
TGGTGCGCCGCAGTCACTTTCTCGACGAGCTCAGTGGTGTCGGGATAGCGTCCCAACAGGACTATCGCATTGGCGCGATCATCACAGTCCTCAGCAGACAGCATCCTCACGGCGTCATCGATGCTGCACCCCCATCGTGTGGTTACATCGCCGACGAACGCATCTATGTCGATGCAGCCAGTGTTGAGCTCACACATTCGCTGGACCAGCAATCGCGGTGGCCACGGCCCGCCCGCATAGCTGGACTCAACGAGGCTGCACACCTGATCACGCCGCGCCGCAGTTAGGGGATCAAGCAGATCAGCGCACCAGAGGTCGAGGTACTCCCGCAGTGATGAGGGCAGCTCATCCATTTTTGCTAGACGCGTCCTTTCCGTCCCCCGCAGTTCCGATCGTCCGAAGCGGACGGTTCGCCAGGCGAGGCGGGTGGGCTCGGGGCAGGCCGAGGTGAGTGTCCAGGGCGCATGTTAGAGAACTCGCTGGAACCCTCACGCATAGTACTACTAGTAGGGCAGACAGTTGAGGGGGCGCAGCTGTTACTAGGTTGCGTGCCGACGCGCCCCAGCCAAAACAGTCCCGAGCGGGTGGCACTGTGGGAGCAGCGACGTCGCGTTGTCGGCCAGCGGATACGAGCCCTTCGTACCGAGCGAGGGATGACCCAGGAGGCCCTTGCCCTGCTGTCCGGTGTGACGCGCAATGTGCTCATCGATGTCGAACACGGCCGACGCAGCCTGCTCTACGAGCGGCTGTTCGACCTTGCCGACGCACTTGATGTACCCGCGGCCGAGCTCCTGGTCGCAGATGACTAGCCGCGCTCGTTATCAGGCTGGACGGAGGCGATACATCGAGTCGCCGGCCGCCCGGCCGTGTGCGGCCGTTGATTCGCGGGTGTAACGACGGCCGTGTTGCTGATGGTGGTATCGGCATCAAGAGCGGTTGGGGCTTGAGGTTCGCGGTTTCGTTCGGTGTCGGTGCAGCACCTGGGCGGCTGACTGGACCGCGTCGGTGATGGTTTCGATAAGGGGACTGTCCATTTTCCAGCACTGCCAGTACAACGGCACATCAAGATAGGTGTCGGCGACGTGGACGAATACGCCCTGAGTCAGGTCGCGGGCGGCTAGCTTTTCGGGAAACATTCCCCACCCCAAACCGGCACGCACGGCCGCCGAAAAGCCTTCGGCGGTGGGTACGTAATGGATCGGGCGTGCGATGGCGCGCCGGAATATTTTTCTTACCAACATGTCCTGCAGCGCATCGTCACGGTTCCAAGCGAGCGATGGGGCAGCTTTGACCGACTCTCGGGTGAACCCGTCCGAAAGGTACCGTTCCACGTAGGCAGCGCTGGCCACCGGTACGTAGCGCATCACGCCCAGTGACTTCACGCGACACCCCGGGACAGCACTGCGTTCGGTGGTGACCGCTCCCATGACGGCGCCTTCGCGCAGCAGCCGAGCGGAGTGGTCCTGGTCCTCGATGCGGATGTCGAAGAGGACGTCGGACAGTGTGCCAAGGACCGCGGTGAACCAGGTCGCCATTGAGTCGGCGTTGACCGCGATCGCGATTCGGGTCAGTTGTGCTGATCGGCCTGCGGATTCGGCGAGCACCTCTGCCTCGAGGAGGGCCATCTGGGCGGCCAATCGCAACAGCGGTACACCGGCAGCGGTGGGTCGGCAGGGTTTTTGACGCACGACCAAGACTTGCCCGATGTGCTGTTCGAGAGTTTTGATCCGCTGGCTGACCGCCGAAGGTGTCACGTGCAGCGTCTCTGCTGCCGCGTCGAAGCTGCCCTCCTCAACCACGGCCGCCAGGGCGGCCAGCTGGTGTGGGTCCAGGTGCGTGGGTTGGTCTTTGCCCATCGGCTCATCATCCGTCACGCTTGGCCACGCAAGGTCTAACGAGGCAAGGGGGTCGACCCAGCTGGAACCGACGACAAGCTGGCGAGCTTGCGCGCAACGCGGCTCCGCAGTTTGCGGTCGGCTACGTGTGCGACGATGGCGGCCTCGAGAACGGACGTGAGGGCTGGGCTGAGAGCGGCTCGGCGCGACATGGGCGTTTGGTACGGTCCGCCGTTGTGTGCGTCGTGCATGAGCTGACGCAGCGTCGATACCGTGGTATCGGTGTTCGGTAGGGAGATCACTCCCAGGGCCAGTGATACACCGGCGGCGGTGTCGAGACCCGATGGAACGGTGCGGGCGCCGCGCCAGTGCCGGCCATATGGCCACGAGGTGGATTGGCGGTGCAGTGCCACCGCGCTCGACAGGTCGGTCGGTAAGTGGCCGTCGAGCTGAGCCTGGTTGACGGCGTATATCACCCATTGCGCCAGCACACGCAGGTCACCCAGCATGCTCGAGCAGGTCGGTGCCACGCAGCCGTAGATCGCCAACTCGGTCCGAGTCCCGTCGAGCAACGCCTGAATCGTCGCTTGCGCGGTGAGCGCGGGGTGCGCCTGGGGTAACTGCAAGACGTCGGCGGCACCGAGGTCTGCCCCGCACTGATCCGCACCCCGGGTCCGGCCGCGCTCGCTGGCCGAGGGGCAGCGGCTGGGTCGGGGAATTCGGCTTGAGCACAACGGTTGTCGGCGTTGCATGCTGGCGCACTCAGAACACGAATCAGCGAGCAGGCATTGGTGTGTGAGGCATGCGAAGGACCAATTGAGCCGCCAGGCCAATAGCCAGCGTCCACCGCCTTCACGCAGACAGTGCGGACAGAAACGCGATCCGACGTGCCGTACCCACAGAAACGTTGGCCTGCGGTCGCCATCGACTGGCTGCCTGTCGAAGTGATCCATTGTCATTGATCGGATTTCGTCGCCGCCGATGCCACACACGGTGCTGATCTGGCGTCGTTCGTCCCTCGTCGGTGACACCAGCCGGGCGGTGGTCCGTTCGTTGGGCCCAATGCCGCAGCGTGTCATCACGTCGCCGATCGGAAGTTGGTATCTACAGGCGATGGCCTCGAGCCAAGAGTCGAGTGCTTCACCGGGGATAGGTGCGACTCGCAGAGGCAGGGTCCGATCGCGTTCGGATAGTGCTCGTGCGGGCATGCGCATCTCGCCAACGCGCATCGCAGGAGCCTGGATGCTGCGCTTACAGTGACTATGGGGACAGTGCTGCGTGAAATATGCAGCGCGGCAGAGTGTTCAGCCACGTAGCGAGTACTCTGCTAAGCCGGCTGTGTGGGGGCGCCAGTGCCAGAAGCCGACCTATCAAATGTACTACTAGTAGTGCATTCGTGTTAGAGTTTGGCCGATTGGCATGGCGGCGATCCATGTCCACTGCTGACTGGGGCGAAGCGATGTTGATCCGGACGCGGGATTTCGCCGACGCGCCCGCTGGTGTCTGCTTGTGGCGGGCGCATCGTTTCGACGACGGCAGGCCGGGTACCGGGGGTTTACAGCGTCGCCTCGGGGTTGATAGCTGAGATGGCCTCGGCGACCTGCTCGCCGAGGTTAGTGGGGCGCAGGGCGAGGCCATGGCGCGCGCGAAAGACAAGTGGCTCTCCGAAGATTCGTTCCAGCGCCGTGATCCGGTACTGGAGTGTCGACGGGTTGATGATCAGTTCGGCTGCCGCGGCCTGCATGGTCGGATATCTGAGGGTCTCAGTGAAATTGGTGAGCCAGGATGCTGCTGCATGGGCGGCGTACCACGGTTCCAAGACCTGCCTGGCGGTGCCCTGGCTCATCGGCCGTCGTCGGAACGATGATTTGTCGGTTCGCGAGGCGAGTTGATGCTGCTTCTTCCAGACGTGGACTGCGCGCGCCTGAACGCCGGTGTCCATGGCGATGTCGGTCAAGGTGCGTCGCTCGATGATGTGTTGCTCGTAGAGCCAGTCACCGCTGGGTGGGGGTGGCCGGTGTCGGATCGGCAGGCCATCACGAAGCAGAAGACGCTTGACCATGAATCGTGTCGTGCCGAATTGCGCCGCGATCTGATTGATCGTGAGCCCTTGCTGAACGTAGAGCTCCTGCAGGACGTCGGCGGTAATGGTGGGGCACGTGTGTGCACGGGCACTTTCCACCGCGCTGCGGTTTCGCGGTTGAGTCGGGTGCTTGTCGAGAAGGTAGCGCACCGCGTGCGCGCTGGTGTTGAGGCGGCCGGCGATCTCGGTAATCGAAATCGTCATGTCTTCGGCGAGAGCGTGCAGGTCGTCGATCGTGGTCTGTGCCGGGTCGGGTTCTGGAAGGTCGAGATCGTTGACCAATTCCAGTGGCGGGCTCCAGGTGATCGGTTCGTCGATGTGTTTCGCGCGCAGAAAGTTCCGCGATTCCTGATCGAGAAGTCGCGCCAACTCTGGTGTGATACGGCGCGGGAAGTTGGCAATGCGCTGCACGAGGTCTACGCGCGTCGCCGGTGGTGTCCCCTGCAGGAGTTCGTGTGCCGGGCGGCCGCTGACCTTTTGGTAGAGATGGGCGCGCGCGATGAGCGCCTTTTGTCCTTCGCTCTTTCCTGGCAGAGCCCCGGTTTGACGGCAGATCTGCATCCAGCGCTCCTGGGTGAGCAGCGCGGTGTAGTCGAGTCGGCGGCGGCGGCGATAGTCGATCGGTGCTGGTGTGTCGTTGAGGTATTCGCTGAGTCGCGTTGCAGCAGAGCAGACGGCTGCCCAATGTGGGGATTGTTGAAGCTGCGATATCGCGTTCTTGGCTCCGTCGGCGTCGATCACGCCGCCCAGCGCTGCAGTCGCATCCTCGACCCTTGCCGTGGTGCCGACGAGCAGCGTGGCACACGAGAGCAGGCAGCGTAAATACCAGTAGCTGGAGGGGCGCAGTTGTAGTCGGATCGACCAGTTCGGCCAGAGCATTGATGGCAGTCGGTGTGCGGTTCGGTGTAGCCGCGTTTTCCCTGACTCCGGCGCCGTCGGAACGGGAAGAGTTGTGCGATAGCGCAATTGCATATGCGAACCGGTCAGCGACGACCCCACAGGAGGCGCGAAAACCTTGAGCAGAACCGCAGCGACCAGCCCGCCGTCGCGAGCGTATCGCTGTAGGGCGCTGGGCGGTCCGCGGTGAAGTTGCCCGGCAATCAGCCAACGGACTTTGTCGGCGGCCAGCGCGATGTCGGCGCTTTCCAGAACGCCCAGTGCCGCGGTGATCGCCACAGCTGCTTCAACGGCGATCTGCGGAGCGTTCATCATCGTGGTGGCCTGCCGGTATCGCCAGTGCACGCCCTCCCCCGTGCCCCGTTTGACACCGTATTGAGGTAAGAGGTTGGACTGTTCAATGGCCCTCAGCCCATTGTCGGCGGCATAGGCGAGGATCCGGCTCGCCAGCGCCTTGATGTCAGTGAGAGCTTCGCGGGCCGAGCACGGCCGCGCGGCGTACAGCCCGAACGCTGCGCGGTCGTCCCCGATCATTTCGAACAGTGTTTTCTGCGCCTCGATCACCGGGTGGTGGGTAGGGAGTTGCAACACTGAAGCGGATGTTAGGTTTTCTCCGCAGGATGATCCCGCGGTGCCGCTGCAGTGGCCGGGTAGCGGAACGGTGTTGTACCGGCTGTGGGTCTTGCGTTGTCGGCGGCCGCAGTTCGGACAGTGGTCGGCCATCAGACAGCAGTGGCGGGTACATGCGAACGTCCAGCCCAAGCGCCAGTGCAGCTGCCAGCGACCGTGTGTCTCCGCCAAACATTGGGAACAGTAGCGCGACCACGAACGGGCGCCGAAGGGAAATGAATGGTTCAGGCGGTGGCGCTCGTAGTCGATTTCGAGTGCGGTGCCGTTGTAGTGCGCGAGAGTCATCGCTGCGATCGCGGTTTCGTCAATCCCTGTCGCGCAGCTGATCTGGTGTCGTTCTTCGTCGGAGAGGCGCAGAAGCCATCCGGGACCGCATGCTATAGGGCTTTTTATGCCGACGGCACGGAGGATGTCGCCCAGCGGGGCCCCACAACGCGCTGCGATGGTTTCCAGCCATGAGTCCAGCGCCTCGCCAGAGACGGGGGCGGCCCTGACGGGGAGAGTGCGCGTCACCGAAGCTGCCGGCGGGTGGTCAGCCGGCGGGTGCGAAATGCCACTTCTAGTTCGCGGCGAGCGCGCTCGGCGGCGCTGTCGATTTTGATTGTGTCGAATAGCTTCTGGTCGAGGGTTTCCACACCGGTTCGGATTGCTTTTGCGCATCCTCGTCTGATGAGTTCCATCAGCGAGCCGATGTGGCCGGTGCTTCGGATGAACATGTAGTCCGACAGCCCGTCGGCGAGCATACCGGGATGTTTTGATCCGAGGATCAGTCGCTGCTCGATGGTGACCAAAAGTGTGCGCCATTGCCGGCGTGCCCGCTCGGTAGTGATCGCATACGGCTGCATGTCCAACATCGTTGTGCGGCGCATGGTCTGGGCCAGCACCGCGTCGTCGTAGGAGGTGCCCTCCAACAGAACACCTCGCTCCCCCAGCCCGACGCCGATGGACAGCAGGGTGAGCGGGAACTCGTTGGCGATGTATTTGAAGTGGTTGCTGATCTCGACGCCACCGTGGTGTTGCCAATGTAGGAAATGGAGGTCATCGATGATCAGTAGGCGGGTTTCACAACTCAGCACACAGTCCAGGGCCCACCTGCCCAGCTGTTCGGCGGTGGCGCCGCGCCGGCCGGGGTGGGCGTAGAAGTCGCACAGGGCGGCGTTGAAGTCCTTCATGCTGGTATTGCCCCGCATCCCGATTCGGCACACGGGCCACCGTTCGTCGCCGGCTCGGGTGAACTCGCCGTGGCGGACGATCTCGCGTTGATGGAACTGTTTGGCGAATTCTTCAGCAGCACAACTCTTTCCCAGCCCAGGGTACCCGTCGATCGCCACAGCACCCTTAGCGCGATGTCCGTCCTGGGCGTTGCTGTCCATGATGTCCCACAACGCGTCGTGCACGGCGGCGAGCTGCGGGGTCTTGAACGGCCCGAGATTGTTGTGCCAATCAGCACGGCGTCGGTTGTAGATATCAGCCGCCGGCCCGTTGAGCCGACGAATCTCCCGCTTTGACAGCAGTTCTGGACTGACCCGCTTCGGCGACTCAACGTAATCGTGCCAGCCTTCTTTGCGGGCCAAGGTCAGATTGTCCAAATTGGGACGCTTAGCCTCCACCTGCGTGGGCGCGGTTGCGGTGCTCATACGTCCTCCAACACATCGTCGTAGAATCCGTCGTAGATAGCGGCGGGAGTGTCGTCGAGGTCGTCGCCGAATGCCGCAGCTTCCTCGGCTACCGTGTCCATCGCGGCTTGCTCCTCGATCGCGTTGATGACGGTCGGAAGCTGGGAAACCTCAATGGCGGCAGCGAGATCGAGCTCCAGCGAAGACTGCTCGCGGGAGACCCGCAACGCCGCAATCCGTTCAGCTTGAGTACGTCCCTGGCTGAGGTTGCGCCGCTGCAGCAGCTCAGCCAAAGCGAGCTTGTTGTCGAAGTAGCGGTGCTTCTTCCTAGCTAGCTGGCGGGCAAACGCCAACCCGTCTTCGGTCATCGGACCGCGTAACACCGCAGCCTCGGTCCACACCAGTACACACCACCGTCGGGTTTTCTTCAGATCGAAGAAGTACACGTTACGGATGTCGTCGGGGTTAATGTGTATCGGCCACTTCCCGTCTCGATGCTTGTACGGGCTCTTCTGATCGACATAATCGACAAGGACCGACGCGCGGTAGACCCGATGGTTAATCTCGACGCCGTAGTGCTGAATCGTGCGCCAAGCGACGTCGAGGAAGTGGAAGGCCAAGCACGGATCACGGGGCGCCTCAATGTATCCGGCGCGGGTCAAGCCATGTTCGAACATTTGTGTCGGAGACATTTCCAGCGCCCAGAGACCGGCCTCGCCGACCCCGTCGTGCGGCTTGTGGTGATACACGGTGGCAACCCACTCGCGCAGGAGCGCCTCGATCTCGTCAATGAAAAGGAATGCACCTTTCTCCGGCGCCGCACCACGGGAGTACAGATCGGGGCCCTTGTAGCCCGGCAGTTCCTGTAGGAAGCCCTCCCGGATCGTCTTGAAGAACCGCTCCACCGGTCCTTTGTCTCGCCCTTCTCGAATACGGGCAGGCTGTATCGAGATGCCCATCTGTCGGCACGCGCTCGTGAGTGTCTCGCCGACATAGATCTTGCCGTGGTCGACCACTATCGTCTCCGGCACAATGGCCGGACTCGCCGCCAGTGCGCTGCGTGGATCGAGTACCTTGCTCTCAACGAGCACCGACCGCGGTATCCCATGCGGGGGCCACGATGCATGGTCCGGCCAATCATCACCAACGGGCATCGGCCGGAATGACTGATAGAGCACCGCAGATGCGTCAATGGCTTTCGTCGAAACCGGTGTCAGCCGTAACCCGGTGATACACCTGGAATACCAATCCATTCCGACAGTCAGGTCGACCCCCAACCATCGCAACGTCTGAGGGTCCATGGCGAAGACATCCAGCCGTGTCGTATCCATCAGCAGATACTCACCAGGCCTGTGGGGATGCAGTTTCCCGTACGCCCGCAATGATCGCGCCGCAATGTCGCGGTTCCGCTTGGCGTTACCAGAAAAGATCCGGTGTTTGCGCTCAAGCCGGTTGAGGATGTCGTATGCCCGCGAATCTGACGGCAGCGGCACCGCTCCCTCGCCGTAGGTCTTCGTGATGCGCGCGCAAGCGTGGGCGATGATGTGGTGTTTGGTGGGCTTCGAGAAATCCGTGTGCTCCACCATGATGTCCAGCGCCGTCTGCTCGAAGACGGCGAATCGTGTGCTGCCCAGATCCGGTTGCACAGCCTTGGACGAGATCAGCCCAGCTTCCCCGTATTTCGAGTAGTCGGCGACCCATCGTTGAAGTGTTCGCAGCCCGATCCCCAATTCCTTCGCTTTGGCCGCCACGCGCTTGCCTTTCGGCAGCGCCGGCCTGTAGGCGGCCTTTGGCTCGCCGCGCAGCGCGGATTCAGCGTGGCCAGATCGGTATCCGGTGATAACTTCGCGAACGTGGGCGGCCCGCGCACAGGCTTCGCGTCGCACCGCGTCGGATGCCGCAGACCATTTAACCGTCGCCGGATCACCCTCGAACTCGGAAACCTCCTCAGCGAGGTCCGCTGTCAGCAGCCGAGAACGCTCAGACAACATCAGTTCGTTTAGTGCGAACCGGCTAACCGTTTGAGCGCGCAGGTCTTTCACCAACACTTCAATGTCGCCGTCGACCACATGCGACTCAACAATTTCGACAATCTCGCCGTCGTAGGAAAAGCGCGTTCCGACGCCGACTCTTACACCTGCTCGTTTCACCGTGGTGCCTCCAGAATTCTCGACGGGCGAAGTGGCCTGTCTAGGTCTACTTCCAACTCGTGGCACCACAGGAGGTGCATCAGTGCTGGGCGCACCAGCGAGCTTGGGTATGCGAACTCCCGTTCTGCGTCAGCGATGGACATTCCAACCAAATCCGTAGTGCGAGAGCGCATCTCTTCAAGAATTTCCGGATGTATCAGCCAATTGCGCCGATAGCCGGCCAAGAAGCGAACGCTCTCCAGCCGCGTCGGCGGCGGCTCGGACAGGACCTGATAGCCCCAAGCGAGCGACTCGACGACGTCGCGAGTCCACTGGCACAACAGCGCAACACCCGGATGGTTTAACCGCTCCGCTCGAACCACATCGACTACGACCGGGCCATCGATAGTGGCCCAGAGGTAGTCCAAGATGTGCCGCCTTGGCTGGCCATCCACCGTTGCGGTCACCATGAACGGCTGGGCGATCATCTGCCGAACGCAAGGATCGAAGTCCGCGAGCAGCAATCGAGACAACTCAAGCCGGGACTCATAGATGACGTGATCGCACATCGTGGACGACCACCACGTGCCCGAATAGTGCCGCTGCCCGAAATACCAACGAAACGTTCGCCACGGGACACACTCGAACAACGCCGCAGCGGACACCCGCTGAGCGGGCAAAGACCGCTCTTCCCCCGCCGCAGGCCTATAAGACATGACCGCGGAACCCAGATCAACGTCGACACCGACCGACATTGCTACTCCACGCAGCGCACGCACTGCACCGTTCAGCGTGTCACTACGCGCACCTCATCGGTCAAAAACCGGCAGAATTCCTGTCTTTATGGCGGATCCGCCATCTTCCGCCATTTCAGATCGGAATTCGCCACGGAAAATCGGAACCTACAGCGGCGAACGCAGCCAGTTGCTGACCGTCTACCTGCACATTAGTGATTCTAATGCATCTGAAGAAACATTAGCTGTACTGATCCTGGCTTCACTTCTACGGTCGACGACATGAGCTCGCCCTTGGTCCTCGGTTTCATCGCCTCCTTCACGCTGATCGCCGCGATCGGCGCACAGAATGCGTTCGTGCTGCGCCAGGGGATCCGCCGCGAGCACGTGCTGCCTGTGGTCGCGCTCTGCACGGTGTCCGACATAGCGCTGATCTCAGCAGGCATCGCGGGCGTCGGCGCGCTCATCAGCGCTCACCCAAGCGCTTTGAATATCGCCAAGTTCGGCGGCGCGGCATTCCTCGTCGGCTACGGACTGCTGGCCGCCCGACGGGCTTGGCGGCCGTCCTCGCTGATGCCGTCGGAAGCCACGCCTGCGCGCCTCATCGATGTGCTCTTGACCTGCGCGGCGTTGACGTTCCTCAATCCGCACGTCTATCTCGACACCGTGGTGCTGCTCGGAGCGTTGGCCAACGAACACCGCGACGAGCGTTGGCTGTTCGGTGTCGGCGCTGTCACGGCGAGCGCAGTCTGGTTCGTCAGCCTCGGACTGGGTGCGCGCCAACTGGCAGGGCTGTTCGCCCGGCCACTGACATGGCGCATCCTCGACGGTCTGATCGCTGTCATGATGATCGGCCTCGGGGTGTCATTGGCCTTGTCCTGAGCCATTTACATCGACACAATGACCCCATGGGGGTCAGTAATCAGGTTCTCGGTTTGCGGGATCGCAAGAAGATCCAAACTCGCATGACCATCCGAAACGAAGCCATGAGGCTCATCGAAGAAAACGGGTACGCCAACACCACTGTCGAACAGATCGCCGAGGCCGCCGAGGTATCGCCCAGCACCTTCTTCCGGTACTTCCCGTCCAAGGAGATGGCGTTGATGGCCAACGATCTTGACCTCGTCACCATCAGGGCGCTCGAACAACAACCCGCGGATTTGCCCTCGTTGCAGGCGTTTCGTCGCGCGCTCGAGATCACCATGGCGACGCTCTCCGAGGACGAGTGGCGGTTCGAACGGGCCCGGCTGCGGATGGTGTTGTCCATTCCCGAGCTCAAGGCCGCGCAGTTCGAGGAGTACCGCAGCACCGTCGCCGCGCTGACCGCGGCCGACTGCCGCCGGACCGGTCGTGCGCCCGATGACTTCGAGGTCCGCGTGTTCGTCGGCGCTCTCGCAGGCGGTTTGATGGCCGTACTTGACCAGGCGTCCGGTGTGCCTGAGCGGATGTACCGGGCGCTGGACTTCATGGAAGCCGGTATGCCGTTGAGGGGTAACGGAGACTCCTGATGAACTCCCCTAACCCATCGGCCCGTCGGGAACAGGCGCGTTGCAGCGATCGCGGAAGTCGGAGGCGGGCTGCCTAACAGCCCTTATCTCGTCCCCCACCTGAGGGTTCGCGTCTATGTACGCGGTGAGCTCCGTGCGCATCTGATCGCGCTCCTTGCCCTTGAGGCTGGTAAAGAACGCGTTCACATCTGGGTGGGTGAACAGATAAGACGACATCCCTGCGTTGACGCCGGACATGACGCCGGCGAGGTCGGCGGCGGTGCAGTTCGGTGGATCGGCGGCGGCGGTTGCTGCGGTGCCGAGCAATGTCGCACCGGCGATCACGCCGGCGCCAATGAGGCTACGAATAAACATGTGAGACTCCTTGGTTTCCTGGGTGATTCGGGGACGGTGCTCAGCGTGGACCAATGCCACCTCCGCCACCCGGCCGGCCTGGGCGTCCGATATCGATGGGCGGCAAGACCACATCGACATCCCAGCCATCGTCGCAATACCACGGGTCGGCGCAATAGGACGGATAGACCGGCCCCGCCGACGGGGCGCTGGGACCACCGCCGCGGACAGTCCCTTGTGCACACACGGTGGCAGCACCGGCACTCGTGCAATCGGCCGACGCAGGTGCCGCCGTGACAATGCCGACGGGAACCGCCGTCAATGTCAATCCAAGAATCAGGTAGCGCTGGCTTCTTCGCACGCCACTCCCCTCCCCGAAGTAGGTGGCCCGCCGCGGTAGATATCCCCCGACAACGTGCCGGATTTATGCGCGAAGCCTAATTCCATTCGCCCGGACGCCGTGGCGAATTCACCAATTTCATGATCACCAACTTCGTTGTCATCGCAAGAATCACGATCATAAACTTAGGCGCCCTCCCCAGGCGCGCCTTCGTCAGGTTACGCCCGTCAATTATGTGCCAGGTGCTGGGCGGCGGTGTTACGTTCGCATCACACCAAAACCGTGATTGGGGGCCACATATGACGGATCAAGATTGGACAAAACCGGCCGCGATGGCCATCCCGAAGGAAGGCTATTTCGAACTCGAACGGGGGCGATATGGTCCGATTTATCCGCGCACTCCTGCCTGTTACGGATTCTCGATCATCGCCAAGGTGAAGGAGGGCCGCGAAGAAGCCGTCCGCGCATACGGAAAGACGATCGAGGACACGATCGCCAGCAGCCCCGAGGCGCTCGCGCCCCTGCGTCTGCACTATCTCCGCTGGGTGCTGTTCGACGTCGGGTCCGGGCTGCACTTCCAATACCAAGGCATCTTCGACACCGACTTCGACAAGTACACCGAGGACGCGGTCCAGCTGTTCAGCGCAACCGGGATCACGACGGTGTTCACGAATCTCGAAGGCTTCCCAGAGGATTGGAAAGAGAACCCCGAGGCCTTCGTCAAGTTCGTGCGTGAGCACCAGTGCCCCAGCTTCCTCGAGTACGGCGAGTACCCGTACGTCACCGCCGACGAGATCAAGAAGGCCCTGCGTCTGAAGGCGGCCTTCTCCACCATGCTCGACCAAATGCAATAACCGTGCTCGAACTCGACGACATCCAACACATCCTGCTGACCCGCACCCCGGCGATCACCGGACGCTACGAATTCCTGTCCTTCGACACCCCGGAGGGCGGCCGCGCCTGGCTGACCGAGCTGCTGGACAAAGTCCAGTCGGCGGCGGATGTGCACGCCACCATGGACAGCTCGGATCGCTGGGTCACGTTGGCGTTCACCTGGAATGGCCTTCGCGCGCTAGGGGTGCCCGAGGAATCGCTGGCCACCTTCCCCGACGAGTTCCGCGAAGGCATGGCGGCCCGCGCGAGCATCCTCGGCGACACCGGTGCCGCCGCTCCAGAACACTGGGTCGGCGGCTTGGCCGGCGAGGATCTGCACGCGATCGCGATCTTGTTCTCCCGCACCGACGAACAATGCCGGCGGTCCATCGAGGAACACGACAAACTGCTCGCACGAACCGACGGCGTTCGGAGCCTGTCGCATCTCGAGCTCAACGCGACACCGCCGTTCAACTACGCCCATGACCACTTCGATTTCCGCGACCGGCTGTCGCAGCCGGTGATGAAGGGTTCCGGCGAGGAGCCCACCCCTGGTTCCGGTGCACCGCTGGAACCGGGTGAGTTCATTCTCGGCTATCCCGACGAAAACGGCCCCGTCGCGAACCTGCCTGAACCCGAAGCATTGTCGCGCAATGGCAGCTATATGGCCTACCGGCGGCTCCAGGAACATGTCGCCGCGTTCCGCGACTATCTGCGCGAGAATGCGGACACCCCGGAGGGCCAGGAACTGCTAGCCGCGAAGTTCATGGGCCGCTGGCGCAGCGGCGCTCCGCTGGTGCTGGCTCCCGACAAGGACGATCCCGAATTGGGTGCCGATCCGATGCGCAACAACAACTACAACTACAAGGAAATGGATCCGTTCGGTTACGCGTGCCCGCTGGGATCGCATGCACGACGGCTCAATCCACGCGACACCGCCCACAATATGAACCGTCGTCGCATGATCCGGCGCGGTGCCACCTACGGGCCCGCGCTGCCTGGGGACGCTCCTGACGACGGCGTCGATCGCGGCATCGCTGCGTTCATCATCTGTGCCGACCTGGTCCGCCAGTTCGAGTTCGCCCAGAACGTATGGATCAACGACAAGACCTTCCACGAACTCGGCAACGAACACGACCCCATCTGCGGAACCCAGGACGGCGCGATGGACTTCACCGTTCCCAAGCGACCAATCCGCAAGGTGCACAAAGGTATTCCGGCCTTCACCACGCTCAAGGGCGGCGCGTACTTCTTCTTGCCCGGGATGAACGCCCTGCGCTACCTCGCCACGCTCAGCCACTAGAAGGATCACCATGCGCGCACGCACCTACAACCAGAGCCATCTCGCTCGCGCCCACAGCGGTGGGCGGCGCATCAGCATCTATTGGACGTGGAGCTATCCCTGGGAAGCACAACGGGATCCGGCGTCGATGGAGAACCGCTTCTCGACGATTACCGAGGTGCGCAACGTCTTGTGGCCGGCCTACGAGACGCCGGAGTACGACGCGGCGAACTTCCTGCAGGGCATCGCCGGAACGCTGGAGCTCTTCCACCGGTCCACACTGGCGTTCCAGGAACTTGCCGAGGAGGCCACCGAGCACCCGGTTGCGGTGTTCCAGCGCATCGACCAGGCCGGCTACAAGCTGCCCATCGACGAGCGCATCCTGGCCGACACCGACACGCTCATGGTGTTCGGCCTCGACCATCTGCTGTCAGAGCAGGAGGCGGCACCCGAGGAGATTGCGGCGATCACCGAGTGGCTCAAGCGGGAAGGGACCTGCCTGCTGCTCGCACCGCATCATGATGTCGGCTTCACCGACGATTACGCCCAGCGACAGGTCGAGTACGAACACCATGGCGACCGGCTCGTTCCCCGCCAACAGCGGTTCGGCCAGTACACGCGTTCGCTGATGAAGGCGCTCGACGTGCCGGTGCACAACAAGTGGGGGCTGCGGCCCGCGGTCGTCGAAGGCACCAAAGAGATCGCTCCGCTCACCGGTTTCCGCGACCTCGACACGCCGCGACTGCTCGACAACGTCACCACCTTCAACTTCCACCCGCACCTACCGCATTACGAACTCACCGCGCCGGAAGGCAAGTTGGTGCAGGTCCTCGGACGTCAGAGGGTGGACCCGAACAGGCCGCATCCGTTCAGCGAGGCCGGCAACACAGAGTTCAACGCGCTGATCTGGATGCCGCCTGCAGGTCAACGCGCGGGCGACATCGTGCTCATCGACTCCACCCACTTCACCACGTTGTTCGGCGGCACGGACAGCCTTCGTAACCTCTGGCACAACCTGGCCACCATGAAGTGAGCCTCATGGGCGATCATCGCGTGATGCCCAACAACAGAGCCGTGTTCATCACCGGCGCCGCCGCGGGGATCGGCCGGGCCACCGCCCTGACCTTCGCAAAGAAGGGCTATACCGTCGGCGGCTACGACATCGACGAGGTCGGTCTGAAGTCGCTGGCTGATGAGATCGACCAACTTGGCGGAACCGCGATTGTCGGGCATCTTGATGTCACCGATCCCACCGAAATGGCGCAACGGGTAGGCGAATTCGCCAAGTCTGCCGGTCGGCTCGACGTGATGATCAACAACGCGGGCATCCTCCTCGCTGGTCGTTTCGAGGACATCGACGTCGCGAAGCATCTGCAAGAGATCGACATCAACGCCAAGGGCGTCGTCAACGGACTGCACGCCGCATTTCCTACCTGCGCGACACTGCCAACTCGGTCGTGGTCAATCTCGCGTCCGCGTCGGCGATCTACGGCCAGGCCGAACTCGCCAACTACAGCGCCACCAAATTCTTCGTCCGCGGCATCACCGAGGCGCTCGACATCGAATGGCACCAATACGGGATCCGGGTGATCGCGATGTGGCCGCTCTACGTGCAGACCGCGATGACCGATCACATCAAGACTGGCACGACGGAATCGCTGGGCATCAAGCTGACCGCACAGGACGTCGCCGACGCGATCGCCACGGCCGTCGAACCGTCGTGGCTGCGCCGCGCCATCCACCAGGTGCACTTTCCCGTCGGTTCGCAGACCAAGGCCATGGCGGCAGGCTCCCGCTTCTCTCCCGGATGGCTGACGCGCGTCGTCAACAAGCGGCTCGCTCATTCCTGAGTTCACCTACTGGACAACCTCCTGCGACACGATGGCCGCGTGGCGGACATCGATTTCTCCCTGCTGGACGTCCCGCGCGACGCGCCTCCCGAGGACGCTGAGGCCTATCTGCGCGCCGCGATCGCCTGGCATTTCAATGCTGACACCGGCTCACCGTTCTGGCTTCGCACGGCGCAGACTCTCGACTTCGATCCGCTGACCGACGTGCAGACCTACGCCGATCTACGTCGGTTCCCCAACCTGGTCGACGAGCTGCGCAGTGTCCCCGTCGAAGACCTCATTCCTCGCGGCTACGGCACACCGCCGCCCATCCCCCGCATCTTCGAGTCCGGCGGCACCACCGGCGCGCCGAAACGCACGGCGCAGCTTCCGGACTGGGTCGAGCAGGTCACCCGTTGGCAGGTCGAGGATTTCGCCGCGGGCGGGTTTGTGCCGGGTCGCGGGTTGCTCTGCCTGATGCCGAGCGGCCCGCACGGCGTCGGGCACTTCGACCGCGTCGTCGCCGAGCGGCTCGGGTCGGTGTGCCACGCGATCGACCTGGATCCGCGGTGGGTCAAAAAGCTCGCGGCCCGCAACGCGACGTCGGAGATGGCCGCCTACGTGGACCATGTGCTGGAGCAGGCGAGCCACATCTTAGAGACTCAGGACGTCGTAAACCTGCATGCGACACCACCATTGGTTGAGGCGATTGCCCGCGATGACAGTCTTGTTGACATAGTGAACCGCAAGATCCGGTACCTGCTGCTCAGCGGCGCCCATGTGGACATGGACACCCTCGACCTGCTTCGCCAGATCTTCCCGAACACCGCCATTGCCATGGCATTCGGGAGCACGATGGTGCTGTCGCAGGCGGCCACCCGTATCGACGGCGACTCGATCGCTTTCGACCCCCGCTCGCCGTACGTGGTCTTCTGGGTGATCGATCCGGACACTGGTGACGAAGTCGCGTACGGAGAACGCGGTCAGGTGGTGATGAACCACATCAGCAAGAGCATGTTCATCCCGAACAACCTGGAACGGGACACCGCGATCCGGATGCCGGGTCCCGACGGGCAGGTCGGCGATTCGGTCAGCGAGGTCGCACCCGTCGCAATCTTCGACGGTGAGCCCGTCATCGAGGGTGTGTACTGAACGATGACAGGCGATCTGGTCGACCTTCCTGCGCTCGGGCCCGACGGCGAGTACCGCACCCGCAGCCGCGAGATCATCAAGGACACCTCGGGCGTGCCGGTTGCCGAATCGAACCTCGTGCCAAGGCTATTCGTTCACCGGTCGATCGACGCCCAACGCAAGCTACGGCCCCTTCCAGTCACCGAACGTGATGCGGCGCTGACGAAAGCCGCCGACGTCTTCGTATCGTCGACGATCGCCGGACTCGACTTCGACAGCTATGTCGACCTCACCTGCCGGGTGACAGGCCTGCCGATGACCGCGGCCCGCGAGGGTGCCCACACCGTCGCCGAATCCCTCACCACCGCTTGCGATGCCGTACGTCCGGCCCGTCCGTCCGGTGCAAGCTCCGACTGGCGCGACGTGAGCAGTGCCGGCGGCGCCGTGTGGGTGCGGCGGGGCGAGGTGCTCGCGGTCCACGCGCCCGGCAACGCGCCCGGCGTGCACGGCCTATGGCCGCAGGCGTTGGCGCTGGGCTACAGGGTGGCGATCCGTCCATCGCGGCGCGAACCGTTCACCGCTCACCGGCTCATTCACGCCTTGCGGCAGGCAGGTTTTCGGGCCGCCGATGCGCTGTACCTGCCGACAGAACACGCCGTCGCCGACGAAGTCATCGAGGCGGCCGACCTCGCCATGGTCTACGGCGGCCAGGACGTCGTCGCCAGGTACGCATGCGACCCGCACGTGCTCACCAACGGGCCAGGCCGCACCAAGATCCTGATCACCGCGGAGTGCGACTGGCGCGAGTACCTCGACGTGATCGTCGACTCGATCGCCAACCTGGGCGGAATGGCGTGCGTCAACGCCACCGCGGTGTTGTACGAAGGTGACGCCGCACCGTTGGCGCATGCGATCGCCGAGCGGTTGGCAGCGATCGAGCCGCTGACGAACAACGACGAACGGGCCGTTCTGCCAACGACTTCCATCGACGCGGCGCGGGCGATCGCCGACCACCTCGCGGCACGGGCCGCAGGGACGGTGCCCGTTCTGGGTGCCGACCAGGTGGTCGCTGACCTCGGCGGCGGATTCGCCGCCCTGCGACCAGCCGTGCACCTGCTGGCCACACCTGATCCGACCAAGCTCAACGTCGAACTGGCCTTCCCCTGTGTGTGGGTCTCGCCATGGACGCGGGCGCACGGCATCGCACCGCTGCGAAACTCACTGGTGCTCAACGCGATCACCAACGACGATGATCTCGTCGACGAACTGGTGAGCGAACCGACCGTGACCAATGTGTACCGCGGCCGGCACGCCACGCACCACGCCGCGCCGCACGTTCCCCACGAGGGCTTCCTGGCTGACTTCTTGATGCGCAACAAGGGCTTCATCGGCGGCTGAACCTGGCACACTCCTGACATGTTCCGAATGACCGTCGAAGACGTGTTCGTGATCCGCAACCGCGGCGTCGTCGCGACCGGCCGTGTACAGAGCGGCATCCTGCACGTCGGGGACACCGTGCAGATCGACGGCACCGTCGAGGCGCGAGTGGACGGCATCGAGGTCTTCCGCAAGTCGATCGACGAAGCCAAGGCCGGCGACAATATCGGTGTGCTGTTCAAGGGCATCGAGAAGAGCCAGCTTGATCGCGGCTCTGTGCTCACTGCGGCGGGCGAGTTTCCGTCCATCGAACAGACCGGCTTCGTCGTCTGACGATCAGCCCGCAGGTTCGATGCTCATCACGTCGGTGAGCCCGCAGACCTTGAGCACTGGCATGAGGATCCGGTTGGCGACCAGGTGCACACGATCGGCATAGGGGAACAGGACGTTGATGGCACCACTGTCCAGGTATTCGACCCCGCGCAGGTCCACCTCGACAGAGCTGCCATTTGCCTGTGTCAGCGCATCGGTGAGCGCCCGGTTGAAGGTGTCGATGTTGCTCATGTCCAGCTCACCCGTCGCAGACACAACAAGCCGGCCGTCTGTGTCACGACCGGTGGACAACGTCACAGGCGTCCTCATCAGGCGATCCTCGTGTGCATCGCCACCGTGGTGCCGTCGATGCCGGGCGAGATCTCCACATCCTGCATGAGGCCTCGCATGAGTGTGATACCGCGTCCCCGATGGGGGTCGGCTGCCGGCTGTGGCGTCTTCCACGAACCGTCGTCGGCAACGGTCACCCGCACGCTGTCGCCCAGCGCCATCGCCTGCAGGCGCACCGCTCCTCCTGGTTGATGGCGGTGACCGTGCTCGATAGCGTTCGCCAGCGCTTCTCCAGCGGCGACGAGTACGTTCAGCGCCTGATCGGGACTCACCCCGGCCCGGTCCAGCCAGCTGCGCAAAACTGCACGGGTCGCAGCCAACTCGCCGGGGTCGGCCGGGATGGCGACCTGCAGTGGCGCCGGCTGGCGGTACAACAGCATGGCCACGTCATCGTCATAGCCGTCCTTCGGCGCGATGCGCGACATGATCAGATCCGCCAGTTCATCGAGAACCGCTGCACGGTTGTCGACCACCAGGTCGGCGGCGCGGGCGATTCCGCGATCCAACGGTTCACGACGACGCTCCACCAAACCATCGGTGTAGAGCAGCAGGGTCGCGCGCGCGGGCAGCGACCGGTGAGCTTGCGGGCGCTCGCCGGAGAAGCCCAGACCGAGAGGGATGGCGCGGCCGCCGTCGAGCAGCTCGACGGTCTGGTCGGCGTGAACCAGAACGGGCGGTGGATGCCCGGCGCTCGAATACACCAACTCGCCTGTGTCGGGGTTCAACACAGCGCAGAACGCCGTCGTGGTCCGCGCACCGGGTAATTGTGCAGCGAATCGGTCCAGTGCAGTCAGGGCGGCGCGAGGACTTGGGTGTTCGAGTAGCAGCGCACGGCACGCGCTTCTGAGCTGACCCATGACCGTGGCGGCGGCCAGGCCGTGGCCGACACAGTCGCCGACGATCAACGCGATGCG
>DASRJA010000056.1:0-14676 GCA_035649695.1 Mycobacterium sp. | reverse complement strand
TAGCCGCGGGAGTCACATTTCTCGCCCTGAACCCCTACGACAAGTGACCATCTCGAGGGTCCCACCGGCCGCGGCGCTCAACCCCATGGCCGCCCGTTCGCTGGTGGGCCTGGCGGGTCTTCCAACCATCCTCGCTACAGGTCCGTTCGACGACCAAGCAGACGCCGACCAACTGGCGGCCGCCTTCGCAACCGTGCGGTCGCGATGTCGGGCACAGCTTGTCCTCCTCGGGGGCGGCGAATACCGCGCGACGGTCTTGCGGCGAAGCTTCGCACAAGGCGCCGGATCAAGTGTGCACGTGATCAGGGATCTCACCGAGGACCGTTGGCCATACCTGATCGCCGCCGCAGACGTCGTCGTCCCGGAAAATGCCACGGGATACACCACGCTGCTCGACGTGCTGGGCGCCGGCCGTCCGGTGGTTGCGCAGGCCGACCCGACAATCGTGCGATTGGTGGTGCCGGCGAGCGCGGGACTGATCTACCGGCGGGGCGATGTGTCAGGGATGGCGGGGGCGCTACTGCGTCTCCTCACGACTCCGGCGTTGCGCCACGGAATGGGTTGTCGTGCAAGGACAGTCGCTAGAAGGTATCACCTGCAGCGGATGGCGCTGCAGCGGATCGACCAAAGGAACGAGTATGCATAACATCATCGGCCGCCTGATCGAGTGGGTCGCTGAGATCCTCGACCGCAGTCTGCTCACCGTGCCGGATGTGGACGACTAACACGGTCACCGGCACCAATTCTCCAGCTTCCCAGAGTATTTCACCACTACCGAAAGGCAAGACCATGACCGACATGCAACCTACACCGCCGACGACGACGAATGCCGGTATCCCGGTGGAAAGCGATGAGCATTCGCTGACCATTGGCCCGGATGGGCCGATTCTGCTTCACGATCACTACCTCATCGAGCAGCTGGCACAGTTCAACCGGGAGCGGGTGCCTGAACGCCAGCCACATGCCAAGGGCTCGGGCGCCTTCGGGCGGTTCGAGGTGACCCACGACGTCAGCGCGTTCACGAAGGCCGCGGTGTTTCAGCCCGGCACCACGACTGAGACGGTGATCCGGTTCTCCACGGTGGCCGGTGAGCGTGGCAGCCCAGATACCTGGCGCGACCCGCGCGGCTTCGCGCTGAAGTTCTACACCACCGAGGGCAATTACGACATCGTCGGAAACGACACCCCGGTGTTCTTCTTGCGCGATCCGTTGAAATTCCCCAGTTTCATCCGTTCCCAGAAGCGTCGCGCCGACAGCAACCTGCGTGATCACGACATGCAGTGGGACTTCTGGACGCTGTCTCCGGAATCCGCGCACCAGGTCACCTGGCTAATGGGCGATCGCGGCATCCCCCGCAGCTGGCGGTACATGAACCTCTACAGCGGCCACACCTTCATGTGGGTCAACGCCGCCGGGGAGAGGTTCTGGGTGCGCTATCACTTCATCACCGATCAGGGCATTCAGAACCTGACCCAGGCCGAGGCCGACGCGTTGGTGTCGGTCGACACCGATTACCACACTCGCGATCTGTTCGAGGCGATCAACCACGGCGACTACCCGTCGTGGACGCTCAAGATGCAGATCATGCCGTTCGAGGATGCTAAAACATACCGGTTCAACCCCTTCGACCTGACGAAGGTGTGGCCGCACGCCGACTATCCGCTCGTCGAGGTGGGCCGACTGACGCTGGACCGCAATCCCACCGACAACCACAGCCAGATCGAGCAGGGCGCCTGGTCGCCCAGCAATCTGGTGCCCGGCATCGGCGCGAGCCCGGACAAGATGCTGCTGGGGCGGATGTTCGCCTACGCCGACGCGCAGCGATACCGCATTGGCGCCAACTACAACCAGCTGCCTGTCAACGCACCCAAGTGCCCGGTGCACAGTTACAACACCGCCGGGCAGATGCGGTATCAGCTGGCCACCGACCCGGTCTACGCGCCGAACTCCAAGGGCGGGCCGCGCGCCGACACCGAGCGATACGGTGAGCCGGCCGGCTGGCACACCGACGGCGAAATGGTCCGCACCGCTTACACTTTGCGGTCCGATGACGACGATTGGGGTCAGGCCGGCACCCTGGTCCGCGACGTGATGGACGACGCCGAGCGGGAACGGTTGGTCGACAACATCGTCGGTCACCTACTTGACGGAGTGACCGAGCCAGTCCTGCAGCGCGCATTCGAATATTTTCGCAATGTAGACATGGATCTGGGCGAGCGCGTTGAGAAGGGTGTGCGCGCGGGAGCACTCGTGGGGGGCGCGGACCGATGATTCGTGCCCATCTCCCAGCACAACTGGTGATCTACATCGCGGGGTTCGCAGCCGAGATCACGTTGGCCCGCGCCACGACAAGGACAGAGAAATGACGGAAATAATTGCTGGAGTGACCATTCCGGATAGCGTCGTCGTCAAGGCCGCTACCGAACTGGTCCTTGATGCGGAGGACGATCTGCTGTTTCATCACTCGCGGCGGGTGTACCTGTGGGGCATGCTCAAGTCACGCCGCCGCAGGCATTCGCCCGACCCCGAACTCAGCTACGTCGGTGCCATGTTCCATGACCTCGGCTTGACACCGAAATACCGCACCGCGCATCAGCGATTCGAGGTCGACGGTGCCGATATCGCCGAGCAATTCCTGCTCGATCAGGGATACTCTCCTGCCGAGGCCCGAATGGTCTGGTTGTCGATCGCGCTTCACACCACTCCGGGCATCCCCGAACACCTCGCACCGGAGATCCATCTCGTCACCCTTGGCGTGGAGACTGACGTACTCGGCCAACAAATCTATGAGATCAGCGACGAGCAACTCGCGGCCGTCATCGCTGCGCACCCGCGCCCCGACTTCAAGAATCGGATTCAGCGCGCCTTCTACGACGGCATGCGGGATCGGCCGGAGACGACATTCGGCACGATGAACGACGACGTCATTGCGCACTTTGATGCGGACTTCCGACGCAAGGACTTTGTCAGCATCATTGCTCAGTCCGCCTGGCCAGAATGACGCCGGCACATCACTTGGGCTGATCTGAGAGCGCGTCCAACGCAGGAAGATTCACCACTATTGCCTCCTGCGTGCTGCGAGCGATCACGATCACCGCGGAGTTGTCGGTGTCGGGATTCTCTTCTTCGCGATGCGGAACGTATGGCGGCACGAAGATGTAGTCGCCGAACTCAGCTCTGAAGCCTTGACGTGATGCACTCGCGTGCGCAACGACCGGTCGACATGCGTAGCGCTGGAATCGTTCAGTCCGGGATGGAACCCGTCGGGGTTGCTGGCGTTCATATGTGCTTAGTCCTCCGATTGTTGGCCGGTCTACTCCTGTCTGCAGCATCGCGCTCGGTCCAACGCATGTCGTCACTGCTCGTCCCCGCTGAGGATTCCTGCCAGCCGTACTTGCAGCGTCCGTGCCAGCGGTAGATTTTCGATCTGCACGACTGAGGCTTTCGGGCGTTTCAGCTTGGTCCGGCCCGGCCAAATCCGGACGTCACCAGCCGATTTGGGTCGGGATTACGTGCGTGGATTCGACCGGTGGTGAGCCGACGCGACGTCAGCGACCGTCGTTGTACTCAGGAAGCACTGGAATCATTGCGGATGACCAAAGCCTCGGACCGAAAGGAGTCGGCACGTGAACAGCGCTGCCCTGTTTCTCACGGTGTTCCTTGCGTGTGCGGTTGAGGCTGTCGAGGCGACCACTGTCGTTCTCGCCATGGGCACGGCAAGAGATTGGCGTTCAGCGTTGTCGGGCGTCGCTGCTGGACTGCTGCTTCTTGTCGCGGTTGTCGCTGTGCTTGGTCCCGCAATCTCGGCGGTGCCGCTGGACGCGTTGCGCCTCCTGGTTGGCGGCGTGCTACTGATCTTCGGGCTGCAGTGGCTTCGAAAGGCTGTGCTGCGCGCGAGCGGTCACAAGGCGCTCCACAACGAAGACGCCGTGTTTCGTCAGCAGCTTGCGGCAGCGCAATCCGCATCGGCGGGGGGACGCGGCCTCGTGCCGGACTGGTACGGGTTCACGGTGGTGTTCAAAAGTGTGGTCCTCGAGGGCCTGGAGGTGGTGTTCATCGCGGTGACGTTCGGCGCCAACGCCCACGACGTACCCGTCGCAGCCGTTGCGGCATTGATCGCCATTCTGGTCGTCGCAGGGGTGGGCGCCGTCGTACGCGCGCCCCTGTCTCGTGTCCCGGAGAACACGATGAAGTTCGCGGTCGGCGTCATGTTGTGCGCGTTCGGCACCTTCTGGGGCGCCGAAGGCGCCGGGGTCAGCTGGCCGGGAGCCGACCTCGCGATTGTAGTGCTTGTGCTGCTGTACGGCTGCGTCGCCGTAATGCTGGCCGCGGCTCTTCGCGATCGATCGAAGGCGTCGTCGTGATCACCCGTTTGAAGGGCTTCGCCCGATTCTGGTACGACTTCTTCGTCGGTGACGATTGGACTGTCGCCGTCGGCGTCGTACTCGCCCTCGCCGCCACATACGCGCTCAGCGTGGCCGGGGTGAACGCCTGGTGGATCACCCCGGCGGCGGTGCTGATACTGCTCGCCGCCAGCGTCCGCAGGGCGGCCCGCTCCCGCAATTAAGGCAACGGGGGGGATCGCAACTACTCGTGTGCTGACAACGCTGCGACTATGCGGCCGACAGCCTGCGGGCTCACAAGCATCCCGAGGTGGCCGACGCCGTCTAGCGTCACTGTCTCTGCGTTGACGTGGGGAGGCACCGACCGACGGCCGGGCACGATCGTGTCGTGTTCCGCGGTGAATGCCACCCAGCGCATTCCGTCCGGTGCAGGAACGGACGCGATGCGTTGCAACAGAGGCGAACCTTGCCGCAGCGCCGAGACAATCGCTCCGAATGGCAGTAGGTTGGCCCACGGCGATCCCCCGAAGGGTGCTGCGAGGGTGACGACGGTGTCGACCAGCCCGGTCAGGCGACCGCTTGTGATGGCCTGCGCGATGACGACACCGCCCAGGCTGTGTCCGACCAGATGGACCTTGTCCGCCCCTGTCTGAGACAACAGCCGCTCAACCTTGACGGCGAGCCGGTCGGCAACCTGCTCCACCGAGGTTCCAAATGGGGAGTACGTGATCGCGTCAACGGTCAGACCTCGGGCAGTGAGGGTTCGCGCGAGGAAAGACCAGCTTGACTTCGTGCCCCCCAAACCATGCACGAGTAGCACAGGCCGCGCCGTGGGCGCGGAGTGCGATTTGACCGGCGCACTTTCTTCCGCGTCAAAGCGGTCGCCGGCGAAGTGCAACGGCACTGTCGCTGCCAGGGAAGCCATCAGCGCGACTTCGTACGCCTGCACTAGCGCGGCGCGTCCGACGATCCGAAACAGCGTGCGAGCGCCTCCGATTGCGCCGAGCGGCCACCCGACGTGTCGTTGGCTTCGCACAGCGACCCGTGCCGGCTGATGCCTGTTGTGTACGGCTTGCGACATGTCTCACCCCTTTGTGCGACCGTTGGACTTTGAGAATCGCGCTTGATGGATCGAGAGTCATCACGGTCAGCCGCAAACAGTGCTTGCGGCCAATGGGTGGGTCGTACTACCCGCTACCAGGAACCGACAGGCCGCAGAGTCGGTGCGGTTGGTCAGGAAATGAATTCCTCGGGTTCCCCGGCGCCCGCCCGGCTTTCGAGCGGGGCTCGTGCCGAATCACTCACGCGCTGGGCGCCAACGTGAATCGAGTCACAGGATCGTCGACCACCACGATGTCTCTAGAGGCTTCTTCCCGAAAGGGATTCGGCGGTCCACAGGTTCGTCATCGTCAGCCCGTCCTGGCCCGACTGACACTTTGCATCCATCGATGCTGCGGCCAATACGTGCTCGGTGGCGCCCGAGACGGAATTCACTATCCTGCAACAACGTTGGGCTGATGCTACAACGGCCGAAGGTAGGTGTGCCACGGAAAGGCGACAGTTGCTGCTAGCGGCAACGCAGCGGTGACGAAACAACGTGTTGGCGCGCAACGCTAGTCATAGCAGGCCGTCCGAGCCGATCCCGAGGTGCCGTATGTGTCCCCCGGCGCGGATCGGCCCTTCTGTCGCGACTGTGGAAATGCGAGCCTTAGGAATTGTCGAGTGGGATCGTCACTTGAAGCGACGTCCCACTCCCGACTGGGCTGTCAATCGACATCCGTCCGCCGAGGGCAGCCGCTCGGTCTTTGAGCCCGATCAGTCCTGACCCCTTGGCGACGTCGGCGCCCCCGATTCCGTCGTCGCGAATCGACAGATAGAGGTTGTCATCCTTGGATTCTGCGCACACCTCGACCTGGGAGGCGCGGGAATGCTTGGCCGTGTTGGTCAACGCCTCGGCCACGATGTAGTAAGCGCCGACTTCGACCGAGTCAGGCAAGCGTCGGTCGATCGCGACGTCGAGGCTGACGGGGACGGTACAGCGGCGGGCCAGTGTCTTGAGCGCCGGACCAAGTCCGCCCTTGGACAAGATCGCGGGATGTATTCCGCGCGAGATCTCCTGAAGATCTAATGAGACGTCTGTCAAACCCGAAACAACGCGAGATAGTTGGCTTTTGAGGCCATCGAGTTGCGGCGGCACGGACGCCTCTGCTCGCCGCGTTTGGAGTCCGAGCGAAACCAGCCGTTGTTGGGCGCCATCGTGCAAGTCGCGTTCCAGGCGGCGGCGGGCGTCGTCGGCTGCCGCGACGATGCGGGCGCGTGAGGCGACGAGTTCGGCGCGGGTGGCGGCGTTGGCGATCGCGGTCGCGACAAGGTCGGCGAAGTCGCCAACCCGTGCCTCGGTTTCCGGTGGCAGCGGATCAGGTGTCGACGAGCCGACGGCCGCCATTCCCCATACCTGTCCATCGACGACGATCGGAACCGCCACCGTGGAATAGAGGCCCATCTCGCGTAGGCGTGCTGCGATAGACCCCGGAGCGTCTTGCATTTCCGGGGGGTCCAGTCGCGCGGCCCGGCCGGTTTGAATCACCCTCGTCGCGATGTTGTCGCCTTCCAGCGTGTGACGCTCGCCGACGACGGGCTTGTTCTGCATCCCCTCGTCGAGGTGAGACAGGGCGAGGACGACCACCTCGTCGCCTTCGAAGCGGTTCACCGATGCGTTCTTCGCATGCAGGCGCCCGGCCATCTCGTCGGCCACCATGCAGAACACCTCCGACGGGCTGACCCCGCGTGCCACCAGGGTGGCGACCCTCCGCAAGCCGGCCTGCTGGTCCGCGAGCACACTTAGCTCATCACGACTCGCCTGCAGTTCGGCCCGGGTGGCGGCGTTGGCGATCGCGGTGGCGAGCAGATCGGCGAAGTCGGCGATTCGTGCCTCGGTGTCCGCCGGCAACGGGTGGGGTCCGGTCGAGCCGACGATCGCCGCGCCCCATAACTGGCCATCGACAACGATCGGAACTCCGACGATCGAACCGACGCCCGACTCACGGATGCGTTCGGCTTCCGCACCTGGGGTGGCTGCGTGGTCGTCGATCCGTGCGGGGCGCCCAGTGTGCAACACCCGAGCCCCGACATCGTCGCCCGCCAACGGAATACGCTCCCCGATGTTCGGCATCTGCGTTATACCCGGCTCGTACCGAACGGCAACCACGAGTCCGGTGCCGTCGGGCTCATATCGAAGGAGCCCCGCGTTCACCACGTGCAAAACGCCGGCCAATTCGTCGGCCACGGCCGCGAAGACCTTGGAGGGGCTCGTCCCGTGTGCGACAAGGGTTGCCACCCGCCGCAGCGCCGCTTGTTGTTCGGCGAGTTGGCTTATCCTGTCGCGGCTCGCCTCGGCCACGGCCCGCGCCGCCTGCAATTCGTCTTGCTCCCGGCGGCGTTCGGTTACGTCGCGGCCAACGGCGTAGAACAGGCCGCGATGCCAGACGACGCTCCACTCAATCCAGCGCGGCGAACCCTCCTTGCAGATCACCCGATTCTCGAAGCGCACCGGATCAGCACTGCCTGGCAGCTGTTCAAGAAAGGAACCCACGTGATCTCGATCTTCGGGAACGACCAAATCGAGATAAGGGCGCGAGGCCAAGTCGTCGAGTGAATAGCCGAGTATCTGACTGAACGCCGGGTTGATCCGGATGACCCTTTCCGGACCTGTGATGCACAACAAGTCGGGAGACAGGTCGAAGAATCTCTCGCCTACCCGAGCCAGGCCGGCAAGTGCGTTCGCCACCAACGCGAAGACAAGGAAGACACCAATCGGAATCCAGTTCTGGGGTTCGAACGGGGCGAAGTGGGCGGTCGGCCAATCGCGGAAATAGGCGAAGGCGATGGCGCTGGCAATCGACATCGTCGCCGCCAAGCCGAATCCCCACACCATCGAAACCACCAGAACGCCCAGCAGGAAGAGCGTGCCGAAGCGGCCGGTCGAATCAGTAACCACATTGAGCGAACACACGACGAGGGTCTCGACCGCAATGAAGGCCACCGCGACCGCGATACCCAGCACAAGCGACGGAGCCTTGGGGCGGCTCACCAGCGCGAGTAGACGCAAGCGCATGTTGCGCGGGCCCATTCCTGCGTCGGAGCCTCTGCCCGCGAAAATGTTGCCCGGCAGCCACGCCGAGCCAGGTTGCCGTGACTGCTTCTGCGTCACCAGAAACTCACATCGCTCTTCGGCGGCCTTCAACCAGACGCGCAAACTCAGCATAGCCGCGCAGACCGCGCGGTGTGATGCCTGTGCGGTAGAGCGGAGCGTAACTCATACCCGCTAGCTGGAAGGCACAGATCCCAGGTGGCGGGGACATTATCTGGATGTCAGCTGTGACGACATTCGTTTGCTAGCGCGCGACTATTGTCCACAACCGCTAGTGATTGGGGCCACACGATGACATGGATAATCACGCTCGCAAGCGCGGCATTTACTGGATGGACTGTGGAGTGGGCTCAGCGGCGGTGCGAATTGTGGGCTTACATGCGCGACAAGGATCTGTGAGATGAACGTCGGAGCTGCAGACGACGTTTGCGCGTTGAATCGCGCGCTTTGATTCACCCTTCAACCGAGAGGATGTTGGTCGGCATGATCACCCCGTAGCGCCGACCGCCGACATAGCGCAATGGGATCGTGACCGGAAGCGACGTCCCGCTATTTGAGGCCACATGCGCACAACCCCGACCTCATGCCGAATCCGCTATTTCGCAAACGCTTTCACGTGGGCCCAGGCGTTATTGCCATACCCTCGTGGATTCCAGAGGTGTGCCGGCGATTCCGGTTGAGTGACGCCAGTTTCATCCCAAGCGCGGGCTGTCACACTGATTGGCCCGGGTCGAGCGTCGACCGTCAGGGACCACAGCCGCCATGCCCACTGGCTGGTTGCGGGTTGCAGGTCGGCTTGTCGCCACGTGCCACCTCCGTCGAGGGAAACGTCGACTCGGCCGATCCCGCGTCCATCGCCAGCCAGTGCCCATCCGCTGATCCTCAGCGGGCCGGCAGGGACCTGCTCGTCGTCGCCAGGAACGAGGATGTCGCAGTTGAGAGGAAGCGACGACAACGAAATGCCGTCGCCTGGCGCTGCGGTGTCGGGGTCGGCGTCGGGCGGAAGGATGCGATAGTCACTGGCCTGGAAGTAATTTTGCGACGGCCCTGATTGCACGGTGACGGCGTTGACCCACTTGACGCTGCGAGCCCCGATATATCCCGGCACCACCACGCGCACCGGGCCACCGTGCACTCGTGGAAGCGGCTCTGAATTCATCTCCCAGGCCAGCAGCACTTCCCGCGACATGGCCTTGGACAACGGGATTGAGCTGCCATACGCCTGAACGGGAAGGGCCTCCTGCGCCACATCGGGGGCACTGAACGCCACGTGCAAACTGTCATCATGATGCACCCCGGCAGCCTGGAGAACATCTGCCAGCCTCGCTCCACGCCACTCGGCGGTCGAAATCGCCCCGTGCGCCCAGGGGTCCTTGCCCGGTATCGGTCGCACGTTCAGTAGTTCGGCGCGCCGGTTCCCGGCACATGCCAGCGTCGCGACCACTGAAACCGGCGTGAACCGCGAGATCAGTTGGTCGTAGGTGAGCGTGAGTGGCGTGTCGATCAGGCCATCGACCTCGAGGCGCCACTGGTCGCGTGCAATGTCGGGGAACGGACCATGATTGCGGCTGTAAAACGCGTCCAGCGCCGTGATCTCGGCGCTGGCCAACACCGATGCTGGTGGCTCTGCGTTGAACGGCGAGCGGTCGCGCACGGTCATGTCGCGGCGCTTTCCCCACATTTGTTCCACCTTGGTGCGGCATCCGATTGGTTGGTCGGTGAACTGCTTCATCGCAGCTGTCTCCTCGCATTGTGGTGACCACTTCTTTGGTGGGATGTCTCGACCGTCCTTATCGTCGCGCTTGCGCGCGGCCCATGTCGTCGCAGCTGACGCCCAGAAACGCCGCCCGCTAGCGGTACTTCCCGCCCACCTGCCAGCTGCAACGTGGCCGCAGACCGGAAGCCAACGCGGCGGACGCCGGCCCGCGCTCGCCGAGCTGCGTTGTGCTCGTTATCTCTTCCTCGCGTCTGTCGGGTGGACTACAGTGACGCCGCCAGCAGCCCGGGCAGCACCGCATAGCTACAGAAAAATTTGACCGGTTCACAAGGCCGAGGTATCCATCGGCAGTTGACGACGACGACACGACACCAAGACGGCTGCGCCGCATAGGAGTTTGGTCGTGCACAAACAGCGTGTAATCCTCTGGGCAACAAAGGGTTTCTGTCGTAGCAGCCGGTTGACTGAGAGACGTTTAGGTGCCGCCGCCTGCGTACGGGAAGTAATCGACCTGCGGAGGCGCGTCGTTGACCTGCACATTGCCGGGCGCCTGGCATTCGGTTTGCGTGCCCCCCAAGTTAGCGCAGGACTGTTGAGTCTGAGTGTTATCACCCGGCGCCGACGGCGCGGCGGCGGCCAAAGGGGCAGCGGCGATGGCTACCGCAGCAGCTCCCGTCGCTAAAAGCGGTGCGATGTAGTGCAATCCGAGTTGCATGGTGGCTCTCCTTCGATGGCTAGATGATGTGTATGAGTTCCAGAATTGTGTGCGGATTAGGGCCTGTCGTCACTGCTGGCACGAATCAATCCTCCCGCAAGCAGGAATGTTCTGAGCGGCCAATGCCGCGGGCGCCCGCGTGCCAACAAATGCCACACCGGCGCCCCCGCAAGGTCATTGATTGCTACCGGTGTCCGCCGCCACCACCGCCGTGGAATCCGCCGCCGCCGAACCCGCCTCCGCCGAGCAGAAAGGCATCGCCGCCGTAGGGATAAAAGTTGACAGGCGGAGGCGAGTCGTTGATCTCGGCGTTGCCCGGCGATTGACACACGGTTCCCGAACCGCTTGGGCCGCAGGACTCCTGGATTGCACCCGGCCCGGCCGGGGCGGCGGCCGCCATCGGTGCGACGACGATGGCAACAGCGGCAGCAGTCGCACCCAACAATGGGGTCATGTAACTCAGTTTGATTCGCATGGTGGCACTCCTTTGATAGTCGTTTGTGTCTGTCCGTGTTCCAGAGTTGTCTCTGAACGAGGCCATGTCGTCACTGCTGCCACCCATCTGTGGGGCCGCCACCGGGAATCTCCGTGTACCTGTCAGCGTGCACCGCAGAAGTGCAACGAATGGGTACGCAACGACGACGGAAGCGATGTCAAACACCGCTTCCGCCATCGTCATTGATCGCTACCAGGGCCGGCCCCACGGCCATCCCCAAGGGTGCCAGCCCCAGCCGTAGTGATTGCCGTGGAAGCCGCCACCGTGGAAGCCACCGCCGTGGAAGCCACCGCCGTGAAAGCCACCGCCGCCATGGAAGGCGGCGGGGGCGACCTGGCTCGTCACCGCTGCCGATGGGGCGGCCAATTCTGCCGCAGCCGGCGTGGCCGCGGCGGTTGGTGCCGCGGCGATCGCCGCCGCAGCAGCGCCCGCAGCCAACAGCGGCGTGATGTGGGTCAGTTTCATTCGCATAGTTGCACTCTCTCGTGATAGCCGGCCTAGCTGTGATCGGTAAACCGGCGAATCTGTCTCTTGCACTTCCAGAGTCGCGCTCGGGCAGAGTCGTGTCGTCAGCGCTTGCACCCAACGATGCGTCCCTGCTACCCGGAATCAGCCGCGGCGGCAACGTATGACGGTCAAGATCCGTCGAACGGGATCGTCGCCAGAAGTGATGTGCCGCTCCCGACAAGGCTGGAAATCCGCAGCTGTCCCCCGAGCGCCTCGACTCGGTCGATCAACCCGATCAGTCCGGACCCCTTGTGCGAGTCGGCGCCGCCAACTCCGTCGTCGGAAATCGAGAGTCGCAAGTTCGCGCCATCGGATTCGACAGTTACCCGCACCTCGGACGCTTGCGCGTGCTTCGCTGCATTCGTGAGCGCTTCCGCGACAACGTAATAGGCGGCCACTTCGGCCGACTCGGGCAACCGTCGGTCAATGCCGAGGCGCAGCTCCACCGGAACGGCGGAGCGACGAGCCAGAGTTCTCAGCGCTGGGCCCAGTCCACCTCTCGACAAGATTGCCGGATGAATACCGCGCGATATCTCTTGGAGATCTTCCGATACACCCCCCAGGCCGGTAACGATGTCAGAAATCTGTGCCCTCAACGCCTGGCATTCGGGCGGCAACGACGCTTCAGCCGTGCGCAGCTGGAGCCCCAGCGACACGAGCCGCTGTTGTGCACCGTCGTGCAGGTCGCGTTCGAATCGGCGCCGGGCGGCGTCAGAGGCCGCGACGATCCTGGCCCGAGAAGCCGTGAGCTCGGAGCGGGCGTCGGCGTTGGCGATCGCTGTCGCGACCAGGTCCGCGAAGTCCCCGACGCGTGCCTCGGTATCGGCAGGTAGCGGCTCAGGTTGCGACGATCCGACATTGGCCGCGCCCCATAGCCGGCCGGCCACAACGATCGGCACACCGACGCCTGAGCGCAGACCGAGCTCATGGATGTACTGGATTTCTGGGGAGGGCGCATTCTCGTGACTGTCTCGCCGGGCGGCGCGGCCGGTGCGAAATACCACCGCCGGAACGCTTGCGCCATCGAACGAAAAACGCTTACCCACCGGAATCTTCTTCTGCGACCCGCGGTCGTCGTGGCTGGCGAGCAGTACTGCCGCGCCGTCGGCCTCGAAGCGCACCAGAGTTGCGTGGGTAACTCCAAGGCACCGCGCCAATTCCTCTGTAACGGCTGAGAACACCTCGGAGGGTTCGACGGCACGCGCCACCAGCGTGGCAATGCGGCGCAGCGCGGCCTGCTGGTCAGCGAGCACACGGAGCTCATCTCGGCTTGCCTCTGCTTCCCGGCGGCGCTGATCTGCTTCCGCGGCGAGCAATCGCGCCTGGCCCGCAAGCACATTCGCCAATAGCGCGATGGGCAGGAAGATGATGATGGTCACCCAGTCTTGGCCGGTGATAGGGAAGATGCTGCCGTCGGCCCCGAGATGGACGAAGGCGTAGACAAGCGCGCTGGCCAACGTCGTCGTCACCGCGAGCCCGAACCCCCAGCTGGCGGATACGACGAGAACTCCGAGCAGGAAGATGACACCAAAGGTCATGCCCGGGGCGATTTTCTCCAGCAGATACACCAGCAGTGTCTCTGCGACGATGAGCGACGCAGCAACTGCGATGCCGACGGCGAGCGGTGGGGCTGTGGGGCGCACCAACAGTCCGACCAGTCGAGCGCTCATCAATGGCGGCGCCGTCCCCGCATCAGAACTGTCTGCCACGCGCACCTCGCCCACAGGCTTCTCTCAAATCGTCGTTCCGACCATCTGCCCGATGCCGTAGGTCACAAGCATCGCGAGAACTCCGCCGAGCACTACACGCACGACGGCGCGCCTCTTGCGGGCACCGCCCAGCATCGCACTCACGGTCCCGGTCAACACGAGAGCGATCAACACCGACAGAAAGGCCACGGGGACACGGGCGCCGACGGGCGGAAGCAGAATCGCAAACAGCGGAACAACGGCGCCCAGCGTGAACGCGACCGCCGACGACAGCGCTGCCTGCCAGGGGTTGGACAGATCGCCCGGGTCGATGCCGAGTTCGGCCTCGGGCATCTCGTCTGGTTCTTGCCGCTCCTTTTGCAGAAGCGCCCGTTGCGTGTCGCGTTGTGTGCTCACCGACACATACTCGCCGAGCGCCATCGAGACGCCGCCAGCGACCAAGCCTGCCAATCCAGCAGTGAAGATCACCGAACTGTTTGTGGTGGCCGCGGCTACGCCCACCACGAGGCCTGCGGTGGAGACGATTCCGTCGTTCGCCCCGAGCACCCCTGCGCGTAGCCAGTTCAGTCGGTTGGTGATGTGCGACGTATGCGGGTCAGTCGCGGGATGCGTTGTTTCACTGAGTATTTCAGTACGACTAGACAGCGTCATGACGCAGCGATCGACAGGAGACTGCCGGGTGGCGACGCGGTTGTGGCTGCCGCGGTGACGGCAGAGGCGACGTCGTCGCCGCCGTGATCGCCTGCGAGGGCCTGGTGCCAGCGCGGCAGGAGCGCACTGGTCAGCGGGAGCTCAACGCCGTGACGGTGAGCGGCGCTCAGTGCGAGTTCGGCGTCCTTGGTCGCGTGTCGCAACGGGAAGCCGGGCGCGAACTCGGCGTTGATCATCGCGGCGCCTTTTGCCAATGCGTAGTCCGACGCCATCGGCCCGTCGCCAATAGCCTCAAGCAGGAGCCGTGGGTCGATGCCGAGTGCTTCGCTGAGCGTGAGCGTTTCGACCATCCCTTCCACTAGCACGGCCAACCAGTTGTTGAGCGCGA
>DASRJA010000055.1:0-3915 GCA_035649695.1 Mycobacterium sp. | reverse complement strand
ACAGCGCGGAGTGGCGTAGTAGCCGCTCGCCGACGCCGTCTGCCGCGTAGCCACGTGGTGTGCGCTTGTAGGTCTCACCACCGATCTCGTGGCCAGCCGCCTCAAGCTGGTTCACGATCGTCGCCAATTCGGCGCCCGCGGTGGGGTCGACGACGGCGTCGCGGTAGGTGGCGAGCTGGTATTTGTCGAAGTCGTGTGCGCCGACACCGACGACAACGCCATCGGGCCAGACGCGCAGGAAGAGGGCGGACACCGCCGATTTGCGGTCACCCTCCCAAAACCAGAAGTCGAGGTGATCCTTGTATGGACGCTTGTCGGCACTGAACCGGATGTCGCGGTTGATCCGGAAGATCGAGCCGCCCACCCGCGGCTCGACACGGATGCCGGGCACTAACTTCTTCAACTCGGGTCCTATCACCTCGACGAACGCCGTGGCCGATTCCACGTACGCCGACTCATAGCGCGCACGATTCGCGTCGAACCACGCTTTGTCGTTGTGGGTACGCAGATCGGTCAGGAACGCCACCGTCTCTGCGGGGAACCGGAACGCGCATGTCAGCGTCGGGGACTTGTCTGTCGTGCCGTGTTTCGTCATGACTACTCCCATGCGGTGAGACTGCGTTTCTGATCCGACGAACGAACACCCAGCATTCCGACATATCGGAGGCAAACCCGCCGACAACGCCACCGAACTATTCGCGTGCCGCAGTTAGCCGCTCATGACCTGCCGCAGCGCGGTGGCATCGAACACGAGGCGAATGTTGGCGACCTTCCCGTCCCGCAGCCCGAAGAACTCAGCCGTCCTGATGGTCCCGGCAGGCGAATTGGTGACGCAGTCGTACAACAACGCGGCGGCGTCGTCTGTATAGAACTCCTGGAGCAGATCTACACGAGTGAGCATCTGCGCAAAGCCGGTAAGAGTGGCGATGAATTCGTCGGCGCTCGAGAACGTGTCGATCGGACCTTGAAAATGCAGATCGTCGGCCAAGCAGGAACGCGCCGTGCCCATGTCGCGCTGAGTCCACGCCTCGTGATACTGCCGAATTACATTCGCTGCGCTCATCGCATCCTCCTGGCATTACTTGTGGTGACGGCCGGCCGGGTAATCCAGGATCCGACGCGACGGGCCGCAGTCCACGCTGCCCATCCCAGCGTGGAGACGAAGGACGTGTCCGTGGCCAGCAGCGTCCTGGCGGCCGCCACATCCGCATCCGTTACCTGATGCGGGGCAAGGCTTGTCAATAACGCAAGGCGGGTCGCCGATCTCAGTTCCTCGGGCAGACCGTCGGTGTGTTCGTCGGTCCAGGTGCTGCTGATCGGCATCGGCTCCCCTCGCCATGCGGTGATCGCGCCGCGGACGACAGCGCGGCTTGCCTCGGGAAAATGTTGCGACTCGTGAAGACAGCCGGTTAGTGCAGCCAGCGAGGTCGCCGCCGGGGGCGAAGCCGCGGCCCACATAAGATCGTCCGGAAGTGGGTATGGCGCCAGCCGGGCGGTCGCCAACCCCGGTCGATGTTCCGCACGCACCTTCCTGGCGAATGCGATTCCGGCGGCGCGGCGCATCAGAGATTGGGCGCGGGGACCGCCGGGGAGAAAAGTTTCGTCGAGCAGCACCAGCACCAACCGCGTCACGAAGTGGAAAATCATTGCGGTGCCGATGTATTCGACCGCATCGTCGGGTCCGAACGGCGGGGCAGGACCGCCCGGTGCCGCGGTGCCGCGGGCCCACGCGACGTAGGGTGCGTTCGGATCGGTGTCGGATAGCTCCGTATCGGCCAGAATGGCGGTGGCAGTTTTGCTTTCGCCCGCCGCATACAACATTGTCGTGTGGGCGTCAATACACCACGGGCAGCGCTGGGTCACCGCAACCGCAGCAGCGACCGCTTCTTTGCGCGCGCGAGGCGCCGTTCCGGCGATCAGAATTTCTCGTAGGGTCGCCCACCAGGCGGCCAGCAACTCCTCGTGGGGCGAGAGCATGCTGACCGGCTCAGGCAGCCGGCCGAACTCGTGGCGGGCCTCGGCGTAAACATCGGCGACGACGCCGCGCGCTTCAGTCGGTCCGACAGGATCGATATGGTTGACGTACTTCATGATTCGTTCTCTTCCGTAGTGGCCGCCGCCCTGGCAAGTGCCGCATCGATCGCGGTTCGGGCGCGGCCGCCGGCATGATCGTCGTCCAACAGCAGTCGGGCCCAATTGGCCTCGAGTGCGTAGGCATGCACCTCGAACGCGAGCTGCCTGGCGTCGACATCCAATCGAAGCTGGCCAAGGTGTTGCGCGGCTTCGACTTCCGCCGCAATGGCATCGACCGCTGCGCGCCCGATACCGGCGATTCGGTCGCGGACCGGCCCGGGTTGAGAGTCGACGTCCGCGGATGCCGCCGCGAAGAAGCAGCCTCCGGGAAACACATCGCTTTCCAGATACCCGACCCAGCTGTGCATCAGGGCCCTCAGCCGATCGATACCGGGCGAGGCCGCCATCGCCGGCGCCACGACCGCCCGCTCGAAAACGTCGAGCGCGGCATCCGCGGTGGCCAACTGCAGTTGTTCCTTGGCGCCGAAATGCCGGAATAGACCCGACTTACTCATTCCGAGCCGAGCGGCAAGATCGCCGATCGACAGCCCCGATAGTCCCTTGACCGACGCGGTGTCCATTGCCGTGCGCAGGATCTGCGCCCGCGTCTCGCGGCCGTACTCCGAGCTAGGCATGGTTCGTCATCTCCGCCCCGAAAAGCGTCCACCCGACATGTCCGACACCGAAGCGATCTGCTTTGCCAACAGGATTGGATCGTGCACCGCGACCAGGCACGCGCCAGTCCCGATCCGCAATCGCGTGGTTACCGCTGCGGCCGCAGCCAGTGCGACAAAGGGGTCGTAACAGCGTAGGTACCAGTCGGGAAGCTCCCCGCCGGGCCAGGGAGTCTGCCGGCTGATCGGCACATGGGATGTCTCGGGCACGTACAACCCGGTGAATCCGCGCTCCTCCGCCCATCTGGCGACGGCTTGCGGCGGCGGCGTCTGGTCAGTGATGACCTGCATCAGCGATATGCGCACCGGTCGCCCTCCGTTGAGCACGAACGTTCGTGCTTAACGATATCGGGTCAGCTCCCGGGACTCAACGAATAGATCTGTTTGAATTGACCTGGTGATTGCGTCGTCAACGACTACTTCCGACGATGCAGCACACTGCCTAGACGATGCACGCGGGTTTAGCTGGGCGCAGCGTGGTGGCGCTGAAGATGATCCCCCAATCCCCTAGCGTGACCGGCGGAGACGCCCCCTAGACGGATCCCGCGGACACGGGCCCGCATCCCGTTCCGGGAGTTGGCCGCAACGCGTCAGCATTTCAGCATGTATTCCGAGGAAGAAGCCGCGACCACGGTCGTCCGGTCAAGCGCGCCTCGGATCGTGAGGGTCTACCGAGTGAGAGTCGCGAATTCCCGTGCGGCCTGCTCATGCGGCTGGTCGGGACGGCGGCGGATCTTCAAAGCCGAGGCGTGCCAGGACGCATGGATGCACGCGGCTGAAAGTGGTTGTGATGTCAACTTTCCGCTGGTGATCCCAGGGGACTTCCTGTGAAACAACCGAAAGCCCGCCCCTGTCAGGCGGACAATTTGTGTCATCCGGCGGTCGGGACCTTCCGTCCGGTGCGGGGATCGGTGTTAGGCCCCTCAACTGAGGGAGGTCGACGCATGTCACCTCGGAACGCGTCGTTGCGTCGCCTGGTCTTTTTGGCGCCGTTAGCGGCGACGGCCGTGTTGGGCGGCAGTGCGATCGAAGATCCGAGCGTCGCGTGCGCCGAACCGAAGCAATGGAATCAGGCCGGCTACCAAGCGTGCGTGGATCAGCTCAACAAAGACCTTGCAGCTGGCAGGTACACCCCGGAGCAATACATAGAGCTCGTCCAGGGGTGCTG
>DASRJA010000054.1:0-4885 GCA_035649695.1 Mycobacterium sp. | reverse complement strand
TCGCTGTTGTTCGCGCTGCCGATCAGCGCGCGACTGTCGCACCGGCCAGTGACCCGCTGGGAATGGACGTGGGCCGCGCTGCTGGCCGCCGCGGTCGCGATCATCGTGACCGTCGGCAACCCCACCGCAGGCCATTCCCGGGCATCGTACGAGACGTGGACGGCGGTCATCGCGGTGCTGGGCCCCGCCCTCGTGCTCTGCGTGGTGGGCGCGCGAATCTGGTCCGGATCCGTCAGCGCGGTGCTGCTGGCGCTGGTGTCCGGAGCGCTATGGGGCGTGTTCGCGGTGCTGACCAAGGGTGTGGTGGACCGCCTCGACGACGGTCTGTGGGCGCTGCTGCGCACACCCGAGCTCTACGTGTGGGCATTGGTCGGCATTGCCGGCACGGCCTGGCAGCAGTCGTCGTTCCGGGCCGGCTCGCTGACCGCGTCGCTGCCGACCATGACCGTCGCCGAGCCGGTCGTGGGGTCGGCGCTCGGCATCGTGGTGCTTGGCGAGACGCTGCGGCCCGGCGACGCCGGTTGGCTGACCCTGATCATCGCGGTGGCGGTGATGGTGGTGTCGACGGTCGCGCTGGCCCGCGGGGAAGCGGCCGGTGCCACCAAGCAGCCAGCGTGAGCACTACTTTGGTGGCGTGCTGAGCGCCATCGCAATCATCCCGTCGGCACCCGTCATGGTTCCCGAACTGGGCGCGGGTGCGGCCGACGAACTGGCCGACTTGCGGGAGGCGGTGTTCACCGCTACGGGATCGCTGCCGTCGCGGTGGATCGCGCTCGGTGTCGGCGAGGCCGACGCTGTACTGGATTCCGAGACCGCCGGCACTCTCGCGGGCTACGGCGTCGATCGCCGTGTCACGCTGTCGCCCAACGCTGCTGGAACTCCCACGGAACTGCCGCTGTGCGCGTTGATCGCGGGCTGGGTCCGCGACCAGGCCAAGCCCGACACAAGCGCGGAGGTGCGGGTGTACGCCACGTACCACGACATCGACGCCGCGATCGCCAGCGGCCGCCGGTTACGGGCCGAAATCGACGAGGCGGTCGACCCGATCGGTGTCCTCGTCGTCGCCGACGGCGCGCACACCCTGACGCCACCCGCGCCAGGCGGCTACGACCCCGACTCGATACCGGTGCAGGCCGCGCTCGACGACGCGCTCGCCGCCGGCGATGCCGCCGCGCTGACCCGCCTGCCGGACACCGTCGTCGGCCGAGTCGCTTACCAGGTATTGGCCGGGCTGGCGGGGAGTCCTCGGTCGGCCAAAGAGCTGTACCGCGGTGCGCCCTACGGCGTCGGCTACTACGTCGGCGTCTGGCGGCCATGAGACCCATCGCGATCATCGGCCCGACGGGCACCGGAAAGTCGGCGCTTGCGGTGGCCGTCGCCGAACGCGTGGGCGGCGAGATCGTGAATGCCGACGCCATGCAGCTCTACCGCGGCATGGACATCGGCACCGCGAAGCTGGCCGTGCCCGAGCGTCGCGGCATAGCGCACCACCAGCTCGACGTCCTCAACGTCACCGAGACGGCCAGTGTCGCCCGCTATCAGCAGGCCGCGACCGTCGACGTCGAAGCGATCGCCGGCCGCGGCGCGGTCCCGATAATCGTCGGCGGGTCGATGATGTACATCCAGTCGCTGCTCGACGAATGGTCTTTTCCCGCAACGGATCCCGCCGTGCGTGCCAAATGGGAGGAGCGGCTGGCCGAGATCGGCGTCGGCGCGTTGCACCAGGAACTGGCGCGGGTCGACGCCCAGGCCGCGTCCTCGATCCTGCCCACCGACGGCCGCCGCATCGTGCGAGCGCTTGAGGTCGTCGAACTCACCAGACAACCCTTCGCTGCGTCGGCGCCGGTGATCGGTACGCCCCGCTGGAACACCGCGATCATCGGATTAGATTGGGACACAGCGCTTCTCGACAGCCGGCTGACCCAGCGGACGGACAAGATGTTCGTCGACGGCCTCGTCGGCGAGGTCCAGGGGTTATTGGGCGCCGGTCTGCGGGACGGCGTCACCGCGTCGCGCGCCCTTGGCTACGCCCACGTGATCGCCGACCTCGATCAGGGTGGCGACGGGTCCGCGGCCCGCGAGCCGACCTTCTTCGGCACCCGCCGCTACGTCCGCCGCCAACGGTCGTGGTTCCGCCGCGACCACCGCATCACGTGGCTCGACGGCGCCGCTGCCGACAACGTCGAGAACACGCTGCAAATATGGCGGCACGTATCCTGAGCAGGTGGAGTTCGCCAAGGGGCACGGCACGCAGAACGACTTCGTACTGTTGCCCGACCCGGACGGCCGGTTGTCGTTGACGCCGGCCGCGGTGGCTGCGCTTTGCGACCGTCGCCGAGGGTTGGGCGCCGACGGGGTGCTGCGGGTGACTCGAGCCGAGGTGGCCGGCCTCGAGCGGATCCCAGAGGGCGTGCAGCCAGGCGATTGGTACATGGACTACCGCAACGCCGACGGATCCATCGCACAGATGTGCGGTAACGGGGTCCGGGTGTTCGCCCACTACTTGCGGGCCAATGGACTGGAGAGCCGCGACGAATTCACCGTCGGCTCGCTGGCGGGGCCCCGCCCCGTGGTGCTGCACGCCTGGGACGACACCACCGCCGACGTCACGGTCGAAATGGGCAAGACCAGCCAACTCGGCACGGGTGAGGCGATCGTCGGCGGCCGCCCGTTCGCGGGTCTGGCCATCGATGTGGGTAACCCGCATCTGGCGTGTGTCGACGCCGATCTGAGCTTCGACGAACTCGCTGCCCTTGACGTCGCCGCACCGGTTTCGTTCGATCGCACGCAGTTCCCCGAAGGCGTGAACATCGAGGTTCTGACGGCGCCGCATGGTGGAGCGGTATCGATGCGGGTACACGAGAGAGGTGTCGGAGAGACGCGATCCTGTGGCACCGGAACTGTCGCCGCCGCCGTGGCGGCGCTGGCATTCGATGGCGCGACCACGGGCACGCTGCAGGTGCGGATACCCGGTGGCGAAGTCACCGTTACGGTCACCGATGCCACCAGTTATCTGCGCGGTCCGTCCGTCCTGGTGGCCCGGGGGGAATTGTCCGAGGAATGGTGGCGCATTGCGCAGCGTTAATTCAAGTGCACGAATCGATCTAGCCGTGCAAATCTGTTATCGCTTATGACGTATCCCGATTTCCCCATTAACGGCACACCCAGCGCGGGCGAGCTCGCCCTCGAGGACCGCTCCGCCCTGCGCCGGGTCGCCGGGCTGTCCACCGAACTCGGCGACATCTCCGAAGTCGAGTACCGGCAGCTGCGGCTGGAGCGCGTCGTGCTCGTCGGCGTGTGGACCGAAGGCAGCGCCGCCGACGCCGACGCGAGCATGGCCGAGCTGGCCGCACTCGCTGAAACCGCCGGCTCGGAGGTGCTCGAGGGCCTGATTCAACGCCGCGACAAGCCCGATGCCTCGACGTACATCGGCTCCGGCAAGGCGCAGGAGCTGCGCGAGGTGGTGCTGGCCACCGGCGCGGACACGGTGATCTGCGACGGCGAGCTCAGTCCCGCGCAGCTGACCGCGCTGGAGAAGGCGGTCAAGGTGAAGGTCGTCGACCGCACCGCGCTGATCCTCGACATCTTCGCCCAGCACGCCACCAGCCGGGAAGGCAAGGCGCAGGTGGCCTTGGCGCAGATGGAATACATGCTGCCCAGGCTGCGCGGCTGGGGCGAGTCGATGTCGCGGCAGGCGGGTGGGCGTGCCGGCGGCAGCGGCGGCGGCGTGGGTCTGCGCGGCCCCGGTGAGACGAAGATCGAGACCGACCGTCGTCGCATCCGCGAGCGAATGTCCAAGCTGCGCCGCGACATTCGGGCGATGAAGCAGGTCCGCGACACCCAGCGCAGCAAGCGGCTGGCCAGCGACGTGCCGTCGATCGCGATCGTCGGTTATACGAATGCCGGCAAGTCCAGTCTGCTCAATGCGCTGACGGGTGCGGGCGTGCTGGTCGAGAACGCGTTGTTCGCGACCCTCGATCCCACGACGCGGCGTGGGGAATTCGCGGACGGCCGGCCTTTTGTACTTACCGACACCGTCGGGTTCGTCCGGCATCTGCCGACCCAGCTGGTCGAGGCGTTCCGCTCCACATTGGAGGAAGTCGTCGACGCCGACCTACTGGTGCATGTGGTCGACGGGTCGGATGTCAATCCGCTGGCCCAGATCAACGCAGTGCGGCAGGTCCTCAACGACGTGATTGCCGATCACGATGGGAAACCGGCGCCAGAGTTGTTGGTGGTCAACAAGACTGACGCTGCTGACGGCTTGACCCTGGCGCAGCTGCGGCGTGCGCTGCCGGACGCGGTCTTCGTCTCCGCACGTACCGGCGACGGCGTGGACCGGCTGCAACAGCGGATGGCCGAGCTGATCACGCCGACCGACACCATGGTCGACGTGACGATCCCGTACGACCGCGGCGATCTCGTGAACAAGGTGCATGCCGACGGACGGGTCGATGCCACCGAGCACACCGCCGCCGGCACCAGAATCAAGGCACGCGTGCCGATCCCGTTGGCCGCCAGCCTGCGAGAATTCGCGACGTTCTAAGTGTCGTTCGACGTCGTCGAAGCGTCCATCGCGCAGCTGCGGCAGGCATTGGACGACGGCCAGGTAACCGCGGTCGGCCTGCTCGAAAGCTACTTGCGGCGCATCGCGGTCTACGACCACGCGGGCATCCGATTGAACGCCGTCGTCGTACTGAATCCGGAGGCGCACGCCGACGCAGTGGCCTCCGACGCGCGCAGGGAAAGCAGCCGGACCCGCGGCCCGTTGGACGGAATTCCGTACACCGCCAAGGACAGTTACCTGGCACGCGGGCTCACCGCAGCCGCGGGCAGTCCGGCGTTCGCCGACCTGGTCGCCCAGAAGGACGCGTTTGTGATCGAG
>DASRJA010000053.1:0-13147 GCA_035649695.1 Mycobacterium sp. | reverse complement strand
CCAGGCGGATACCCGCCACCACCGCCAGGCGGATACCCGCCACCACCGCCAGGCGGATACCCGCCACCACCGCCAGGCGGATACCCGACACCGCCCCCGCCGATGCCCTATCAGACGCAGGCGCCGCCCTATTCCACGCCGAAGCAGACCAACTGGTGGGCGGTCGTCTCGCTGATCTTCGGCGTCATCGGCGGCGTCCTGATCAGCGTGATCTGCGGCATCGTCGGGCTGAACAAAGCCAAGCAGGGCCAGGGCGGGCGCGGGCTGGCGATCGGCGGCCTCGTGCTGTCGGGGCTGTGGGTGCTCGTGGGCGTCGCAGCTGTCGTCTTCTTCATGGTCATCGACAAAGGCACGGTCACCGCGACGGACGTAAAGGTTGGCGACTGCCTCAAGGAGATACCCGACAGCATTCGCGTGCTGACGGTCGACACGATCGACTGCGACCAACCCCACGCTGGAGAGGTTTTCGCGGTGCTGATGATGCCGGAGGGTGACTTCCCTGGGCAGTCCGCGATCGAGGAGTACCAGAACAAGTGCGAGCCCGCGCTGTCCTCCTATGCACCCGACGCGATCACCGACAACTCGGTGCAGCTGTACGTGCTGTATCCCACGGAGGAGACCTGGAAGCAGGGCGACCGCGCCGTCACCTGCGTCGCCACCCTGGATCCACCGCGCACGGGGTCTCTGAAGGGCTGAGCCGGTCGGCAAAGTTTCCGGTACCTGAGGTACCGTCTGGGTCATGACTCCGGAGCTTTACGACGCGGTCATCGTGGGGGCCGGTTTTGGGGGAATCGGCGCGGCGATCCAGCTCAAGCGGATGGGCTACCACAACTTCGTGATCCTCGACCGCGAAGACGACCTGGGCGGCACCTGGCACGTCAACCACTACCCCGGCCTGGCCGTCGACGTCCCCACCACCACCTATTCGTACTTCTTCGAGCCGAACCCGAACTGGTCGCGGCTGTTCTCCACCGGCACCGAGATCAAGCAGTACGCCGATGACATCGCCGACAAGTACGACGTGCGCCGCCATATGCGGTTCAGCACGACGGTCGAGGGCGCGCGCTGGGACGAGGAAGCCAAGAATTGGCGGGTCGCGCTGGCCGGCGGCGAGACGCTGAACACCCGCTACCTCATCACCGCGACCGGCTTCCTGTCGCAGCCCAAGACACCCGACATCCCGGGCGTCACGAACTTCGAGGGCAAGGTCATCCACACCGCGGCCTGGGACGACACCTACGACCCGACAGGGCGCCGCATCGGCCTCATCGGCACGGGCGCCACCGCGGTACAGCTGATCCCCGAGTTGGCGAAGAAGGCCGGCGACCTCACCGTCTACCAGCGCACACCGATCTGGGTGGTCCCCAAACTCGACATCCCCTTCGGCGAACGGGCCAAGAGGCTGTTCTCACGGATCCCGTTGACGCAGCGCGCAATTCGGTGGCTGACCGATTCGATCTACGAAGTCATGATCAACACCGCGATCATTCATCACCGGTACTTCCGTCGGCTCAACATCGCCGCAGCGGACCTGTCGAAGATCCACCGGTTCGCGTCGATCCGCGACAAGGAGCTGCGCCGCAGGCTCACCCCTGACTACGACTTCGGTTGCAAGCGGCCGACGTTTTCCAACGGCTACTACCGGGCATTCACCAAACCACACGTGCATCTGCAGACCGACGGCATCGCGCGCATCGAGGCCGACGGCATCGTCAACACCGATGGCTCCAGGACCGAAATCGACACCTTGGTATTGGCCACCGGATTCGATCTGTGGGACGCCAACTTCCCCGCCATCGAGATCATCGGGCGCGAGGGCCGCAACCTCGGAAAATGGTGGCGCGAAACGCGTTTCCAGGCCTATCAGGGCGTGACGATGCCGTACTTCCCGAACTACCTCAGCCTTGCCAGTCCTTTCGCGTTCCTCGGGTTGAACTTCTTCAACACGATGGAGTACCAGATGCGGCACATGGATCGGTTGTTCGGTGAACTCAAACGGCGCGGCGCCTCCACGTTCGAGGTGACCGAGGCGGCCAACACGAAGTACCGGGATCGGATGACCGAACTGCTCGGCGATTCGCTGTGGACGATCGGCAATTGCGCGACGTCGCGGTCCTACTACTTCAACCCGCAGGGCGAACCGACGCTTCTGCGGCCGATGTCGACGCGCACCGCGATCAAAGAGGCATCAGACTACCCGTTGAGCGACTACCAGATTGCGTGACCTGAGAGGATCAACAGCTGTGCCAGAAAGCAATTCGCGTCTCGCCAAGTTCGCCGGGCTGGCGGTCGCCGGCATCGGGCTGTCTCACTTCACCAGCCCACAGCTGTTCGACGGCATCACCAAGTCCGCCTTTCCGCGCAACACGCGCCAGCACGTCTACATCCACGGCGGCGTCGAGACTGCACTCGGGCTCGGGCTGAGCTCACGCAAGACGCGCCCGCTGGCGGTCGTCGGCACGATCGATTACTTGGCTTACTTGGCTGGCAACGGGGCGCGCAACCGGTAGCGACCGAGCAGCGTCAGGTCCACCAGCCGTTCGACGACTGCACGGGTCGGCGCCGAATTCTCATAGCGCATCAACCGGCCCAGGTCGATCACCAGTGACATGGCGGCGTGGACGGCAAACCGCGCCTGCCCCGGCGTCCACTGCGGCCGTACCGACACCACCAGCTCCACCCACGACTCCACGTTGGCCCGCTGCAGGTTGCGCAGGATCTTCTGGTCGCCCGGTGTCATATGCAATCGCTCGGTGTAATACACATAGTCCAGCTCGGGCCGGTTGAACGACCTCGCCACATACGCATCGATGACCGCGTTGAGTGCTTCCTCGCGATCGGGCACGGTGCCGACGATGGCCGACAGCTCTGCCGACAGCCGGTCGGCCGCTCGCCGGAACGCCGCGGCGAGGATGTCACTCTTGCCCGAGAAGTAACGGTAGATGCCCGACGCGGGCATCCCAACCGCCGCCGCGATGTCCTCCACGCTGGTATCGCGGTAGCCTTTGATGTTGAACAGCCGCATCGATTCATTCAGCAGCGCTTCGTATTTCGGCTCTGCGGCAGCGGCGACGGGCGGGCGGTCCTCGACGACACTGTCCGCCACACCGGGCAGGTCCGCGGCCAGTACCGTGTCGGCGAGGTCGGCGAGTAACGCCCGCACCTGGATGGCAGGCAGCTTGGCGCGGTGATCGACGATGCTGCCGATCACCGACAGCGCCGACGTCGACAGAACCCACCGCTGCCGAGAGGTCAGGTCCGGCCGAATTGCCGTGAGCTGCTGCTGGATCCGATGGTGGACGGTGCGCATCTGCGAGTTCAGCGTGGCCTGGTCATCGCCGCGCAGATAGCGGCCCTCCCAGCGATAGAGCCCGCCCGATTCACGGTTGATCATCGCGGTGTCGATGAGCGCCGACACCAGCCGCCGCAACGTCAGCTCGGGATCGCCGGATGCCTCGTCGGCGAATTCCGTGCAGTCGACCAATTGTTGACCGAGGTTGAGCACCGCGTCGCGGAAGAGTTCGTACTTGCTCGAGTAGTGGCGGTACAGCGCGGCAGCGGAGATTCCAACCCGCTTCGCGATCGTCTCCATGCTCACGCCGTAGTAGCCGAGCGTGCTGAACGCCTCGGCCGACGCGCGGGCGATCTGCGCCTTGCGATCCTTCGGCCGGCGCCGAACACCCTCGGCGCGGGTGGGACCGGTGCGCGCCATGGCCAACACCATAACGGACGGCGCGCATACATAGCGGCCCACTTCGGTTGGAAAATCACAAAAAAGTGATCGCATAGACAAGAATCGCCGTTAACATAGTCAGCGTGCTCGGCGCGCTACGAGGGCTGTTGGAGTTCCAGGTGACGATAGGAGAAGTGATCGTCTTCGCGGTAGTCGTCGGCGTTCCGTACCTGATCGTAGGAGCCATCTGGTCGAGCACGCACATCGCGCATCTGCAACACATGGTGGGCGCCGACCTCGTGGTGTCGTACCTGGGGTCAATCGTGTCCTGGCCTGTGTTGCTCTTCGCCGACGTCTGCATGACCTGAACGGGGGACGCTTTGCACCACTATCACCATCGCGCGTTCTACATCGGAGTCGTTTGTGTCTTCCTGATCGCTGTCGGTCTCATCGCGTTGAACTTTCCGGTGTTCATCGACGGCTTCGACCAATACGGATTCCAGGTCAAGTGCGGGACGGGGTACATCAGCGATCTGAGCCAGGCGGCGGCCGCGGCCGGCGAGCACAACTACGTCGACCAATGCGAGACAGCGCTGATGCTGCGCCGGTTGTGGACGATCCCACTCGTGGTGGTCGGGTTGATTGTGCTCGTCATTGTGGTTGGTGTGGCGGCCACCGTTTGGGGCCGTGAATCGGCATTCGGGGAAGACCCAGTCGCCTGAACTAGCATTTCCGCCGTGAGCACGCCGGACGGCCCTACGCTGCAACGGCGGCTCGGGACGTTCGACGCCGTGACGATCGGACTCGGCTCGATGGTGGGCGCAGGCATCTTCGCCGCGCTGGCCCCGGCTGCGGCAGCCGCCGGGTCGGGTCTGCTCATCGGGCTGGCGGTCGCCGCCGTGGCGGCCTTCTGCAACGCCACGTCGTCGGCCCGGTTGGCCGCGCTGTATCCGCAGTCCGGCGGCACCTACGTGTACGGACGCGAACGCCTCGGTGAGTTCTGGGGCTACACCGCCGGCTGGAGCTTCGTCGTCGGCAAGACGGCGTCGTGCGCGGCGATGGCGCTGACCGTCGGCTACTACGTGTGGCCGCAGTGGGCGCACGCGGTGGCGGTGGCCGCGGTGGTCGCGCTGACCGCGGTGAACTACGCCGGCATCCAGAAGTCGGCGATGCTGACCCGCGCCATCGTCGCGTTCGTGCTGGCGGTGCTTGCGGCTGTGGTGGTCGTCGTCCTCGGCTTCGGTGACGTCGACGGCTCGCGGCTGGCGTTCGGCGAAGACGTCAGCGTCCACGGCGTACTGCAAGCCGCGGGACTGCTGTTCTTCGCGTTCGCGGGGTATGCCCGCATCGCGACACTCGGCGAAGAGGTGCGCGATCCGGCGCGCACAATTACGCGCGCCATCCCGATTGCGCTTGGCATCACGCTGGTGGTGTACGCATTGGTCGCGGTCGCCATACTGAGCGAATTGGGCAGCGCCGCACTGGCTTCGACAAGCGCACCGCTGGCAGACGCGGTGCGCGCGGCAGGCTTCCCCGGGATGGAGCCGGTGGTGCGAGTGGGCGCGGCGGTGGCCGCGCTGGGTTCGCTGCTGGCCCTGATCCTCGGCGTATCCCGGACCACGTTGGCGATGGCGCGCGACCGGCATCTGCCGCACGCGCTGTCTGCAGTCCATCCGCGGTTCAAGACCCCGCATCACGCCGAGATCGTGGTCGGAGTCGTCGTCGCCGCGGTGGCGGCGGTGGCCGATGTGCGTGGGGCGATCGGCTTCTCGTCGTTCGCGGTGCTGCTGTACTACGCGATCGCCAACGCGTCGGCATGGACGCTGGAGCCGGAGGGCCGGCGACATCAAACCCTGCGCCGCAGGTCCATACCGTTCATCGGACTGATCGGCTGCCTGGTGCTGGCGTTCCTGCTGCCCGTTTCGTCGGTGCTCATCGGCGCGGCCGTCGTTGCCGTCGGCGTGGTTGCCTACGTGGTGAGGGCGTCAGCCCGGCCGGCCAGCGGTTCGTAGACGAAGAACTTCTGCAGGACGTTGAGGACGAGAGCCGACAGCCCGTCGAACGGGGTAGCTTGCACCGACTGTGTCGACGTGAACGGCAGCACGACGGCGGTGGCCGTACCCGCGGCGGTGGCGATCTGGATACTCTGTTGCGGCGCACCGTAAATGCCGTCATGGGTGCGGGCGAACATGTCGTTCACCCATCCCACCGCCAGAGTCTTGACCACCTCGACGTTCTGCGGCTGCGAGAAGCCCGCGATGAAGTACTGGCTGAGCTGAAGTAGCGGGTTTCCGCCCTGCATGGCATCGATGTGGCGGCCGCCGACGAGCATGACGCCGTTGAACTGCCCGGGTCGAGCCGCCGCCAACTCGTCGCCCACCTTTCCGTACATGTTCCACACCTACCGCTCCGACGAGATGTCATACACGGGGCGGTAATTCACACCGGTCAGCTTCTGCAGGGCCATCGGCACGGTGTCGTTGACATCCACCGAATCGAGGAGCAGCACTCCGGCCAGATCCGCGATCGCCGCGTTGTCGTTGTCGACCATGTCGCCTGCGGCGCCCATCACCAGACTGCCGCCGAGTGAATGTCCGGCCAACACGAACCGCGTCGGCAATGTCACCTCGTATCCCGCTGCCGCGCTGGCACTCCGTCAGCGCTTCGCGTTCCCCTACGAACAGGTCGGCGACTGCTTGGTGCATCGGCGTGCCACCGAGCCAGGCGCCGTCGGCGTCGAAGAAGTTCGAAGTCAACGACGGAGCGACGACGATGCTGTTGGTCTGCTCGGCCAGGGTCGCCGCGGTGTAGCTGTACATCGGGGCAGAAGCCCCTAGGCCGTGCTGGAAGTAACTGAAGCGCGTTGGTGTTTCGTCGTCGTTGGGGAAATACCAATCCGCTTCGACAGTGCGACCACCCGCGACGGCGATGGTGAGGGTCGACGTGCGCACGGTGACGTTACTGCCCGCCGGCAGCACCGGTGCTCCGTCGAAGGTGTGGATCAAGCCCATGACGACGTTCAGGACGATGGACCCGACCACGTCGACGAGCGTCGGTGCGCGCGGGGCCGTGGTCCGGTCGGTGACGGCGACGGTCGAGCGCGCCGACATTGCCACTGTGGTCTCCGTCTCGTGGACTGCTGTCTGCTGTGGCGTCGACTCTGCTGCGGACGCCTCCGGCTCCGCTGCGGCGCTGGATTCGGCTGGCGTGGTGGATGTTTCATTGGGAGACGGTGCGGGCTTGTCGGCCTCCGTCGCGGATGTGGCGTCCTTGGTGTCCGACGTGGCAGTGGTTGGGTGGCGACGCGATGCCGGCTCGTCGGTGTGCGGCCTGTTGTTCTTCGGCGCGGGACGCGTGGCCTTCTGAACCTCCGAACCGCTGGTCTCCTGCTTGCCGATGTCGGTGGTATCGCTGTCGCTCTCGGTCGAACTCTGCTCTCCGGTCGGCCTTGTCGTCTCATTCGTCTCGGGATCCGACTTGGGAGTCGACTCATGCTTTGATTCAGACGCTTTGGTGCCGTCGCCGTCAGATGCTGAGCCGGTCTCCGCCGCTGCACTCGCGGCTCCGGCGAGCAATGCCGCCGCGATCGCCACTAGCACTACCGCCAACCCCAACAGCGCCATCAGCCGATTGACCATGTCACCTCCATGCGACCGCGATGACGCTAGCCGCAGAAATTGAACAAATCAAGGTATATGTCATTTTCTGCTCACGCGGGTACCGTCGGCATGTGCCAGGAGCACCTATACGCCGTAGTCGCGGCCGCCCCGCCGGCGGCGGCATCACGGCCGAGCAGTCGAAGCAAGTCTTCCTCGACGCCGCGGAGCGGTTATTCGCCACCGTCGGCTATCGCGAGTCGACGATGGAGGTGATCGCGCGAGAGGCCGGTTACTCCCGGGGGAGCATTTACCGCCACTTTCCGACCCGAGACAGCCTCGTGGAATCGCTGATACAGCGGACAACGCAGCGGCATATGACGGGCATCCTTGACCGACTGTCCCCCACTGCCGGGCCGCTCGACATCTTGATCGAGAGCATGGTGATCGTGGCCACCGAACTGGTCCATGACCCTCTGCTGAGGACCATCTCCGACGAGAGCGACGAGGGCACCGTCGGCCGCATGCTGGCCAACAACACCGCTCTCGTACAGATGGTGGAACCCGTGATGGCAGAGATGCTGTCCTCCGACGACGGGCGTCAGTTCCGACGCGATTTGCGACCAAAGGACTTGGCGCAGTACTTCATTTCCACCTCAATCAGCATGCTGCTCGGCGTCATACCGGGCACCGAGGATGCCCAAACGGTGCGTCGCTACATCGACGTCTTCGTGCTGCCGGCCATCGTGGCGCACCCGCCTAAGCCACGCGCCGTTTTCCCTGACTAATTCAGTGGCGGGATGACGTTCAGTTGCTGGAGCATTGCGAGCACGTCCTTGTCCGACCACTTCTCCGCCAGTCGGCCGTTCGCGACACGGTGGATCACCGTGGCAGTCATACACATCTCGTTGCCGGTGGCCGGGATGCCGGGGAGATCGCCGCGGTGCGTTCCACGGGCCGTGAGCCTCGTGACCACCTTGTCGCCTTCGGCGATCTGGTCCTCGATCTCATGGGTGCCCGGCGTCGCGTCCCAAAACAACCGGAACGCCTGCTTGAGCCCCTCGCGCCCGGGAGCATCGATACCTGGAAAGGGTGCCGGCGAATGGTCCACATAATCTTCGGCCACCAATTCGTCCATCGCATCGAGATTGCCGGCATCGATCTCTCGGTAAAAACGACGGACCAGGTTCTTGTTGTCTTCGATCGACATGCGTTGCCTCCCCCTGAGATATTCCGACGATACGCGCTAGGACGCGTCCCGGTCGTTGTAGGCCTCGACCGCGGTCGGCAGTGTCGGGAAGATGCGATCCTCGCCGATCTTGTCGAGCAGACCCGCCGCCCCAAGCGAATCGCGCAGATCCTGCTTCACCCTGGCCATCGCGAATACGATTCCACGCCTTTGTAATTCGGTGCGGAGTTGATCGACGGCATCCAATGCGGTGAGGTCGACCTCGACGTTGGCTTCGGCGTTGAGCAGGAACCACTCGACACGCCCCGGGTAGTCGCCGACCGCCGCCATTGCCCGTTCGCGGAAGTCCTCGGCGTTGGCGAAGAACAACGGGGCGTCGTAGCGGTACACCAACAACCCGGGGACGAGATCAGCCTCCGGATAGTCGTCCACATCGTGCATGCCCGCGACACCGGGCACGAAGCCGAGCACGCCGTCATGCGCTCGCGCCATCCGGCGCAGCAGTTCGAGTATCGACAGGCCGATGGCGACAAGCACCCCGTAGAGCACACCGAACACCAGCACGGCCGCGGTGGTGGCCAGCGCGAGAAGCACCTCACTGCGACGGAATCGCGCCAACCGCTTGAACTCCGGCACGTCAATCAGGCGAAGCGCGGCGTACACGACCAAGGCGCCCAGCGCCGCGGTCGGAAACATCGCCAGTACGCCCCGCCCGAACAGCATCACCGCGACCAGGAACACCAGCGTCACGAGCGAGTAGACCTGAGTGCGGCCACCGACCGCGTCAGCGAGTGCCGTACGGCTTCCGCTGGAGCTGACCGGGAAGCCCTGCATCAGCCCGGCGCCAGCATTGCACACGCCGAGCGCACGCAGTTCCGCGTTCGCGTCGATGTCCTGGCCGTGACGGACGGCGAATGCGCGAGCCGTCAACACGTTGTCGTTGAACGCCACGATCGCGATGCCTGCAGCCGGAATGAACAGGGCCATCAGATCAGCGGCCGGGATGGCGGGCAGTTCGGGTGCCGGGAAACCACTAGGGATGTCGCCGACGACCTTGATTCCGTTGCGGTGCAAGGAGAAAAGGCTGACGACTACAGCAGCTATGAGAATCGCGATCAGCGGGCCCGGCAACCGCGGCGTGAGCCACGCGAAAGCCAGCAAGACCGCGAGGACCGCTGCCGCCAAAGCCACAGTCGGCCAGTGCAATTCGTCCAGCCCACCGACGAAGGACCGGATCTGGTCCACAAACTCGTCGCCCTCGACCGAGACGCCCGTGACCTTGCCCAGTTGGCCGCCGATCATAATGAGCGCAACGCCCGCCATGTACCCGATCAGTACCGGGCGCGAGAGCAGATCGGCGAGGAACCCCAGCCGGACGAGGCCCGCCACAAAGCACATTGCGCCCACGAGCAGCGCAGCCGCGGCCGCCAGCACCGCGTACCGGCCAGGGTCGCCTGTGGCTAGCGGCGCGAGCGCGGTCGCGGTCATCAGCGCTGTCGTCGACTCCGGGCCGACGGACAACTGCCGCGAAGAGCCAAGCACTGCGTAGACGGCGAGCGGCACCAGCGCGGCCCACAGACCGACGACGGGCGGCAGACCCGCGACCGTCGCGTACGCCATCACCTGTGGCACCAAATAGGCGGCGACTGTCAGACCGGCCACCAGGTCACCGCGCAGCCAGTCACGCTGATAGCCCCGGAACTGCGCCAGTCCGGGCGTCCAGGCCGACCACATCATGTCGACCCTCGGTCTCAGGCCGCTCCGTCCACCAAAACCGTTGCGGCGCCGGCCATATGGTCGCGGACGGTGGCGGCGGCCTTGTCGGCGTCGCCGGACTCGATCGCGTCGACGATGTCGGAATGCCGTTTGGCGTCCATGTTCTTCAGTGCGCGGTCCACGCCGGCGAACATGATGGACATCCGAATGCTGCCCTCCAGCGATGACCACGAGTGCAGCAGCGTCTCGTTCCCCGTTAGATGACACATGGTGCGGTGGAACTTCAGGTCCGCCTCGATGCGGTCCTCGAGGTTGGACGCGGCCCACTTCTCCATGTCCGCGACCGCCTTGCGCAGCTCCGCTACAGCCGCCGTGCGGTCCTCGCGGCCAGCCAGGTCATGGGCGGCCAACGACTCCAGCGCGGCGCGGACGTCGAAGATGTTCTTGATCTCCTTGGCGTCGAGGTGGCGCACCGAAAGACGTCCCCTCGCGCCCGCCGAGATCAGGCCTTCCTGTTGCAGCTGTCGCATGGCCTCGCGCAGCGTGCCACGGCTGATCTGCAGCGCCTCGGACAGCTCGGTCTCCACGAGGTGGGTGCCCGGGGTCAACTGCCCGGTGGTGATCGCGCGGCGCAGTGCGGTCAGCGCCTGTTCACGAAGGCTGGTCTTCTCCAACCGAAGCAGCGACGACGCTTCCACAGACATCGAACGCTCCTTCACTGTCAACAATTGGAAGTCGACAGTCATGCTACAGCCGGTCGAGCACCGCGGCGACGATCCGCGCGGTCGACAGCCCGTAACGATCGTGCAGCGTTGGCAACGCCCCAGCGGCCAGGAACTCGTCGGGCAGTGCAACCGGCGTGACCTGCCGGCGCACGCCGCGACGCAGCGCCTCGGATGCCACGGTTTCGAACAGCCCGCCGACGACGGTGTGGTTCTCCAGCGTCAGCGCCAACCGGTCCGAATCGATCTGGGCCAGAACGGTGTCCGCGTCGAACGGCTTCAACGTCGGCGTGTGCACGACGGCGACGTCGACGTTGTGGGCGGACAGTTCTTCAGCGGCAAGAAGGGCGCGCATCGTCATCAGCCCGCTCGAAACGAAGACCACGTCGGTACCGTCGCGGACCACCTTGGCCTTGCCGAGTTCGAAGGTGTAGTCGTACTCGTCGAGCACAGTTGGCACCTGGCCACGCAGCAGCCGCAGATAGGTAGGTCCATCGTGCGCCGCCAACTGCGGTACGGCCTGGGTGATGTCGACCGAGTCGCAAGGATCGACGATCGTCAGGCCAGGGATGCCGCGGAAGATCGCGACATCCTCGGTGGCCTGATGCGACGGCCCGTACCCGGTCGTGAGTCCGGGCAGACCGCCGACGATGTTGACGTTCAGCCCCGGCTCGGCGATGTCGAGGCAGATGAAGTCGTAGGCCCGACGGGCGGCGAACACCGAATAGGTCGACGCGAACGGAACCAGCCCGGTTTCGGCCATCCCAGCAGCGGCCCCGAACAACAGCTGTTCGGCCATGCCCATCTGGAAGTACCGCGCTGGGAACGCCTGCGCGAAGATGTGCATGTCGGTGTACTTGCCCAGATCGGCCGTCAACCCGACGATCCGCTCGTCCTTCTCAGCCGCCTCGACAAGGGCGTGGCCGAATGGGGCCGGGGTGGTGCGCACCCCGGGATCGGCGAACGACGCGATCATCGCCGAGGTACGCAGTGGCGCACTGGTTGTCATTTGTCACTCCCTAGGTAGCCCGCGGTCAGCTGCTCGCGGCACTGTTGCCATTCGTTGGCCTCGATCCGCATGAAGTGCGCCTTCTCACGGTTCTCCAATAAGGTCACCCCGCGCCCGACCTTGGTGTCGCACAGGATGACTCCCGGCGTTCCGTTGATGTCCGCCTTCTCGTTGACCGCATCGAAGGCCGCCAACAGCTCGTCGACGTCATTACCGTCGACCCGCTGCACGAACCAGCCGCATGCCGCCCACTTGTCGGCGACCGGCTCGGTCCGCAATACACCGGCGGTGGGACCGTCGGCCTGCAGCGCATTGATGTCAACCATCGCAGTCAGGTGGCCGAGCCGGTGATGACTCGCGCCCATCGCGGCTTCCCACGTCGAGCCCTCGTCCAGTTCCCCGTCCGACAGGAAGTTGATCACCTTCGATGTAGATCCCTGGTGGCGCAACCCGATCGCGATGCCGACCGCCACGGTCAGGCCGTGGCCCAGGGAGCCCCCCGAGATCTCCATGCCGGGTGTGTAGGAGGCCATTCCCGACATCGGCAGGCGCGAGTCGTCGCAGCCGTACGAATCGAGCTCCTCCACCGAGACGATGCCCGCCTCTGCCAGTGCCGCGTAAAGCCCGATGGCGTAGTGACCGGTGGACAGTAGAAACCTGTCCCGGTCCTCCCACTCAGGCTCGGCGGGACGGCATCGCAGCTGGTCGGCGTAGACGCTGGCCAGCATGTCGGCTGCGCCGAGTGCCTGCCCGATATATCCCTGGCCCTGTGCTTCGCCCATGTTGAGCGCGTGGTGCCGTGCGCGGTAGGCGGCCGCCGCCACCTTCTGGCGGCGGCCGGTTTCGATGGTGAGTGTCATGTGCGTCGCCCTTATGCCGGAAGCGGAATGTCGGACGGGTTGGGCTGCGCGGCGGCGGCCTCATCGGCCAGCTGGCGCTCGCGTGGCCCCCAGGTCTCGCGGGTGACCAGTGCCGCCACCAGACCGATCGCGGCGTAGGTGCTGAACAGCAGGGCCGGCCCGATCCACCCGAAGGAGACGAACAGCAGCGTGGTGATAAAGGGTGTGAAGCCCGACACCATCGCCGAGATCTGGTAGGCCAGTGACGCTCCCGACGCGCGGGTGTTCGCCGTGAACAGCTCGGGGAACCACGCGCCCTGGGCACCGGCCAGCGAGTTCTGAACCACCCCGTATGCCAACACGAAGGTCGCGATGATCAACAGGAAGATTCCAGTGTTCACCA
>DASRJA010000052.1:0-3086 GCA_035649695.1 Mycobacterium sp. | reverse complement strand
GGCACGAACGCCTGGTTGTCGGGGATGTCGCCAGCCGGGTTGGTCTCGGGAGCCGGCGCTGCGGCAGTAGTACTGCTGAGGGTGGCCGAGCCTGACGGGGCGGTCCCGCTGGCCCCGCACCCGCCGAGCACCGCCGCTGTGGCCAACACCGCCGCGACAACCGCCAACGTGCGGGTGGGGTTTCTCACGACTTCCGCTCCAGGTGCGGTTCACACATGTCGTGCGAGCGCACCGAGGGCACGCCGTGACTGTCCGCTGCGATCGGGGTGGCGGGGTTTATGAGCCCGGCGCCGAACGTCGTCACCGGTGGGTCTTCGCCGGTTGACGCGGCGACCGGCGGCGCGTCGTGTTGGCCCGACCGGTCGTGCAGAGCCGCGAACACCGTGGTGCCGATGGTCACGAACACCGCGGCCAGGATCGCCCCCGCGGTGACGTCGGTGAGCCAGTGCACACCGAGGTAGAGGCGGGTGGCGGCGATGACCAGCACGCCGGTGACCACCCCACCCGCCAGCCAGGCCCGTACGGTGCGGCTGCGACCCATCCCCACGCAGACGGCGGTGATGCCGAGCAGCGCGGCGGTGCCGGTGACATGACCGGACGGGAACGACGGGTCGGTCTCGAGGACCAGCCACTGCAGCGGAGGCCGGGGCCGATCGACCACCGCTTTGAGTGCGGTACTGGCCAGCGCCGCGGCGGAGACCGTGCCGATCACGACGATGCCCGGGACCCTCGACCGGGCCCGCCAGGACAGCAGCGCCGCGCAGATCAGTGCGGCGGCCGCGGTCGCGACCGGGCTGCCCAGGTCGCTGATCACCAACGCGGCCACGTCGAACCCCGTGGATCGGTGCGCGACCACCCAGGACGCGGTCGCCGTGTCGAGTTCGGTGACCCATCCGGGGCGGTGGATCGCGAGCATGAGTCCAGTCAGGACCGTGAGCAGCCCCGCGACGCGCAGGGCAGCGGCGACCTGCCGGTGCTCGGATAGCACCTGGGCACCGAGGACGAAGGCAGCGACGATGAGCACGGTCATAAACGTCGACGCGGTAGCCGGGCCGGCGATCGCGTCCCAGATCCTGTCCAGGATGGCGGCTCTGACGTCGGACATGAGAACAGCCTGGCGTCCGGTGGCTGTGGAGACGCTGAGGAGCCATCGCTGCCCACCCAGGATTCTGCTCTACTGGTCACCGGGTAGATGAGGCGGAGATGGAGGTGAGTCGTGCGGGTTCTGCTGGTCGAGGACGAATCCAGACTGGCCGAGACGGTGCGTCGCGGCCTGGCCGCCGAGGGATTCGTCGTCGACGTCGAACACGACGGCGTGGGCGGTTTGGCGGCCGCCGCGACGGGAGATTTCGATGTGGTGGTGCTCGACATCATGCTGCCCGGGCTCAGCGGATATCAGATCGTTCGCCAGTTGCGAACCCGTCAGGTGTGGACACCGGTCCTGATGCTTTCGGCCAAGGACGGCGAATACGACCTGGCGGACGCGTTCGACATCGGCGCCGACGACTACCTGACGAAGCCGTTCTCCTTCGTGGTCCTCGTGGCGCGACTGCGTGCCCTGTTGCGACGCGGCGCCCCCGAACGCCCGACCGTGCTGACCGCGGGGACCCTGTCGCTGGATCCGGCACGTCGACAAGTGACCCGCGGCCAGACCGCGCTCGACCTGACTCCGCGTGAGTACGGCGTGCTGGAATTCCTTCTACGCAACAAGGGAGATGTGGTCTCCAAGTCCGAAATCCTACGGTCGGTGTGGGATTCGAACTACGAAGGCGACGACAATGTCGTCGAGGTCTATATCGGCTATCTGCGGCGCAAGATCGACGTCCCGTTCGGCGTCGTCACCATAGAAACCGTGCGTGGGGCCGGCTACCGACTCCGAAGCGATCCCGCCTGAAAATCTGTGCCGGCCGAGTCCTGCTGTGCCAGTGGCAGTGTGAGGGTAAAGACCGCGCCACCGTTGGCCGCGTCGCCCACCGCGACGGTGCCGTGGTGAGACCGCACGATCTGCTCGACGATGGACAAACCGAGGCCCGATCCCCCCGACGACCGGGTACGGGTGGGGTCGAGGCGAACGAATCGTTCGAACACCCGTGCCCGGTCTTGCACCGGGATACCAGGTCCGTCGTCGGCGATCGTGATGACCGCGTGAGCTGCCTCGGGGCGGCAATCCATGGTGACCGTGCTGGAGGCGTGCCGCACGGCGTTGTCGACAAGATTGCGGATCACTCGGGCCAGGGCGGCGCGATCGCCGACGGCGCGGCACGCCTGGATGTGGGTGACGGTGTGGACCGATCCGATGGCGCGTAGCCGGCTCGCCTCGGCCAGGAGTAGATCGTCGATGTCGACGTCGTCGCGGCGTAGCTCTATCGCGTCTTCATCCGAGCGTGCCAGCAACAGTAGATCCTCGATTAGCTGACCCATGCGGTGCGCTTCGGGCAGCAGGGATTCGTCGATCAGCTCGTTGTCCATCAGTTCGGGCCGCTCAGACGCCATCTCGAGTGCGGCGGTGATTGTGGCTAGTGGGCTGCGCAGCTCATGGGAAGCGTCGCTGACCAGCCGGTGTTGGGCGGCGCGGCCGCGTTGCAGTCGGGCGAGCATGGCGTTCATCGTCGCCGCAAGGTGGGCGACCTCGTCTTGGGTGGCCGGGATCGGCACCCGTTGCGCGAGATCGGTGCTCGAGATCGACGCCACCCGGGAACGGATCGCTTCGACCGGTCCCAACGCTGCCCCCACCAGCCGGTAGGTGCCCACGACCATTAACGCGATGATGACCGGTGAACCGAACGCGACCAGGGCAGCCACCTTGGTGACGACGGATTCAACAGGTTCCCGGTCGGCGCCGACCAGAATGGTCACCGACCCGCCTGGAACTGCGGTCGCACGGGCCGACACCCAGTAGTCGAAGCCAGCCGCGCGATCTTCGACCCGTCCGACGCTGCGCGCCTGCCCGTCGCGCAACGACGGGGTGGCCAAAGGGGATTGGGGTGCACCATTAGAGGCGGCCAGCACTGTCCCGGTGGCATCCACGATCTGCACTGCACCGATCTGGCTGTCGGTCACCAACAACGACGGATCCACCTCCCGGG
>DASRJA010000051.1:0-9868 GCA_035649695.1 Mycobacterium sp. | reverse complement strand
TGGGTTGTCCGGCAGCAGCGCGGGAGCATCGTGCCGCAAGGCCGCAGTACAGCTCGGCTCCAACCCGACGATCGGCGTCCCGGCGGCTAGCGACGGCTCCAAGACTGCCAGCGAGCGCGCGAGCACCTTCTTGGCCCTCGTCAGCTGGCCGGTGGAAATCCAGGTCAGCCCGCAACACACCGTCTTCGCCGGCAACACAACTTGATAACCAGCGGCCTCCAGCACCTCCACCGCAGCCCGCCCGACCTCGGGTGCCAGGTGATTGGTGAAGGTGTCGGGCCACAGCAGCACCTTGCCTTTCGCACCTTCCGCCGGGCTGTGGTCGGCGAACCATGAGGTGAAGGTCTGCCCGGCGAAAGCGGGGATCTCCCGCTCCGGCGCGATGCCGCCCAATCGCTTTGTCAGTGGCAGCCGCGCCAGTCGGTTGACCAACCGGGGCGCCCGGGAGGCGAACCGTGACGACAGAGGCAGCCAGCCCATCGACCAATGCGACAGGGGGCGGGCCCAGGGTCGGCGGGCGTAGTGGTGGTGAGTGAATTCGGCCTTGTACGTTGCCATGTCGACATTGACGGGGCAGTCCGACAGACATCCTTTGCACGACAGGCACAGGTCCAGCGCGTCCCGCACTTCGGTCGACCGCCAGCCATCGGTGACGACATCGCCTTGGAGCATCTCCCAGAGCAGATGGGCGCGCCCGCGAGTCGAGTGCAGTTCCTCGCGGGTGACCTGATAGCTCGGGCACATCACACCGCCAGAGTTCTGCCGGCACTTGCCGATTCCGACACAGCGTCGCTGGGCCTGCGCGAAGTCGTGGTTGTCGTCGGCATAGGCGAAGAGTGTCAGTGGCTTTCGGTCCTTGGCCGGGCCGTCATGCCGGATCGCAGCGTCCAGTGCGGGCGGATCGACGATGACACCAGGATTCATCAGCCTGCGCGGATCCCAGATGTCCTTCATCTCGGCCAGCAGCCGCAGCCCGTCCTCGCCATACATGCGGCCGAGCAGTTCCGAGCGCACCCGCCCGTCACCGTGCTCGCCGGAAACGGAGCCGCCCAGTGAGACCACCAAATCCGTTGCCTGCTCGACGAATTCGCGATAGATCGCGAGGCCGGGCCGGCTGAGCAGATCGAAATCGATCCGCATGTGCATGCAGCCCTCACCGAAATGCCCGTAATACGCCCCGGAGAATCCATACCGGCCCAGCAGCTCGTCGAGCCCACGCAGATAGTCGCTCAGGCGCGCGGGTGGGACCGCAGCGTCCTCCCAGCCGCCCCACGCCTCTGCCCCGTCGGGCCGCCGCGTCGCCAGCCCCGCTGCATCCGTCCGGCACCGCCACAACACCCGCTGCGCCCCGGGATCCGTCACGAGCGACGCGGTGGCGGGCGAACCGGAATCGCGTAACTCCTCGAGCATCTTCTCGGCGGCCACCACGGCCGACGCGTGATCCCCACCGCCCATCTCCACCAGCAACCAGGCTCGCCCCGCCGGCAGACCTGCCTCGATCGCGGCGGCGCGGACCTCGTCAGGAAGCCGCTCGACGAGATCGATGTTGATCGACTCCATCGTCAGCGGGTCGTGCCGCAGCACCACCGGCACACACTCTGCCGACGTGATCGAGTCGCCAAAGCCGAGCACGCACAACACCTTTGCCGCGGGCAACGGCGTCAGCGCAACCGTCGCCTGCAGCGTCGTCGCGAAACCACCCTCACTGCCGCACAGCAACCCGGCGACGTCATACCCGTTTTCCGGCAGCAGCCGATGCAACGCGTAGCCGGAAATCTGGCGGGTGAATTGTCCGAACCGCCGGCGGATGACCAACTCGTGCCGGTCGACGAAGGCCTGTAGCTGCCGGTGCAGCTCGCCCTCCCGCCCGGGCCTACGGGCGAGCGCGTCGCGGTTTCCGACGGAATCCACCGTGCAGCGGCTGCCGTCGGCAAGCAGCACGTCGAGCGATCGGACGTTGTCCGCCGTCGTGCCCCAGGCAACGGAGTGCGCGCCGCAGGCGTTGTTCGCAATCATTCCGCCGAGCGTCGCCCGGCTCGCAGATGACGGGTCGGCGCCGAACGCCAGTCCGACCGGCAACCCCGCGGCAAGCAAGTCGGTGAGCACCACGCCCGGCTCGACGACCGCGGTCCGAGCGTCGGCGTCGATGGCCAGGATCCGGTTGACGTGCCGCGAGGCATCGATGACCACGCCGCCGATCGCGTTGCCGGCCATCGACGTGCCACCGCCGCGAAGGGTCACCGGTGCGCCCGCTGCCGCAGTCATCGCCACCGCTGTGGCCAGGTCCTCTCGATCGGCCGGCACGACGACCAGATCGGGCACAACGCGGTAGTTCGACGCATCCGTCGCATACAGGGCGCGACTGCGGGCGTCGGCGCCGACCGACCCGCGAATCTCCGCCTCGAGCGTCCTCGCGAGTTGGCGGACGTCGTAGGAGGCGGCGGCTATCATTGTCAACAATCTACCGATCCTGATTCCGATCAGCTAGGGAGACAACATGGTCACAGTGGGCCTCCTCTACCCGGGTCACAGCGCAGAGGACGACTTTCCAGCGCTGGAGTCCCGGGTCGGCGGCGCGGTCCGGCTTCCGGTGGTGATTACCTCCGTCGGTGAGGACGCGCATCGGGTGGACGCCCTGCTCGACCTCGGCGGTGCGAAGCGGCTGGCCGACGGCGCCGCGCAGCTGGCCGCCGAGAATCCCGATGCGGTGATGTGGGCCTGTACGTCGGGCAGCTTCGTCTTCGGGCCCGAGGGCGCCCGCGACCAAGCGTCAGGTGTCGCCGCCGCGGCCGGCGTCCCGGCGTCGTCCACGTCGATCGCGTTCGTCGATGCGGCGCGCCACCTCGGCGTGCGCCTAGTCGCCGTGGCCGCGTCCTACCCCGACGACGTGGCTCAGCACTTCGTCCGGTTTCTGAAAGCCGGCGGCGTCGAAGTGGTGGCGATGGGCAGTCACGGGATCTTCACCGCGGCCGAGGTCGGCACCCTGAAGCCGGACCAGGTCGTCGCGATGGTCACGGCCGCCGACCACCCGGACGCGGAGGCCGTGCTGGTCCCGGACACCGCGATGCACACGCTGGCGATCATCTCCGAGCTGGAGGCGGCGGTCGGCAAGCCGGTGCTGACCGCGAACCAGGTGACCGTCTGGAAGGGCCTGCCGCTCCTCGGACCGGTGCCTGACCTGCCGGGGTTGGGCGCGCTGTTCGGAGACCGGCGATGACGAGCTACATCGAACCGCTGATGCAGCAGTCGACGCCGAGCATCATCGCGGAGAAGCTGCGCCAGGCGATCGGCCACGGCGAACTGAAGCCCGGCGCACAACTCAGCGAAGCCGAGCTGGCCCGCAAACTCGGGGTCAGCCGCGGCCCGCTGCGCGAGGGCATGCAGCGACTCACCCAAGAAGGCCTGCTCGTCTCGATCCGCCATCGCGGTCTGTTCGTGATCGAGATGACGACCGCCGACGTCCGCGATATGTACCTGGCGCGCGAGGCGATCGAACGCGCCGCCGCCCACAAGATCATCGAGGGCGACTACGTGGCGGCGGGCGACGCGCTGCTCGAGATCGTCGAGCAGATGGCGGCCGCGACCACGCCGGCCGAAGTCAGCGAGCTGGACATCGCCTTCCACGAACGCCTTGTCCAGCTGGCCGATAGCCCGCGCCTGACCCGGATACACCGGACCTTCATCACGGAGACGCGGATGTGCATTCACGCGCTCGACGAGACCTACTCCGCATCAGAGGTGCGCGGCGAGGAGCACCGCGCGGTGGCCAACGCGATCAAGTCCGGCAACTTGGAACTCACCGACCAACTGCTGATCGCTCACATGGATGACGCCATCCGCCGATTGAACGCCAGTGACGCCACAGGGGACTGCGCCTAGTTCATCGCGATCCCGACGTATTTGGTCTCCAAGAACTCGTCGATGCCGACGGCGCCGCCTTCACGGCCGAGGCCGGATTGCTTGACGCCCCCGAACGGCGCGGCCGGGTTGGAGACGACGCCCTGGTTGAGGCCGACCATGCCCGTCTCCAGTGCCTCGGCGACGCGGAGTGCGCGGCGCAGGTCGTTGGTGAAAACGTAAGAGACCAAACCGTATTCGGTATCGTTGGCCGCCGCGAGAACCTCCGCCTCCGTGTCGAAGGGGGTGAGTGGAGCGACGGGCCCGAAGATCTCTTGGTCGGCCATATCGGCGTCGCGGGGTACGCCGGTGAGCACCGTCGGCGGGTAGAAGTAGCCGTCGCCTGGGGACGCCGAGCCGCCGGTTAGGACGGTGGCGCCGCGCCCAACCGCGTCGGCGACGAGGGACTCCACCTTCTGCAGTGCGGCCTCGTCGATCAAGGGTCCGACCTGGACCCCGTCTTCCGTCCCCCTGCCGACCCGCATCGCCGCCATCCGCTCGGCCAGGCGACGACCGAACTCGTCGATGACCGACGAGTGCACATAGACCCGGTTGGCCGCGGTGCAGGCCTCGCCCATGTTGCGCATCTTGGCGGCGATCGCCCCGGCGACGGCTTCGTCGAGGTCCGCGTCCTCGAACACGATCAACGGCGCATTGCCGCCGAGCTCTAGCGAGGTGCGCAGGATCTTTTCCGCGCACTGCTCGAGCAGCAGTCGGCCGGTCCTGGTCGAGCCGGTGAAGGAGAGCTTTCGCGCGAGGCCGGACCGGATAAGCGGCTCCATCACCGCGCCCGCATCCATCGCGGTGATGCAGTTGACCGCGCCGGCCGGGACGCCTGCCTCGGTCAGGATGTCCATTAGCGCGAGCATCGACAGCGGCGTCTGGTGGGCCGGTTTGACGACACTCGTGCAGCCGGCCGCAATTGCGGGGCCGAGTTTGCGGGTGCCCATCGCCATCGGGAAGTTCCACGGCGTGATCAGCAAGCACGGTCCGACCGGCTGACGGGTGACCAGGAATCGTGCGCCGCCGGCGGGCGCGGTCTGGTAGCCGCCGTCGATTCGTACCGCTTCGCCCGCGAAGTGGCGGAAAAACTCTGCCGCGTAAGCGATCTCACCGCGGGCCTCGGCTAGCGGCTTGCCCATTTCCAGGGTCATCAGCAGGGCCAAATCGTCGATTCGCTCATGCAGGAGGTCGAACGCCCCGGTGAGCATGTCGGCGCGTTCGCGCGGCGCGGTCGCGGCGAAGCCGGGCTGCGCGGCGACGGCGGCATCGAGCGCCGCCCTACCGTCGGCGGGCGTGGCGTCGGCAACCGCGCACAGCGTCGCTCCGGTAGCCGGGTCGATGACGTCGAAGGTCCCGCCGTCGGCCGCGTCGACCCACTTGCCGTCGATGAACAGCCGCTTTTCGACGGCTTTCACCACCTGGGCCTCGTGCTCGCTCATCCGTAGCCCCTTCCACCCCGCAGTGCCTGTCCGATACTCTGATTGTTGACAATCTACCCATCGATACGGCAAGGGGAAAGTCGTGGCCGAACTCTCGCAGATCCTCAAGCAGGCAACCGGTGTGCTCGCTGCTCGTGGAGAGGGCGTTCAGCTCTACGACGAAGACGATCGCCGGTACCTCGACTTCACCGCCGGGATCGGAGTGACGAGCACCGGGCACTGCCACCCCCGGGTGGTCGAAGCGGCGCAGCGACAGGTGGCGACGCTGATCCACGCGCAGTACACCACCGTGATGCACCGCCCCCTGCTCACCTTGGTCGAGCGGCTCGGCGAGGTGCTGCCACCGGGCCTGGACCGGATGTTCTTCGCGAATTCCGGCAGCGAGGCGATCGAGGCAGCGCTGCGGCTCAGCCGCCAGGCGACAGGCCGCCCGAATGTCATTGTCTTCCACGGTGGTTTCCACGGCAGAACGATCGGTGCGGCCTCGATGACCACCTCCGGCACCAAGTTCCGGTCGGGATTCAGTCCGCTGATGGGTGGCGTGCATGTCTCACCGTTCCCCGACCCCGGCCACTTCGGCTGGCCCGTCGAACAGGCCACCGACTTCGCGCTCGCCCAGCTCGACTACGTGCTGCAGACCTTGAGCGCGCCAGCCGATACGGCCGCGTTCTTCGTCGAGCCGGTGCTGGGCGAGGGCGGGTACGTGCCTGCGAACGAGCGATTCCTCGCCGGGCTGCGTGAGCGCGCCGACGCATACGGGATCCTGTTGGTGCTCGACGAGGTGCAGACCGGGTTCGGCCGGACCGGAAGGTTCTGGGGCGGTGACCATTTCAACGCCCGGCCCGACATCGTGGTCACGGCGAAGGGGCTGGCGTCGGGCTTCCCGCTGTCGGGGATCGCGGCGTCGTCAGCACTGATGGAGAAGGCCTGGCCGGGATCACAGGGCGGCACGTACGGCGCGAACGCGGTGGCCTGCGCCGCCGCCATTGCGACGCTCGACGTGATCCAAGATGAGCGCCTGGTCGAGAACTCGGCCGAGCGCGGAGCGCAGCTGAAGCAGGCGCTGCAGACGGTGGCAGACAAGCACGACCAGATCGCCGATGTCCGTGGCCTCGGCCTGATGATCGGGAACGAATTTCGCGACGCCGACGGCAAACCCGACCCGACGACGGCCGCTGCCGTTCAGCAGGAGGCTGCCAAGCGGGGGCTGCTGCTGTTGACCTGCGGTGCGTGGAGTCAGGTCGTGCGCTTCATCCCCGCACTTGTCGTGAACGCCGACGAGGTCGATGAAGCGGCCGGCATCTGGGCCGATGCCATGGGCGCCGTCGTCACCTGACGACGCCCACGGGTGACGAGCCCAGCGCTCAGGCCGGGGCAGGAACCGGGTTGTACGCCACCGGTGGTGGGGCCTCCTTGGTACCTGGGACGGCCCTGCCACCGATCGGACATCTGGTGGTCTCAGGGACCGTGATCAGAGCGATTGCGCCGATCACGCAGGCAGCCATCATGTAATACGCCGGAACAAGGCCGTCGCCCGTCCGACCGATGAGCCATTCGTTGACCGCAGGTGCGGTGCCACCGAAGAGCGAGGTGGACACGTTGTATGCGATCGCGAATCCGGCATACCGCACATGGGTGGGGAACATCGCCGGGAAGGTCGCCGAAATCGTCGCCAGCTGAGGCACATACAGCAGACCCAGAACGGCGAAGCCGATCACCGCTCCGGCTAGGCCCGTACCCATCAACAGGAACATCGGCACGCCGGCAACGAACAGGCCGGCTAGCGAGAACCACCACAGCGGCTTGCGCCCGATCCGATCAGAGAGCCCGCCGGCGAACGGCAGGAACACCATCATCGTGAGCATGCCGATGATCGGGACGACCAGCGACTGGTCGGCAGACAGGCCGATCTCGCCCTCCAAGTAGGTCGGCATGTAGCTGAGCAGGGTGTAGTTCACCACGTTGAGGGCGACAACCAGGCCACCCAGCCGCAGGATCGGCCGCCAGTAACCGGCGAGCAGATCCTTGAACTCGGTCGTGGTCTCGTGTTCCTGCTGGCCCTTGGCCTCCAGCTCACGGAATATCGGGGTGTCCTCTAGCCGGGTGCGCAAGTAGACGCCGACGAGGCCGAGTGGCGCGGCGACCAGGAACGGCAGCCGCCAACCCCATGCGTGCATCTGGTCGTCACCGAGCACCGTGGAGAATCCGAGCATCAGCAGCGCTCCGACCGAGAATCCGGCCAACGTGCCGAACTCGAGGAAGCTGCCGAGGAACCCACGACGCCGGCACGGCGCGTATTCCGCCATGAACGTCGCGGCGCCGCCGTACTCGCCGCCGGTGGAGAAGCCCTGGACCATGCGCAGCAGCACCAGCAGTATTGGCGCCCACAGCCCGATCGCGGCGTAGCTCGGCACGAGCCCGACGCACAGCGTCGCCCCGGCCATCATCAAGATGGTGATCGCCAGCACGCGCTTGCGGCCGAGCCGGTCACCAAGCGGACCCCAGACGAATCCACCGAGTGGCCGGACCAGGAACGAGACCGCGAACGTCATGAGCGCGAGCAGGGTCGCGGTCGCGGTGTCCCCGGGGAAGATCGCCGCGGATATATACGTCACGCCATAGGCGTAGATGCCGTAGTCGAACCATTCGGTCGCGTTGCCGATCGCCGATGCGGCGACCGCTTTCCTCACCACACTCGGGGGCGCCTCGGGCTCGGCGGTGGGCGGTTGAGCCTGTTCGGAGACCACGGGATCCTCCTCGTCGTCCATCGACCCTGAATCCCGCCGGTCATCTCACGAGCGGGGTGTGACCAACACCGCAAGAGTCAGGTCGTAGTTTTGTTGACAATCTGAAGATTGCCACGTTCAGTTGTGAACAGCAAGAGGTGACTGTTGGCCACCGGTTGACTTCCCGCTGCCGATCGCCCACAAACGGCGGCGGCGGGGGTTACAACGTGGTCAAGCCCAGCTGTGAGGCGGCCAGGCGTCGTGGGCTAGTCGATACGGATGACGTACGTGCCGTCTTCGTCCCGCTCGACCCGACGATCATTGGCGTTGACCCAGACAATGGGTTCGCCCGGTGTGCCGACGAACGCGTTCGTGATGCCGCCGCCCGGCTGTAGATAGACGCTCCACTCCTCGTGCGGCGAGAAGACGCTCAGCACCTCTTCGCCGGTTGCGCGACGAATCGAAAGCGTATGGGCGTTTTCGTCCTCCAATGCCGCATCTTCGGATTCGGACTCGTCCGCGAATTCATCGTCAAGGTTCAGGTCGTCATGCACGCGGGCCAGCGTAGCCATGTCGCGTTTCTCCAATACGGCCACCGCACGGTCGCCGAAGCTGGCAGACATGAGCGTCAAACCCATTCCGGAGGGCTACACCAGCCTGACCCCGTTCCTGTGCATCGACGGTGCCGCGGCGGCCATCGACTTCTACGCAACCGTGTTCGGCGCCAAGGTCGTCGACCGGATGGACGGCGCGGGCGGCACGGTGGCGCACGCCGAACTGGACTTCGGCAACGGGCGCCTGCAACTCGGCGACCCTGCTGAGGCCTATCACATCGCCGCGCCCGATCCCACGGCGCCCGCCACCCATTCCGTCGCGTACTACTGCGAGGACGTCGACGCTGTCGTCGCCAAGGCCGAGCAGGCCGGAGCCACCATTCGCGAACCCGCGCAGACGTTTGTCACCGGCGATCGGTTCGCGTCGATCCTCGACCCGTTCGGCCAGCGCTGGACCGTGATGACCCGCGTCGAGGACGTCTCCGGAGAGGAACGCGACCGCCGGATGGCGGAGTGGGCGAAGGAGAACGTCGGCGGTTGAGCGATACCGTGGCGGGATGTCCTGTGTGTTCTGCGCAATCGTCGCCGATGAGGCCCCGGCCATCCGGATCTACGAGGACGACGACTACCTGGCCATCCTCGATATTCGACCGTTCACCCGCGGCCACACCCTGGTCATTCCCAAGCGCCACACCGTCGACCTGACCGACACCCCGCCGGACACGGTCGCCGCGCTGGTGCGCATCGGCCACCGCATTGCCCGGGCCGCCCGCCAGTCCGGGCTACACGCCGACGGCAACAATGTCGTCATCAACGATGGCCAGGCCGCCTTCCAGTCGGTACCCCACATCCACCTGCACGTTCTGCCGCGGCAGAATGGCGACAAGCTGTCGTTCGCCAAAGGGATGCTGCTGCGACGGGACCCGGACCGTGACGAGTCCGGCCGGCTGCTGCGCGAGGCGCTGGCGGAACTGGACTCGGCTACGCAAGACTGAGCTTCATGAGTGGCATGCCTCCGGTCGAGAAGTACATCCTCCTGCCCGTGCTGATGCTGCACGACAAGATCTACAAGGGCACGAACGGCCGGATCGGACACCGCATCCTGCCCGGCACTCCGCCCAACCTCCTGCTGCACACCGTCGGAGCCAAGACCGGCATCCATCGCACCAATTCGCTGACGTACGCCAAGGACGGCGATACCTATCTGGTGGTCGCATCGAAGGGCGGCGACCCCAAGGCACCCGGCTGG
>DASRJA010000050.1:0-6976 GCA_035649695.1 Mycobacterium sp. | reverse complement strand
TTTGCGACCACCGCGACCGCGAGCGGCCCGGCGAACTCACGCCGCAGATCGGCGCTGCCGGCCGGTTGGATCGCTGAGATCAACCGATCGGCCTCCGCCGCGACGAACCCGCTGAACCGGTCCCGCACCAATGCCGGGCGGAACGGGTGCGCGAATGGCTCGCGGTGCCGTGCGTGGTACGCCCCGTCGAGCGAGAGCATGCTCGGCCCGACCACCCGAGCAGTGGAGAACCGAGGATCGTCGACGGTGAAGGTCTTGGGATCACGCATCACTCGCACCGCGAGGTCATAGCGGGTGACCAGCCACCCATCCAATGCGGCGAGCCACGACACGGGCTCGGCCGCCCGCAGCCGTGCCAATAGTGAGTGTGGATCTTCCTCCAACTCGTGCAGGGTCGCGTCGCGCCCGATCGGGAAATCCTCGACAGTCATCAAGAAAGATGGCCGACTAGACAGACCGAGGTGGGGGCTGTGAGCCTGCATCTTGTGGGTCGACCTCGACCGCGTATGACGTGATCGCCGAGATCTGTTCCCCGCTGAATTCGTAGATGTCGCAACTGGCCACGGCGGTCATTCCGTCGGGACGTGTATAGCGGGCGAACGTGTCGACCGCGACGGTGTCCGAGCCAGCCGCGACCACACACCGGTCGTAGGTGGTCGTCGTGCCCTCAAGGCTTTCCAGCGTCTCGCGGCAGGTCTGCCGTACCGCGTCGGCGCCTTCGAGCACCATGTATCCGACGATCGTCCAACGCACATCCTTGGCGAGGTGCGGCAGTGCCTCATCGAACCGGTGCCCGGAGAACGCGCGGCCGACGGCGCCGGGATCGAATGCCATCTGCCGACGGTAGCGTGAGCCTGTCAGGTGAGTGGAAAGGATGACCGCATGGATCTGTCGGGCGTCGGCATATGGAGTAATCAACTGCGGTACGGCGACTCGGCCGAGTCCGCGGAGGCCGCCGCCGAGCTGGAGGAGCTCGGATTCACCGCGCTGTGGATTCCCGACATCGGCGGTCCGGTCTTGGATTCTGTCGATTCACTGTTGTCATCGACCAAGCGCACAGTGATCGCAACAGGAATCCTGAATCTCTGGATGCACGAGCCATCTGACGTGGCCGCCAGGTACGCGTCGTTGACCAACACGCACGGCGAGCGCTTCCTGCTCGGCATCGGCGTGAGCCACGCCCCGCTGATCGATACACGAGAGCCCGGCCGCTACCGCAAGCCGCTGGCCGCAATGCGGTCGTTCCTCGACGCTTTGGATGCCGCCGACCATCCGGTGCCCGTCGAAAACCGAGTCCTCGCCGCGCTCGGCCCCAAGATGCTCGAGTTGTCGGCGACGCGGGCCCGCGGCGCTCATCCCTACCTCGTCACGCCCGATCACACCCGCCAGGCCAGAGAGGTGCTCGGCGACGGCCCCCTTCTGCTGCCCGAGCAGGCGGTTCTCCTCGCCGACAATCGCGACGAGGCTCGCGCCGTCGGAACCGATTGGCTGCGTACCTATACGACGCTGCCGAACTACGCCAACAACCTGCTCCGCTCCGGCTTCAGCCAGGACGACCTTGACTCCGTCAGTGACCGACTGTTCGACGCGATCATCGCATGGGGCGACGAGGACGCCATTGTGCGGCGGGTCGATGAGCACAAGCAGGCAGGTGCGGACCACGTCTGCATCCAGGCGCTCACCACCGAGCCGCTGGGGTTCCCGCGTGAACATTGGCGCCGACTCGCCGCGGCCTTGACCAAAGGTTAAGCGAGGATGCCCAATTCGCGGCCTCGCTTAATGGCGTCGCGCCGTCCGGGCACACCAAGCTTGGTGAGTATCGCCGAGACGTGGTGGTCAACTGTCTTGGCAGACAGGTAAAGCCGGTCGGCCAGCTCGGCGTTGGTGAGCCCCTCCTCGATGAGGCGTAGCACCTCAACTTGCCGCGTCGTCAAACCCGCTGGATTGGCGAGAGTGGTTGAGCGCCGCCGAGCGGGCACAACGGGGACTCCGCGCGAGCGCAGATCACGGCGGACCTTTGCGGCGACGGCGGCCGCACCCAGCCGGTCCAGTACATCGAGGCCACGGCGGGCCAGGTCGGCGTCGCTGGAGTCAATTAGAGCGAGCGCCGCCTCGTAAGGCATTGAGAGCCGGTGGAATTCCTCCGCCGCCGCTTCGAACTTGCCATCGAGGAGCAGCGCGTAGGGAACTGCGAGCCCGTCGGCCTGGAGCGAGGCATCGAGACGGTGCAGCCATACCGCCACCTCACCGCGCGCCCATTCCAGGCCGATAATAGGTGTGTTGTCGAGCAGTGTGCGGCACTCGTCGAGTCGGTCGTCCAATGTGCCCGACAGCCAGGACGATTCGATGATCGCCGCCGCCGCCGGTAGCACCCGCAGCGGCTCACCGTAGCTGCACGCGAGCCGCCACGCCTCGTCGATGTCGTCGCGGCGCGTCCCGTCGCGACGAAGCGCGACGAGAGCCCGGATGAGCAGCGGCCAGGTCCGGGCTAGCGGCGCACTGGGAGCATCCAGCACGGTGTTGGCGTCGGCGACCGCGTCGTCCCAGTTACCAGTGAGCATCCCGAGCCTGCCGCGCGCGCCCATCTGCCACGCATAGCAGATCGGCAGGTCACGCTCGATCGTGATCGCGATGCTCTCGTCAAGCAGATTCTCAGCCAGACTGAATCTTCGCTGCTCGACATCCATGTAGGTCAGATTGCTGTATCCGCCCGAATAGATTTCGTCGAAGTTCTCGGGATTGGATCGCACGATCGACAAGATCGATTCGCGGCCGTGGTCTTTTCCTTCCAGCACCGCAAGGTAACCCTCAATGAGTCTGACACGCACGACAAGTGATGGGTCGCCCGCGATGTCGGCAATCTCGTTCGCGCGCGCCGCGAGCGCCGCTGCATGCTCCAGATCGGTTGTCTGCATGGCGAGGTATGCCTGCATCGCGAACGCGTGGCCCAATTCGGCCAGTCCCGTGGGACTTTCGTCTTCGATCTGTCCGTCGAGCACCGCAACGGCTTGGGCGACGTGATGGTCGGCGGCCCTTCGGTTCGCGTTGTACCACTCATACACCGACAGCGAGTGGTGATCGGCGCTTACGTTGGCGGAGGCGCCCATCAGTTGACGGAGATCCATCGCGCGCTGGCACGCCTTGATCGCGTCATCGAGACGATCGGTCAGGTAGTACTCGGCGGCCAGCAGCTCCAACAGCTCGGCCTCGGTCTCCGCGGGTAACTCACCACCCTCCTCGAGCGCGATCCGATAGAACTCCGCCGCCTGCGTGTGTGCGCCGGACCGCGTCGCCGCCTTTCCCGCGTCTGTCGCCGCGCGCTGGATGCGCTCGCAGTCCCCGGCACCGAGGGCATGGTGTGTGAGAACGGCGGGATCGGTTCGCGACGCCGCTTCGTAGGCGTCAATCATTCGCCGGTGCAGCTCGGGTTCGGCGCCCGGCGGGATGACGCTGGCCACGGCGAGTCGACACAAGTCGTGGCGGAAGGTGACGCCTCTATCGGTGCGGCGGATGAGCTTGACCTCATCCAGCGTGCGCAGCGCCGGCACTGTCACACCGAGGTGGGCCAGCAGGTAATCCGGAATCGACTCCGGTGCACATGCCATCAGATACAGCAGGTCCCATGCCGCGCCGTCGAGACCGATCGTCCGCGCCAGGATCGCATCGCGGACGGTCGTCGGCAGTTCATCGCCGGTTTGGTCAAGCATCTCCACGACGAAGAACGCGTTGCCACCCGTAATGCGATGCAGCCGAACGGGATCAACCAGCCGGTCCTGGGCGAGCTGGGTAATCGCCTCAATGCTCAACGGCGACAAGGCAAGCGATGTCGCTGAATTGGAGCGAGCGACGTCGCCGAGTAGCGAGCGCATCGGGTGCGTCGCCGCGATCTCGTCGTCGCGCACCGTCAGTACCGCAAGGGAGCGGGTGCGCTGGATCCGCCGCAAAACGTACCGGAGCAGGTCGACCGTTCCTTGATCCGCCCAATGCATGTCGTCGAGGAACAGGACCGACGGTTGGGCTGCCAGCTCCTCGAAGACAGCGCCGTGGATTTCGTGCGGGTAGTTGCTCACCCGCACCACGTCGCGTGTGTCCGGCGCGAGCTGGTCTGCGAGATCCTGGATCGGTCCCAGCGGCCGCGGAGTATCCAGCGGATCGCAGGCACCCCATAGCACCCGCTCGTCCTGCGGCCACCGCTCGAGGAAGGTCTCGACGAACGACGTCTTGCCGGCACCCGATTCCCCGCAGACGACAACCACGCCTCCGCGACCCGAGCGTGCCTCATTGGCTCGGGCGACGAGTTGATCGAGTTCGCCCTCACGCTCGGCGAGTATCACGCAGCGAATACTAACCCGATCTGGGGTGCTGAGCTGGTGAAACGCCTACCTGGCAGGACTGTGGTGCACATAGGGGATGCCGACCCGGTCAGCAATATGGGGAACGTCTCCCGATGTCTGGGGCGCCTCGATCGCCGAGCGTGAGTTACGCACGCCGAACCCGGCGGACAAAAACACACAACAGGAGTTGACACCATGAAGCGATTCATCATCGAGCGCGAGATCCCCGGGGCTTCCGACTTGACCGAGGCCGAGCTGGCCGAGATCTCGAAGAAGTCCAAGACCGCGATGGCCTCACTGGGCGTTCCGTACCGGTGGGTCAAGAGCTACGTGGCCGGCGACAAGATCTACTGCGTCCACGAGGCCGAGAGCGAAGACGTGGTTCGCGAGCACTCGCGCCGCGGCGGTTTCCCGGTCAACAACGTGGCCGTCGTCGCCAACGAATTCGGTCCTCAGACGGCCGAACACGTCACCAGCTGACCGAACTCAGGAGAAGGGGAGCGACATGAAGGCCATGATGACGGCGGTGCTGGCCGGCGGCGTGCTCGTCGCCGCTGGCGTGGCCTCCGTCGGACACGACGAGCCGACACCGACGAGCGCACCGCGCGTCCAGGGCAAGCCGACCGTCACGGCGCTGGTGACACCGAACCGCTTGTACGCGGCAACGGGAGCCCCGCCAGTCGTGGTCTTCGGCACCAACGGAAGCCTCGGGATCGGCGGCGCGCACACCGCCGCCGGACCGGGCGCGACCCCCATCGATAGGCCCACACCTGCCGCGGTAGACCATGACCGCGGCCTGATGTCGACGTCGATGTTCTTCGCGCCCACCACCTTTGCGCGCCCGGCATCAACGCCGTCGGATTCGCGATCGGCCGTCTCCGTCTCCGTGGCGCCCGTTCGCCGCCCACACGCACCACTCCGCTGTCGACATCGTAGAACCGCGCGAGCAACCGCGTGATGGTCGTCTTACCGGAACCCGACGGCGACGAGCGCGGTCATCGTCCCCGGTTCGGCGGTAAAGCTGATGTCCGACAACACCTGACGACCCGGATAGCTGAACGCCACGTGGTCGAGGTCGACCCGACCTGGCACCGACACGGGTTGCGGTGTCGACGGTTCCGGAAGCGCGGGGGTGTCGAGGACCGTTGTGATACGGCGCAGTTCGGTCGCCGCCATCCGCATCGCGGACCCAATCTCGGCGAGGGCAGCCAACGGTGACGCGAACCGGGGCGGCCAAACCGAGGATCGCGACCAACGTGATCGGGTTGATGTCGCCACCGACCGCGATCCACGCGCCGACAGCGATGAGCACCAAGAAAACTGCCTGCACCGCAACACCGTTGAGCATCAAACCGGCCACCGATTGCCACAGCGCGCTGCGGCCGACCCGTTGCTGAGTTTCAAGAGCATCCGACAAGGGTTCGTAGCCGCTGCCGGCACGGCCGAACGCCCGCAGTACCGGCTGACACTTCGCGAACTCGATTACTCGAGTGTTGACTTGGACGGTGGCGTCATGGGTTTGACTCTCTGCAAAGGCGATCAAACCCGACACGAACCTCCCGCACGCCGCCAGCAGCACGCCGCCGGCCAACGCGACCAGACCGATCCGCCAGTCGTAGACGAACAGCCCGACCACCACCGTCGCCGCGCTGGTGGAATTGAGCACCACCGGGGTGATCAGTTCGCGCCGCTGGTACCGACGAAAACGGTTCCCTTGACCGCGATCTGGGACACATGACCGACGGTCTCGCGGTTGAACCAGCCCAGCGGCAAGGTCACCATGTGGTCACCCAGCCGGTGGTGCAGCAGCCGCATCGTGGTCAGCGCCATCCGAATCGCCAGCGTTGCCTGGACGTAGTGGGCCAGCGCGGCGACGACCACGACGACGGCAAGCACGCCCAGCCACCGGCCCGCGTCGGCATACCGCTCGTCGAACAGCGCCACCGAGATCGGCACCAGCAGGATCATCGCGACGCCGTGCAGCAGGCCGTAGAGCGTGACCCACGCCAGGTAGGCGTACATGCAGCCGCGCTGCGGGCCGAGAATACGCAGAAACCCCCGGATCACTGGGCCACCTCCCACTCCTTGGCCGCAGCGGCGGTGTAGCTGGCCCACATCCGCGCGTATTGACCGCCCCGCGCCAGCAGTTCGTCGTGCTGGCCCTGCTCGGCAACGCGTCCGTCGTTGAGTACGACGATGTTGTCGGTGCCGACGATCGAGCCGAGGCGGTGGGCGATGACAAGTACCGTGCGGCCGACGATCAGATGCGACAGCGCGGCCTGTATCTGCGCCTCCGAGTCCGGGTCGGCGAACGCCGTCGCCTCATCGAGGACCAGGATCGGCGTGTCCGCCAGCACGGCGCGTGCGATGCTGACACGTTGTGCCTCGCCGCCGGAGAAGTGCGCGTCGTCACCGACTACTGAGTCATACCCGTTGGGCAAGGCGGTGATTCGGTCGTGAATGTAGGCGGCCTTGGCCGCGCTGACGATGTCGTCGTCGCTGGCGTCGGGCCGGCCCAACCGGATGTTGTCGGCGACGCTGATGCCGAGCAGTTGGACATCCTGGAGCACCAACCCGACGTGTCGGTACAGCACCGCCGGGTCGATCTCGCGCACGTCGACTCCGCCGACGCAGATCGCGCC
>DASRJA010000049.1:0-4584 GCA_035649695.1 Mycobacterium sp. | reverse complement strand
TTGCCACTTCGCTGGGGCTCGACCTCTACAAGATCGACCTGTCCAGCGTGGTCAGCAAATACATCGGCGAGACCGAGAAGAACCTGGCGCGGATCTTCGACGAGGCCCGGACCAGCAACGCGATCCTGTTCTTCGACGAGGCCGATGCCCTGTTCGGCAAACGCACCCAGGTCCGAGACGCGCACGACCGCTACGCGAACGTCGAGGTGTCGTACCTCCTGCAGAAGATGGAGGAGTACGAGGGCGTGGTGATTCTGGCGACCAACCTGCGCAAGAACATGGACGACGCCTTCGTCCGCCGGCTGCACTTCACCGTCGAGTTCCCGATGCCGGACGAAGCCGATCGCCGCCGCATCTGGGAGCAGATCTGGCCGGAGCTCACCCCGCGCGACCCTGGGCTCGACCTGGACCGGCTGGCCCGGGACGTGCCTCTGACGGGCGGCTCGATCCGCAACATCGCGGTGGCGGGAGCATTCCTGGCCGCGGCCGACGGCAGCGTTGTCACCATGCAACACCTCCATCACGCCACCGAGCGTGAGTACCAGAAGATGGGCAAGGTCATCACCGGTGACGGGCGAGAGGGGATGCCATGAACCGGTTTCACCGCCAGCAGATCGCTGCAGCGAACGAGCCAGATGGCGCCGTCCGGGACGTCGTGGCGACGGCAGGGGAGCGCCAGTCCGAGCCGTCCGAGTTGGCGTCATTCACCGGCGTCGGCGACGTCCTTCTGGCGATGCAGCGAGCCTGCGGGAACCGTGACGTGCAGCGGCTGGTACCGCGACCGTCTGGACCGGTGAAGCGGCGCCTGACGCTCGGCCCGGTCAGCGATTGCTACGAGCGCGAAGCGGACCAGGTGATGGAGCGGGAGGGCGGCGGCGAGGTCGCCGGTGCTCCGTCGGAGTCGGAGGCGCAGCATGCCCGGTCCGACCCGCCGATGCCGCGCCTGCACGCCGGAGCGGGAGCGAGCGACCCGATCGACCCGCTCATCCAGCGGGTCATCTTGGGTGCCCGCGGCCAGGGCCAGGGAATCTCGGCCACAGTGCGGGGGCCGCTGGAGCGGTCGTTGGGAGCGGACTTCGGCTCGGTGCGGGTCCACACCGACTCCCGGGCCGACACTCTCAGCAGGGCGTTGCAGGCACGCGCCTTCACCACCGGCCAGGACATCTTCTTCCGCCGCGGCGAGTTCCAGCCCACTAGCGACAGCGGCCGCCGAACCCTCGCCCACGAGCTCACCCACGTCGTGCAACAGACGGGCCCCGACGCGCCCGCCGGCTGTGACGACACGACAGCGGCCGCGCCGGTCCAACGGTTGTTCACCCACGACGGCACGCCGATAACGGACGGAGATCTTCTACAGACGATTCTTGACCTTGCAACAGGATCGGTTGGAAGCGACGAAGTTGCTGATGCTTTTTGGGCTGCTGCGTCAGTGAAGGCGCCGAATAGGGACATCGGCGACTGGCTAGCCCTGCGTGACTTCAGTAAGAAGACCGTGAACAAGGTGATCCGTCTGGTCGAGAAGAGTGCGATAGAGCCCATTCAAACCAAGAAGCGTGACCGAGACGACGAGCCGAACCACCCGCCCATCACCGCTCATGGAGGAACCAAGACGGACGCGCCGAAGAGCATGATGCTGCCTCCGCCGCAGTCGGAGATCGCGTTCAAGACTGGAGGTGGCTTCGGCAAGAATCTCGCCCGATCGAAGACCCAAGGGACGCTCAGTTCGTTTTTCAAAGTAACGGAGCCTCCCCCGAAAAGGGCAGCGGACGGTACGTATCGCATAACGTCGTACCAGGACTTGTCCGAAGTGCCGGTCCTCTTGGTGCAAAAGGACGCCTTGACCAGTACATATATACTGGCCGATAATGAAGAGGCACAGGAGAAGTATATCCGCTATGACCATTCCGCTAAGAGGTACTCGCATGCGGTCAAGGAGCGTGTGGGAAGCTTCAACGAGTGGCCGCCTAGCGTTGACAAGTGGAAGGATGGCCTGCTCGGGATCAGGGCAGTCAAGAGGACGGGCAAGCCGGTCACGGGTTCACTGTCGTCCCTCGGTTCCGTCCTGAGTGATGAAGATCTCATGCGGGTCTACCAGGTCTTGGGGATCTGGGGTACGTGGATCGTTCGGCGGACCCTCGCCGCCGCAAAACTCGGCACCATCTCCAGCATTGGTGCGGCGATCAAGAAGAAGATGGAAGGTCTGCTGGAGGGCCAGCAACAGGACGCCGGCCAATTCCTGTCCCAGTTGAAGGGGAGGCAAGCAGCCGTCTTCTGGGGGATCCTCAAGGACGGTCCTTTGAATCCCCTGACGGCCCTCAAGACCCTGACGAGTGCGCCATCAGCTCAGCAATTTCCCGCTAAGTCTCAAACCAACTATCTGGGCACCGTCGGCGAGTTGATGGATGAGCTCAGACTGAAGCAGAGGCTTCGGGCCAAGCCGTCCGACCGTGGAACGCATCTATTGACTCATTCGACGGGGTCGGGCGAGAAGGGCCCTGATCTCATCCTCATCAAGCTCCGGGATGGCCGTTACAGAATCAATATTCATGAATCCAAGCTCACCGGCTGGACACCGGATAACAAGAATGCAGGAGACCAGCCGACGTATGGATTGTCTGGCCTGCCGGCAGTTGCCCGCAAGGGCTCGAAGGCACTCAAGTTGTATCTGACTGAGGCTGTGACGGGACATCAGCTACCCGATGCGAAGGCGATCATCGACCAGATCGGAACAGGAGAGGCCGTTACAACTTGGAAGTACGCGACGGTTGGACAGGTCCTCCTCGAGGGGGAGGGTCAGCACTTCACTCGCACGAAGCTTGGCGGGACGCTGTCCGATCCGAAGAAGGACGCGCTGGAGAGCTGGCTGAACTATGCGCGACAGCTCGCCAAGTCTGCGTCGCAGACGTCGAATGCCAACGACGTGGGCGCATCGTCCACGACGACGTCGCCGGTGTCGTCGAACTTGACGCCGTCGTCCAAGCCGCTGGTTTCGTCGTTGAAGCCGCCGGTGTCGTCGGAGCCACCGGTGGTGGATCCAGATGAGATGGCGGTGTCGTTGCCCGAGGAGTTCGAGTCGAGCGTGACGTCGTCGTCGAACAAGGTGTCATCGTCGCAGTGGAAGGTCTCGCCGCAGTGGAAGGTCAAGTCGAACATGCCGCCGACCCTGCCGATCACTTCGTCTTCGAAGCCGATGCCGGGCATGTTGATGCGGCCGGTGTCGGATCAGCCGCCGGTGACGTCGCCGACGATGCCGAGGTCGAGTTTCTCGCAGTTCTTGCAGTCGTCGTCGCCGCCGCTGGCGAAGAAGCTCAAGACGGTCACGGGCCCAGCGCCGCCGCCGCCGGTGTCGGATCAGCCGCCGGTGACGTCGTCGACGATGCCGAGGTCGAGTTTCTCGCAGTTCTTGCAGTCGTCGTCGCCGCCGCCGGCGAGCAAGCTCAAGACGAACAAGGATCCGTCGCCGCTCACCTCGTCGTTGCTGAAGCTCCGGCCGTTCCCCCACCTGGCGGAGGGCTCGTCAAGCTCGACGCCGGTCGTGCCAAGTGGGCCGCCAACGCTGTCGCAAGGCCTCCAGAAGATGGCGGCGGCTGAGAAGGTGAACCGCGACGGGGACAAGTTGATCGACGAACTCGTCAACTCGCTGGACCCCGGCAACATGCACCCGGGGCTGCGGGATTACCTCGCGGACCTACACCGCAAACAGCCCACACTTGATAGGAGCATTCTCCGTGCCTTCGGCGGCCTGTGGATCGATAGGCAACTCTGACCGATGCGGCCTGTGGAGCGGTAGGGCCTGCTGAATCGACGTCGTGCCTGTCATCGATCTGTCATTGTTTACCAATTTATTAGTCAGTTAATATCGCTTCGGCGAGGTGGTCTAGGGGGAAAGAGGCGGGGTGCGAGCGAGGCGGAGAGCGGTGGAGGGCGGGAGCGAGCGACCGCTCATGGACGGTGTCTCGGGCCAGCATGTTCCAGGATCTTGACGCCACCCTCGCCGCACTGCTCGACGCCGAGCTGGCCGTACGGAACGTCGATATCAGCTTCGCGGCGCCGGACGACCAGTTCCCGCCGTCGGGGGTGACCCTGCCGGCGGTGTCGATGTTCCTCTACGACATCCGCGAGAACACCCAGCTACGCAGCAACGAATGGGAGCTGCGGCGCGACGACGACAACCGCATCACCTCGCGGCGGCGGCCGCCGGTGCGGGTCGACTGCTCGTACCTCATCACCGCGTGGCCCAGCGACGTGCCCGAGCCGGCTGCCGACGAGCACCTGTTGCTGGGCGAGGTCATGAAGGTGCTGCTGCGGCACCGGGCCGTTCCGGCGCAGTACCTGCGCGGCGACCTCGAAGGGCAGGAGCCGCCGGTGCGGGCGCGCATCCTCGCTGAGAACCAGCTGCAGAGCCTGGGCGAGCTGTGGCAGGCGATGGGCGGCAAGCCGAAGGCGGCCTTGCACTACGGGGTCACCCTCAGCGTCGACGTCTCGGGCTGGGAGGTCCCAGGCCCCAAGGTCTTCGAAACAGTCATCAGTCTCAGCCAGGGCGTGCTGCCGGCCGAGCCCGCGGGCACGTCGTCCAACCCATGA
>DASRJA010000048.1:0-6044 GCA_035649695.1 Mycobacterium sp. | reverse complement strand
CGCTAGCGCTCGCAGACATCAAAGCGACTGGCAAACACCTGGGCGTGACGATCAACGACATGGTGCTGGCGATCTCGCCGACCGCCTCGTCCAGTTGTCGCCGACCGCCCGGCGCATCGACCCGGTAGGGACGCACGTGGTAGTCGAGGTCGACCTCGCAATTCTCCCGCCACATCGGGTGGTGGATCTTGCCCGGCACCTCTATCAGCTGGTACCGGAACGGGTCGAGCTTGTGGAGCCGGCCATGTATCACCTTGCGGAACTCGTCGATCCCGAACGTGCGGCCACCGAGATCGTCGAGTTGGATCACCGCCAGCTTGAGCGTGTGCATGTGCACGTTCGGCGTCTCGCTGTACAGCAGCACAGCGTCCCACCCGCGAAGCCTCTTCACAGTGCTCCCTCCTACCCGGAGGAAGCCTAGATCACCTGTTTGGCCCGCGTGAGCGATCGGTTCCGGTGAATCTGATTGAGGAACAAGCCGATTGCGGTCGCCATCGATCCGGTGCGGGCGCCGTCGATCATGTCGAACGCGTGGCCCGCTCCCGGGAGCTCCACATAGCTGACCACCGAATGCGACGCGGCGCGCAGTTTCGCGACGAAGCTGCGAGCCTGCTCGACGGGAATGACGCTATCGCCGGTGCCGTGGATGACAAGGAACGGCGGTGCGTCCTTGTGCACACGGGCGATCGGAGACGCCTTGCGGAACACGTCGGGGTGCTTTGCGATCTTGCGCCCAACCACGACCCGTTCCAGGAAGTCGACGAAGCGCGCCCGCTCCGCCGTCGACCGGTCCTCCCAGTCGTAGCGCCCATAGATGCCCACCACTGCATCGACGGAAGTGTCGGAGCCGTCGGGCAATTCGCACTGCATCTCGGGATCGTTCGCGGTCAGTCCCGCGAGTGCCGACAGGTGTCCGCCTGCCGAACATCCCGCTACCGCAACGAAATTGCGATCACCGCCGAATTTGTCGACGTTCGCGCGCGCCCATGCAATCGCGGTCTTGACGTCGGTGAGGTGCGCCGGCCAGCGATGGTGCGGCGCGACACGGTAATCGATGGACAGGCATACCCAACCCATCTCGGCCAGATGCGACATCAGCGCGTAGCCCTGCAGTAGCCTGCTGCCGTGCACCCATGCACCACCCGGCACGAAGATCAGCACGGGGGCGGGCTCGGCAGGCAGATCCTTCCGGCGCCACACGTCGAGCAGCTGCGACGGCAGGTTGCCGTATCGCACCGACGTCCGGTACACGCTGCGCCGATGTTGCCTGAACTTCCACAGCGGCGGGGCGCTCTCGGGCGCGGGCCACTCAATGTCAAGGTCCTCAGCCCGGACAACGCCACGCAGTGCGGCCTCGACCACGTTGTGGGTTGAATCGCGTTCCAGCTTGCGTACCTCGGCGTTCCCCGGCTCGAACCAGGACCGCGCGGTGGCACCGAGGAAATCCGGCATGTGGCGGTAACCCCAGACGCCCATCGCCGTCGCAGCGCCCAGCGGCTCAAGGTGTTTCCCGATAACGGGTAGGGACGCGCTCGCAACACTCATCGCGAGCATGTAGTCGGCCGGTCCGGCCTTCAGGAACCACCGGGCACGCGTCCATATGGTCGGTCCGGGGTACCGGGTGTCCGGTCGTACCGTCATTGCGCGACTGTACCCCGCAGTCCGGCTCTCAAACGACAACATTCCGAACATGTCTACCCGTGACACTTTCAAGATCATTTGTGAACTGCATCACGTCTCTTCTGAGCTGCCCTCGGGCGCGTTAGCTTCGATTGACAACCGTCAACATCCGCGCTTTACAGAGGACTTCCACCGTGAGTAAGTCAGCTCTCGCCATCACCGAAGAACACACTGACCTGGCCGATTCCGCGATCGGGCAGCTGAACCGGCTGAACAGCCGCGCGGCGGCCCGCGCGACGCTGGAGAACGGCGCCACGCATCCGTCGGAGATCTGGTCCGCGGGCAAGGACCTCGGCTGGAACGGGCTTGCGATTGCAGAGGACCATGGTGGTTCGGGCTTCGGCCTCGCCGAGTTGGCGGTGGTGCTGGAGGCTCAAGGTCGCGAACTCTCCCCCGGCCCGTTCCTGCCCAGCGTCGCGGCGGCGGTGGTGATCGACCGTTGCGCACCGGATTCCGTGCGCGCGCAACTACTTCCGGCGCTGGCCGACGGCAGCGCCGTCGGTGCGCTCGCGCTGGCGGGCAACGTCACGATCGGTTCCGACCTGGTCGTGACCGGAGAAAGCCCCGCCGTGCTCGGCGCGCCGGACGCCGACGTGCTGGTGATCGCCGCGGGTGAGGACGTCGTCATTGTCGACGCGAAGGCCGACGGCGTGACGATTACGGCGCTGGAGTCGCTGGACACCACCCGCAGTGTCGGGACGGTCGCGCTTCGCGGCGTGACGGTCGAAAGGGACCGGGTGCTTCGCGGCGCCGCACGCAAGGCGCTGACAGTGTTCCGGATCCTGGCGTCGGCCGAGGCGGTCGGTGTCAGCTGGGCGGCTCTCGACATGGCCGTCGAATACGCCAAGGTGCGCGAACAGTTCGGCCGGACCATCGGCACGTTCCAGGCCGTCAAGCACCATGCCGCCAACATGTTGGTCAACGCCGAGGAGACCACCGCGGCCACCTGGGACGCGGCGCGCGCCGATGACCTTGACAGTGCGTGGTTCCCCGCCGCTGTCGCCGCCGCGCACGCCATTCGTACTCAGATCTTCAACGCGCAGTACAACATTCAGCTGCACGGCGGCATCGCGTACACGTGGGAGCATGACGCCCACCTGTACCTGCGGCGGGCCCGCACACTGGCCGCGCTGATGGAGGAGGGCGGTGACCCGCTGCTCGATATCGTCGAGGGCCAGCGCAGCGGCCAGGCGCACGGCGCGTCGTTCACGCTGCCCGCCGAGGCGGAGGCTCACCGCGACCAGGCCCGCGAGGCCGTCGCGCATCTGCAGTCCCTACCTCAGGACAAGCAACGCGACTACCTCGTCGAATCCGGCTACCTGGTGCCGCACTGGCCGAAACCGTGGGGCCGCGCGGCCGATGTGCTCGAGCAGCTGGTCATCGAGGAGGAGTTCGCCGGCATCGAGCGGCCCGACATGGGCATCACGGGCTGGGTGGCGCTCACCATCGCGCAGGCAGGGACCGACGACCAGCGTGAGCGCTGGGTCGAACCCGTGCTGCGCGGCCAGGTGATGTGGTGCCAGCTGTTCTCCGAGCCGGGCGCCGGCTCCGACGCCGCCGCGGTGCGCACGGCCGCCAAGAAGGTCGACGGTGGCTGGCGGGTCACCGGGCAGAAGGTGTGGACCAGTCTGGCCCAGTACTGCCAGTGGGGACTCGCCACGGTGCGCACCGATCCAGACGCGCCCAAGCATGCCGGTGTGACGATGATGGCGATCGACATGAAAGCCCCTGGTGTGACAGTCAATCCGCTGCGCGGCATCACCGGCGACTCTCACTTCAACGAGGTCTTCTTCGACGACGTTTTCGTTCCAGACGAAGACGTGGTTGGCGACGTGAACAAAGGCTGGCTCGTGGCCCGGGCGACACTGGGCAACGAGCGCATCTCGATCGGCGGCGGTTCTGGTGGCGCCGTCGGCTTCAGCCCGGATCACCTCATCAAGCTGCTCGACGCCTCGCCGTCGGCGGCCAACTACGCGCGCCGGGCCGGCGAGTGCATCGCGGAGACGCACACGTTGCGGCTGCTGAACCTGCGCCGGGCCAGCCGGGCCATCGCGGGCGCGGAGCCGGGCCCGGAGGGCAACGTCACCAAGCTTCTGGTGGCCGAGGCGGGACAGCGGATCACCGAGTTGGGCATGGAGTTGTCCGGTTCGGCGGCGGTGGTCGGCCAGGCGCCGAAGCTGCTCCGCAGTTATCTCGGCAACCGGGCCATGACCATCGCGGGCGGCACGTCGGAGATCACCCGCAACACCATCGCCGAACGGATTCTCGGCCTCCCGCGGGACCCGCTGCTGAAGTGAGCGTCAATACTGGAAAGGTGCAGCCCACCCATTTCCACCCCGACCTGCGCCGCGTCGCCCGCTACACCCCGAAGCAGATCGTCACGCCGGTCACGGTGCCGTTCATCCGTGCGGCCGAGCGGTTGATGTGGCACCGACCGCCGAAAGACATCGAGGTGCTGACGCTGCCCTCGGGAGTGGGAATTCGGCTTTTCCGTCCCACCGGCGTGACGGGTCAGGCTCCGGGGCTGTTGTGGATCCACGGCGGTGGGTACGTCATCGGTCGAGCGGCACAAGACGACGTGCTCTGCCGCCGCTACGCCCGCGAACTCGGCGTGACTGTCGCGTCGGTGGAGTACCGGTTGGCACCCGAGAACCCATACCCCGCATCGCTGGAAGACTGCTATTCGGCGCTGCAGTGGCTTGTTCGGCTGCCCTCGGTTGATCCCGCACGAGTGGCCATAGGGGGCGCCAGCGCGGGCGGCGGGCTGGCAGCGGCGCTGGCCCTGCTCACCCGCGATCGGGGCGAAATCAGCCTTGCGGCACAGCTTTTGGTGTATCCGATGCTCGACGACCGCACTGTGGGCCGAAGGGATCTGGAGAATCCGGGTCATCGGCTGTGGAACCAGTCAAGCAATAAGTTCGGTTGGTCCGCATATCTCGGCGGGGCCGACCCGCAGGTGGCCGTGCCCGCGCGACGCGAGGATCTCAGTGGCTTGCCCCCCGCATGGCTGGGTGTCGGCACCTTCGACCTGTTTCACGACGAGGACCTGGCCTACGCCGAGCGGCTCAAGGCCGCCGGTGTGCCGTGCGAAGTCGAGGTCGTCGCCGGCGCGTTCCACGGGTTCGACGGGATCGTGCCGAAAGCCGATGTGTCGCAGTCGTTTTTCAACAGCCAGTGCGCGATGCTGCGGGAGGCGTTTGCCCCTGCGGCGGCCTAGCCCGGGACCGTCAGCGCCAGCAGGGCTCGGATGTCGTCGAGGTCGAGCAGCCGCCAACACGTCGTGGCCAGCTCTTCGGTACGGCCCTGGCCGAGCACCGGCGAAGCCAATCCGACGAACTTGTCCTCGAGTTGTTGATCGGTCATCGGGTTGTCCGGGGTGCCGAGATTGTGCGCAACGTGTCGTTCCAGCGTGCGTCCGTCGTGCAGCGTCACAACCACCCGCGCCGAATCCTTGGTCTGCGCCGGGTCGGTGTGAACGTGAACCTGCTTCCGCAGCTGGGCCAGTTCCAGGTCGGCGACGCGCTCATCGGTGAACTGGTCGAGTAATGCCGCGCCGTCGGCGAGGGCGACCGCGAGCACGTGGTAGATGCTGAACTTGCCCTCCAGGCCGGTGCGCGGTTCGGCGAGCCCGGTCGTGGTCTTCACGTAGTCGTGGACGTAGGCGTCGACGGCGGCGACGTCGTCGGCGGTCAAGCCGTGCTCGGACCGCAACTCGAGAAGTGCCTGCGCGGGCGGGTGGGTCAAGGAGCCGCACGCATACGGCTTGAACCCGTCGCGCGGCAGATACCAGACGGCTCCGAGCCCCTCGACCGCCCGCTCGGCGACGGGGTCGGGTGAGAAGAGATGTAGAAAGCCGCGATGCCCTTCGATCGGCTCGGTGGCCGACGTGAAGCCATCGCGGGCAAGGAAACCGGACAGCAGCCCGTCCACGGCCGCTTTGCCCGCGTGCAGCGACTTGCCCATCGAGCCGTAGACGACCTTCATCCCGGCCGACTGAGTAGCACCGGTGCCGAGCGCAGCCAACGTCTGGTCCGCCGCCAAGCCAAGCAGTCGCGCGGTGGCCACCGCCGCGCCGATGTGTCCGACCGTGCCGGTCACATGCCAGCCGACGTCGTAGTGCCCCGGCCCCGCTGCGATCGCGACGCGGGTCTGCACCTCGAAGCCCGCGACGAACGCTTCGACAGCGAGCCGGCCGGAAACGGAACCCAGCTCGCCCGCCGCGGCGATCGCCGGCCACAGCGGCGCGCTGCCGTGGATGGTGGTCCGCTCGGGGTTGAACGTGTCGTCGAAGTCCAGCACGTGGGCGGCGATGCCGTTGGCCAGCGCCGCGTGGCCGATCGAGCCGCGGTCGAGGGTGCCGACGA
>DASRJA010000047.1:0-5967 GCA_035649695.1 Mycobacterium sp. | reverse complement strand
ACACGGTCTCGCCGCGGATGATGCCCGGCAGGTATTTTCGTTTCTGGGCCTCGGTGCCGAAGCGCACGAGCCAGGGAGACGACATGTCCGTGTGCACGAGCACGCTGAAGGCGACGCCGCCCGAGCGGCAGCGCGCCATTTCCTCGCCGAGGACGACGCTCGAAAAGAAATCGCCGCCGGCGCCGCCGTACTCGACGGGAAAGTCGAGCCCGAGAAAGCCGAGCTCGCCCAGGCGTCGCCAGAACGACTTGGGGATCTGCCCGGCCTCTTCCCACGCGCCGACGTGCGGCGTGACCTCGCGCTCGACGAAGCCGCGCACGGTCTTGCGCAGCATCTCGTGCTCGGACGTGAACGGCCGGCGCGTCATGGCCCCTCCTTGTTCCAGAGGGGCTCGATCATAGCCCAGCCAGGCGACAGTTACGGTGCGGGCACCACCAGCGAAGTCCGCGTCGCCCGCCACGTCCCGTTGCCCTGACCGTCCTCGACCGAGCTGCAGGTCCAGGTTCCGGCCGCCGACACCGCTGTCCCGGACGGGGTGAACCGGCCGGTAAAGGCGCAGGTCGAGTCGCCGACCACCAAAGAGCCAAACGTAAACGTGACGTCCCCGTTGAAGAAGACGTCGCCAGTGCTGTTAGTGATCGCGTTGTCGCACACGCCTCCGCCGCAGATCTGCGACACGGTGATGACCGCGTTGCTGACGCTGAAGCGTTCGGTGCCCGACACCGGCCCGCCGAACTCGAACGACCCCGTGAACGTTCCGGAATATTGGCCGTTGAAGCGCTCAGCGCCGTCCACGAGGTTCACGATCACGACCTTGTTGAGTCCGAGCGTTGCTCCGCCCGTGGGGTCGTGGAGCAGGATCCGAATGGTCTCGGTCGGCTCCGTGAGGTTGTCGTTGAACGGCGTCAGCGTCACCGTCTGCGTCGTCTGGCCCGCCGCGAACGTGACCGTTCCCAGGGGCGAGCTGTAGTCAGCGCTCGGCGTTGCCGTTCCGGCGTTGGGGGCGTCGAGCCGGTACGACACGCTGACGTCCTGCGAGAGGTTGGTTCCGGTCCGTATGATCGTCAGCGTCACGGCGCCGCTTTCCTCGTTGGCGGTCACCACCGCGGGCGACCACTGGATCACACCCGCCTGGTTCGTGTCGTTGATGGTCACCACGTGGCGCGTGCGGCCGTTGATCAGCGCCCCGTGCGAGTTTTCGAACAGCTCGATCGTGAAGCTCTCCGTCGGTTCCTTGATCCCGTCGAGCAGCGCCTTGACGTCGATGAACGCGCTGGTGGCGCCGGGGCCGAACGTCAATGTGCCGGTGATCGGCGGCGTGCCGGGAAGGGGAGTGCCGGCGGCATCGACAAACTGGAAGTCGGTGCCCTCGGTCGCCGTCGGCGCCGGTGTCGTCGCGACCCGGTACTTCACCGTCACGTCACGCGCGAGGTTCACACCCCGGCGGCCGACGGTGATTCGCAGCTTGGCGCCTTCGTTCACCGTCGAGGCGAGAGCGACGAAGCCAATCTCGCCCGGAGTGTCGTTGTCACCCAGCGCAATCGTCATGAGGCGTCGGGTTCCAACGGCCGGCGCATCCGGCGCTGGAGCGATGGGGACCGGCGTGCCGAGCTCCAGCACCAGCTCCTTCGAGCCGTCGAGGAACGCGTCATTGAGCAGAGGAATCACGACGACGGCGGACATCTGGTTCGAGGCAAATCGCGCGGTGGCGCCGGTGAAGGTCCCTGGATAGTCCTGTCCTGCAACCGCGGTGCTGGCTGGCGCGATGTTGATGGGAATGGTGAAACCGCCGGCCGGCGGACCGGAGCGCAACAGCGTGATTGCCACTGACAACGTGGCCTCGACGACCGTCACTCGGTCCGAGGCGAAAAAGACGGCGCGCTCATCGTCCGTGATCGTGATCGTGATCGCGCTGGGAGTGCCGAGCGTGGCGCCGCCTGTGGGATTGCTCAGGGTCACGGTCAGGGTCTCCGTGCCCTCAGGGACGTCGTCGGGATGTATCACGAGACTGATCGTCTGCGACGCCTGGAACGCGTCGAACGTCAGCGTGCCAGTCCCGAGAAGCGTGAAGTCCTCACCGCTGGTCGCGTTGCCCGCGGTGACCGCGTAGTCGACCGTCACACCGCTGGCGAAGTTCACCCCGGCGGGCAGCGTTACGGCTCGCGTCACGGTCAGCTGCACCGTGCGATCCGCGCCCTGCGGCTCGGCCACGGTCAGCGCCGACGTCGTGAAGCGCAGCACTCCAGGCCTGTCGTTGTCGAGGATCGTCAGCGTGTGCGTCGTCGGCGCGGTGAGAACCGCGAGGTTCTGTGCGTTACCCAGCTGAATGATCACGGTCTCGGACGGCTCGTTCAGCGTGTCCGCTGTCGTCTGCACGAAAATCGTCTGCGTCGTCTGGCCACGCGCGAACGACAGCGTGCCCGTGCCGACGACTGCCTGACACGGCGCGGCTGGGGTTGGCAGCGCGAGGCAGACTGTGTAGTCGTCTGATGTCGCCGTGCCGCCGGTCACCGTGTAGGTGATGTCGATGCCGGCTTGTAGATTCGTGCCCGTCCGTATGACGGTGATCTTGGCGAGGCCGCCCTCGACGATCGAGGACGCGGCCACGGCGAACCTCACGGAGCCCGATTCGTTGTCGACGATCGTGATCGTCGACGTCTGCTGGACTCCGAGGAGAACGTTCGGTGAGCTCGGCGTGCCGAGCCTCAGCACGAGCGTCTTCACGCCGTCGAGCAGCACATCGTCGAGCAGCGGCACACTGACCGTCTTGCTCAGCTGACCCGGGGCGAACGCCACGACCAGGCCGGAATCCAAGCTCGCCGGATAATCGACATTGGAGACGGCCGTGCCCCCGTCGATGACCACCGGCACGGTGAAGGCCGTTGCTGACGGCCCGGTACGGGTGAGCGTGAGCGTGACCGAGGGCACGCCCTCGTTCACGGTGATATTGGCCGACGCCGCGTGGAACTGAACGATCTGCTCGTCGTCCTGAATGATCAGCTGGGCCGTCGACCGCGGCCCGATCACCGCGCCATTCGTCGGATCACGCAAGACGAGGTTGACCGTTTTATTGGGCTCCAACACATTGTCGTCGGCGATGGCGATCGGGAAGGTAACGGTGGCCACACCATTCGGGAACGTGACGGTCCCCGTGGCTGCCGTGTAGTCGACGCCCGGCGTCGCAGTGCCGCCCGGAACCGTCGCCCAGTCCACGCTGACGACGCCGACCGTACCGCTGCGCGTGACGCTGATCAGCGCGGTGGAGCCGCCGATCTGCTCGCGCACGGTGTAGGTCGGGGCGGCGAACTGTACGGTGGAGACCGGCTGGTGCACGAGCATCGCCAGGCCATGGATGGTCAGGCTGGCGGGGGGCACGGCGACATTGATGAAGATCGAGCTGAAGATCCGGTCGTGTGCCGGTGACACGCCGCCCTGAAACTTCGCGGGCAGCACGAACGGCACGAAGCCCGGAACCGACAAGCGTAACAGGAGGTCGCCCGAGAGCCTCGTCGCCGGATCGCCGTCGGGGCGGGTGGTGAGCGTACCGGCCAGGGCTCCCGTCGTGCCGTCGGCATTGCGAAGCGTGCCGGACACGAAGCCGTCCGTCCCGCGGATGACAACCAGGCCCTCGAGCCAGAGACCGAACCGCGGGTCATCATTGATGACGATATGGATGTAGCTGCGCCACGTCCCGGCGACATCGCCGATCACGGCCGGAGCCGCCGCGATCGCGAGTGGAGCCGCGCCCGACTTCATCGCGACGAAGAAGATCCGACCCTTCGCGCCCGTCGCCACGACCTCGCGCGTGGCGACGCCGACGATCACGTCCCCGCCGGCCTCGATCACGCCGCTGATCGTATACGTGATGTCCTCGGGTGTCGGTCCGCCCGTGTTGCCGTTGAGCGAGCCCGCAACGACCCCGGCACTCGAAACGGTGAGCTCGCCACCTGTGAGCTGGTCGACGCCATCCGTGATATCGCCACCACGGGTGTTCAGCAGCGCGGGCTGCTGCTCGGTTGCCTGCAGGGCGCCGAGCTCATTGAACGTCAATGCGCCGCGTGCAATGGCGGCAGCGGCCAGGCCGTCTTCGGGCGTGCTGATGCCGTAGACGATCCACTGGCCCATCAGCTCCGTTGTGGAAAACGTCGTGGCGGTCTGCCGCACGAGCGCGAAAACCTCGTCGCGCGCGTGCGCGGCGTCGTCCGCGACTCCGACGACGCCGTTTTTGTCGGGCGTCATCGTCGCGCGTACGTTGACCACGGAGCCGGCCACGTTCAGCGTCCCGCCGACGAGACCGGTCGGGCCGATGGTGAGCTTGCCGCCGATCAACACGCGCGTGCTGCCGTCCGCGAGCTCTATGGCGCCGGAGAGCACTACGCCGGTACTGCTCAGCGTGAACGATCCGCGAAACCAGTTGGCGGGCCCGGGATCCTGCTCGAAATTCGCTGTGGTGAGCCCGTGCATCGTCCAGTTGCCCGTCAGGTCGCCTTGAACGAACTGCGCGAGCGCGGGCGTGGCGAGACCGAGCGACAGCGCCGCAGCGAGGATGAGAACGACGGCACAGAATTGAGAACGCGAGGAAAAAATAGACGGTCGCACAAATGCCCCCGAGGTCTCATGACCCCGCTCCAATCGCGGGTGCTACAAAGCACAGCAATTAGGCCGGCATTCTAGGCAGCATGCGACGCGAAAGCTAGCAGAATTTTAGGTGTCGCAAAACCTACACCCGCCGCGGGCGATACCACGGCAGACTGCCTCAGTGGCTGGCGAGGTTCGCCTTCAGTAAGGGTCGTTGAACGTCGATCTCCCGAGACGTTAGCGCCCGCGCTCGCGCTGTCGCAGCTCGGTACGCCGGATCTTTCCCGAAATCGTCTTCGGCAGGTCGGCGACGAACTCCACCTCGCGCGGATACTTGTAGGGCGCGGTCACCTGCTTGACATGCTCTTGCAGCTCGGCGGCGAGCGCGGGCGAAGGTGTGTGGCCGGCCGTCAGCACGACGAACGCCTTCACGATCTCGCCGCGGAGCGCATCCGGCTTGCCAACGACCGCGGCTTCGGCCACCGCCGGATGCTCGACGAGCGCCGACTCGACCTCGAACGGACCGATGCGATACGAGGCGCTGTTGATCACATCGTCCGCGCGACCGACGAACCACAGATAGCCGTCCTCGTCCATCGATGCACGATCGCCTGTGACGTACCAGTCGCCGCGGTGACAGCGTCGCGTCGCGTCCTCGTTGCGCCAGTAGCCGGCGAACATTCCGACCGGGCGGTGCGGTGCCACCCTCACGGCCAGATCGCCCTCAGTGCCCCGCCGCACTTCGTGGCCGTCGTCGTCGATGATGCCGAGCACGTGCCCCGGCGCAGTGGGACCCATCGAGCCGGGCTTCCACGGCGTCGCCGGAAACGTCGCGGCCAGCAAGACCGTCTCCGTCTGGCCGTAGCCCTCGTAAATGTGGTGGCCGGTGCCTTCGCGCCATGCCTCGATCACCTCGGGATTGACCGCTTCGCCGGCACCCATGCAGTGACGCAGCGTGGGGAAGCGGTGCGCGCGCAGCGGCTCCTGCACGAGCATGCGGTAGGCCGTGGGCGGCGCGAAGAACGTCGTGATCGGAAAGCGCTCGAACATCGCCAGCGTTTCCTGCGCGTCGAACTTCTTGCCGCGCGCGTCCCAGACGAAGACGGCGGCGCCCATATTCCACGGCGCGAAGAAGCAGGTCCACGCCGCCTGCGCCCAGCCGGTGTCCGAGATGGTCCAGTGAAGGTCGTCGGGGCCGTTGTCGAGCCAGTAGCGGCCGGTGATGACGTGGCCGATCGGGTACGAGGCGTGCGTGTGGAGGACCATCTTGGGATATCCCGTGGTGCCCGAGGTGAAGTAGATCATCATCGGATCGCCGCTGGCGTTGCGGGGATGGGCGTAGGCAGCTCGCGCGCGGTCCATCAACGCGTCGAAGCTCTGCCAGCCGCC
>DASRJA010000046.1:0-6093 GCA_035649695.1 Mycobacterium sp. | reverse complement strand
GCGTTCATGGCGCTGTTCGTGATCAACGTGGTCGTGACGGCCATCGGTATCCAGATGACGACGGGAAGCCACTAAGCGATGGGAACACGAACAGTACTGCGCAGTCGCTTTCCGCGGCTGACCCGAGGGCTCAAGAAGCCGACCGACCTGCTGGGCCGCATCGGCGATCACATGTTGTTCTACTTGCGAGCCCTGGGCGGCGTGCCGCACGCGGCCGTTCATTTCCGTCGTGAGATCATCCGGCTGATCGCCGAAATCTCCATGGGCGCAGGAACTTTGGCGATGATCGGCGGCACCGTCGTTATCGTCGGCTTCCTGACCCTTGCCGCTGGCGGAACGCTGGCGGTTCAGGGGTACAGCTCCCTGGGCGACATCGGCATCGAAGCCCTGACGGGCTTCTTGGCGGCGTTCATTAACGTGCGCATCTCTGCCCCGGTGGTGGCCGGCATCGGGTTGGCCGCGACCTTCGGCGCGGGTGTGACGGCGCAGTTGGGGGCGATGCGCATCAACGAGGAGATCGACGCGCTCACGGCGATGGCGATCCGTCCCGTCGAATACCTGGTATCCACCAGGATCGTCGCGGGAATGATCGCAATCACCCCGCTGTACTCGATCGCGGTGGTCCTGTCGTTTGTAGCTTCCCAGTTCACGACGGTGGTGTTGTTCGGACAGTCGGGTGGACTCTATGACCACTATTTCGACACTTTCCTCAACCCGATCGATCTATTGTGGTCATTCCTGCAGGCGGTACTGATGGCAATCACGATCTTGTTGGTGCACACTTACTTCGGATATTTCGCCTCCGGCGGACCTTCAGGTGTCGGGGTCGCCGTTGGGAACGCGGTGCGCACCTCCCTTGTCGTGGTTGTATCGGTCACCCTTCTGGTGTCGCTGTCCATCTACGGCTCCAACGGCAACTTCAATCTGTCGGGATAGGTGGTGCCGATGAATAGTAGTTGGGTCCGCCCGCTGACCGGCTTGGCGCTGATTGTCGCCATCGGCTTGATCATCGCCTTGGCCATTGGCCTGTTCGAAGGCAGCTTCACCAAAACCGAACCAGTGACGGTCATTTCGGATCGAGCCGGTCTGGTGATGAACAACGACGCCAAGGTGAAGATGCGTGGCGTGCAGGTCGGTAAAGTCGATTCGATCGAGTACCGGTCCGACGGCACGGCGGCACTGCACCTGGCGATGAATCCGTCGCAGCTGCATCTCATTCCGTCGAACGTGAAGGTCGATATCAAGTCGTCAACGGTGTTCGGCGCCAAGTCTGTCGACATGGTTTCGCCGGATAATCCTTCACCGCAGCCGCTCCGGCCCGGTCAGGTGATCCAGAGTCAGCACGTCGTGGTCGAAATCAACACCGTCTTTCAGCAGTTGGTGCAGGTCCTCGACAAGATCGACCCCACCAAACTCAATCAGACCCTGGGCGCGATCGCGAAGGCGTTCAACGGCCGGGGTGAGAAATTCGGCAGGACGCTGACCGACTTCAACGCGTTCCTGGCCAAGATCGAACCGAGCCTGCCGAATCTCAGCCACGACCTCGAAGCCGCGGCTCCGACGTTCAGTGCGTACGCGGACGCAGCGCCCGACCTCATCCGGACAGCCAACAGCGCCACAACGATCAGCAATACCATCGTCGACCAGCAACAGGAGCTTGACCAATTCTTGGTGAGCTCCATCGGTTTGGCGGATATCGGAAACGACGTGATCGGCGGCAACGAACCGGCGCTGGCCGAGGTGTTGCGTCTGCTCGTGCCCACCACCGACCTGCTGAACCGGTATCACGAGTCGTTGACTTGCTCACTTGGCGGACTTGCCGTGCAGGCGAATTCGCCACCACTTCCTGGCAACAATAGCGCCGTGGTGCTGTCTGCCGGCCTGACGCTCGGTACCGAACGCTATCGCTATCCGAACGACCTGCCGAAGGTCGCCGCCAAGGGCCGTCCCTACTGCAAGGAACTAGGGTTGCCCAACGTTCCACCCGAGTTCCGGGTGCCGGCCGTCGTCGCTGATGTCGGCGCCAACCCATACCAGTACGGAAATCAGGGCATCCTGCTGAACTCCGCCGGACTCAAGAACTGGTTGTTCGGGCCGATCCCTGGACCGCCGCGCAACTCAGCACAGATCGGAATGCCAGGATGACACGCGCGAGGGGCACGTTCATCAAGTTCACGGCCTTCGCGGTCGTGATGGCGATCCTGACCGCCTTCCTGTTCTTGATCTTCAACCAAACGAGAACCGGTGCAACGAACGGATACTCGGCGATTTTCACCGACGCTTCACGACTCAAAACGGGCGATACTGTGCGGGTCGCGGGAATTCGGGTCGGCACCGTGAAGGCGGTATCGCTGCAAGCGGACCGCAACGTGCTCGTCAAATTCGACGCGGATCGTGACATCGTGCTTACCACGGCGACCAGGGCGCAGATTCGCTATCTCAACCTAACCGGCGATCGCTTTCTGGAACTCGCCGACAGCCCGGGATCGACAAAGCTATTACCGGCGGGCTCGCAGATACCTATGGACCGCACGGCACCCGCTCTGGACCTCGATCTGCTACTCGGCGGCCTGAAACCCGTTATCCGAGGCCTCAATCCGCAAGACGTGAACGCGCTCACGTCGTCGCTGATCCAAATCCTGCAGGGCCAAGGGGGGACTCTCGAATCGCTGTTCTCGAAGACATCGTCATTTACCAACTCGTTGGCGGACAACGGCCAGGTCATTGAGCAGATGATCGACGACTTGCGAACGCTGTTAGGGACGCTGTCCAAGGACGGTGATGAATTCTCTGGGGCGATCGACCGGCTCGAGCAACTGGTCAGTGGCTTGTCGGCCGACCGCGATCCGATCGGCGAGGCGATCACGTCCCTCGATAACGGCACCGCCTCGCTGGCCGACCTGCTCGGTCGGGCGCGTCCGCCGCTGGCCGGCACTATCGACCAGTTGAACAGGCTGGCGCCCCTGCTGGATGGAGACCACAAAGATTACATGGACGCCACCCTTCAGCGCCTGCCCGAGCTCTACCGCAAACTCGCGCGGGTCGGTTCCTACGGCGCGTTCTTCCCCTACTACATCTGCGGGATCACCTTCCGAGCCAGCGACCTGACGGGCCGCACCGTGGTCTTCCCCTGGATCAAGCAAGAGACCGGGAGGTGCGCGGAAAACTAATGGCATTGATGCAGAGATATCGCGGAAACGAACTCGTCAAGGCGGGCTTCATCGGCGTCACTGTGATGATCCTGGTAATCGTGGCCGGGCTTCAACCGCAACGGTTGCTGCAATACGCCACGGCCATCAAATACCAGGCGCTCTTCACCGAGGCCGGCGGCCTCGCCCCTGGCAACGATGTGACGGTATCGGGTATCAAGGTCGGCACTGTGTCGTCGATCAAACTCGACAACGGCGACGCGCTGATCACTTTCACCATCGCGGGTAAGGCCGCAGTCGGCTCGGAAACCACAGCGCACATCCGCACGGGCACGTTGCTCGGCGAGCGTGTGCTGGCCCTGGAGTCCTCAGGAAATGGCACGCTCGACCACCGTCAGGTCATTCCGGTGACGCGTACGTCCTCGCCGTACTCCTTGACCGACGCCGTCAGTGAACTCACCGCGAATACCGCTGCAACCAACACCGACACGCTGAACCAGTCGCTGGACACGCTGGCGGCGACGCTCGACCAGATTTCGCCGGAGCTGGGCCCGACGTTCGACGGCCTTTCCCGACTGTCAAGATCGCTCAATAACCGCAACGAGAGTCTGGCCGAGCTGCTGAAAACCGCCGGCGACGTGACCGGCATCCTGTCCGAACGCAGCCGGCAGGTCAACACGCTCATCCTCAATGCCAATGATCTGCTCGCGGTGCTCAACGAGCGTCGGCAGGCCATCGTCAGCCTGCTCGCCAACACCTCTGCGGTGTCTCGGGAACTGACCGGCGTGGTTGCCGACAACGAACAGGAGCTGGCGCCGACACTGGAGAGGCTCAACCGCGTCAACGCGATGTTGGTCAAGAACCGGGACAACCTGTCCAAGGCGATCCCCGGCCTGGCCAAATACGAGCTCACCCAGGGCGAGATCGTGGCTAACGGCGCCTATTACAACGCGTTGATACCCAACATCCAACCGGCGCAGATCCTGCAACCGTTCCTGGACTACGTCTTCGGGTTCCGCCGCGGTGTCGATGCAGGCCAGCCGCCGGACAACGCTGGGCCACGCGCCGAGCTGCCCTTCCCGGTCAACGGAATACCGCTACCAGGAGATCTGCCCAATGATGGCAAGCCGTAATCGCCTCATGGCCGTCACCGCCGTGCTGCTGGCAGTCGTGCTGGTGGTCGGAGCGGTAGTGCTGGTGCGGCAGATCTTCTTCGGGCCCCACACCATCACCGCGTACTTCCCGACCGCCACAGCGATTTACCCCGGCGACGAGGTGCGCGTGTCGGGTGTCAAGGTCGGCAAGATCGACTCCATCCAGCCCGAAGGCACGCAGACCAAGATGACGTTGAAGGTCGATCACGGCGTGCCCATTCCGGCCAACGCCAAGGCCGTAATCGTCGCGCAGAACCTGGTTGCAGCGCGTTACGTTCAGCTCACGCCGGCGTATCGGAAGGGTGACGGACCGACCATGCATGACGGCGCGGTGATACCCAGCAACCGAACCGCCGTCCCCGTCGAGTGGGACGAGGTCAAGACCCAGCTGATGCGCCTGGCGACGGAGTTGGGCCCGAAGACGGGAGTGTCGGGCACTTCCATCTCGAGGTTCATCGACAGCGCAGCGAATGCATTGGACGGCAACGGTGACAAGCTACGGCAGACACTGGCGCAATTGTCCGGCGCCGCACGCATTTTCGCTGAAGGCAGCGGCAACATCGTCGACATCATCAAGAACTTGCAGACCTTCGTCACCGCCCTTCGTGACAGCAAAGAACAGATTGTCATGTTCGAGAACCGGCTGGCCAGTCTGACCAGCGTCGTGAACGACAGCAGGTCCGATCTGGATGCAGCGTTGTCCGATTTGTCGGTCGCCCTCGGTGAGGTGCAGCGCTTCGTCGCCGGCAGTCGCAACCAAGTCTCCGAACAGGTCGGAAGCCTGGCCGACGTCACTCAGATCCTGGTCGACAACCGCATGGCTTTCGAGAACATCCTCCATATCACACCGAACGCGGTCGCCAACTACGGGAACATCTACTACCCGCCCTCCGGCGGGGTAAGCGGATCAATCAGTCTGTCCAACTTCTCGAATCCGGTTTACTTCGTCTGCGGCATGATCGGCGCCATTGAGAACACCACCGCGCCCGAAACGGCGAAACTGTGCTCGCAATATCTCGGTCCGGCTCTGCGATTGCTCAATTTCAACAACCTGCCGTTACCTATCAACTTGTACCTGAGGCCTGCCCCGAAACCGGAAAACATCATCTACACCGATCCAAAGCTGGCGCCAGGAGGCGCCGGGCCGGGTGACCCGCCCGAGCCTTTCCCATCGGTGTCGGCCTACCTCGGCGCCGGCGATATCCCGCCGCCCCCCGGGTGGGGACAGCCACCCGGCCCGCCGGGGTTGTACTCGCCGGGCAACGAAGTACCCGCCACTCCCTCGCCGGCGTTGTACCCGGGCGCGCCGATTCCCGGGCCGCCCACCATCCTTCCGGGACCGCCGCCGAGCGTTGACGGCATGCTGATGCCACAGTCCCCGGCGCTTCCGGCTGATCAGGCGCCACCACCTGTTCCGCCCGGTACGCCGTTGCTCCCGGCAGAAGGGGGGCAACGACCGTGACCGCCATGCGAAAACTGAAGTGGTTCAGTGTCATCGGGGCATGCCTGGCGGTGACTATGACGGGTTGCTCGTTCGAAGGATTGAACTCGCTGCCGCTGCCCGGAGCAGTAGGACGGGGGCCAGATGCCGTCACCTACCACGTCGAGATCCCGAATGTATCGACGATGGAGTCGAATTCGCCGGTCATGATCAATGACGTCGTCGTCGGCAGCGTCGGCAAGATGACCGTCCGCAATTGGCACGCGGATGTGGAGATCTCGGTCAAGCCGGACGTTGTCGTGCCTGCCAATGCGGTGGCCACGGTCGGACAGACCAGCCTGCTGGGATC
>DASRJA010000045.1:0-4811 GCA_035649695.1 Mycobacterium sp. | reverse complement strand
CAAAGCGCTGTTGAGGAGTGCCACCCCGGGGCTGATGACGGGGCCCACCGCGCCGATGAGGAGGCCGCTCGCTGGCGACGCCAAGACGTCCAGGACCTGGGTAACCGTGGCCGGATCGACACCGGCCGGCAACATTGTGGGTAGCAAGCTGAGCAAGGCGCCATGGAGGGCATCGACGCTATGGGCCTGTGCTGCCTTGTTCGTGGCGGCGCTCGCGCCCACCCCCGTGAGACCAGACGCCACGGTCTGCGCGTTGGTGGCGATCTGCTGTAACACCGTGCCGAGGCTCGACGGGTCGTTGATCACTTCCTTGAGGAAACCGACCTCGTTGACGATCGCCTGCTGCAGCCCGACGCCCGGGGCCAGGAGGAAGTTATCGGCGAGCGTCGAGGCGTTGGTGGACGCGGTGTTGAACGCGTTCTGCCACGCTGCGAGGGGATCCCAACCTGCCGTGAGCCGCACCGCGGCGGCCTGCACCTCGTGTTCGTTCGGGAGGTGGATATCGGGCAAGGTCGGTGCCATCGGGCTAGCGGCTATGACGGCGGCACCGGCCAGTGCGATGCCAGCAGTGACGTGAGGCCTGGCGGCGACGTGCATGTGATCTCCCTTACTCGAACATTCGATGACGGCAAGAATTTACCCACGAGTAAGTTCGGAAATCTATACATTTCCCAAATTTGTATAGTTGCTCTATAGATGCTGTGAACAGCTGGCACAATGACCTTCCCCAAGGGGAAGGTCGCTGTTCATAGGCCATCTTGACGGAATATAATTAGCTCAGCGAATGATCGCGACCGTCGTCGCGCAATACGTAGCTACTATTAATCTCAAGCCCCTGAAGAATTGCGGGGGCTTGTGGTTGATTAGCCCGGCTCGGCGACTCGGCGGCGATGATCTGCGGCGCGATGGCGAGTTCGACCGAGGCCGGTGTTCGCCGTCCCGCCCGGCATCCCGGGCAGTCCAGCACCGGTGCAGCACGCAGTGTCCGCCTCATTCCGGTCGGACCCAGCGGGTTAACGAGTGGGCTCTTGGGGCCGACGCGAGCAGTTCGCCGTCCTCTGAGGAGCGCTACCGGGTGGCATCGGCTGCCACTTCCCAACAGCGTCCCGATTCGGTGGCCACCCCGGCCACCGCTACGGCGTCCGGCAGCCCAGAAACGTTTGTGCCCTCGCCGAAGCTACGGCTTTCGGGCCTGCCGATACCCTGAACAGCGTGCCGGGCCCCCATCGCGTCGTTGCCGCACTATTCGCGCTGACGCTGATGACGTCAGCTTGCACCGTCAGCCCTCCGCCCGCACCCCAGAGCACCGACACGTCGAAGACCACCCTCCCGCCGCCACCGCGGGCAACGCAGATCATCATGGCCATCGACTCCATCGGCCCCGGCTTCAATTCGCATCTGCTGTCCGATCAGTCACCGGTGAACGCGGCGATCAGTTCGCTGGTGTTGCCCAGCTCGTTCCGGCCGATTCCCGACCCGGCGTCGCCGACCGGGTCGCGTTGGGAGCTCGACACCACGCTGCTGCAGTCGGCGGAGGTGACCAACCAGAGCCCGTTCACCGTCACCTACAAGATCCGGCCCGAGGCGTCCTGGACGGACAACGCCCCCATCGCCGCCGACGACTACTGGTACCTCTGGCGGCAGATGGTCAGCCAACCCGGCGTCGTGGACCCAGCGGGCTACGACCTGATCACCGGAGTGCAATCCGTGGAGGGTGGCAAGACCGCGGTGGTGACCTTCTCGCAGCCGTATCCGGCCTGGCGCGAGCTGTTCAACGACATCCTCCCGGCCCACATCGTCAAGGACATACCTGGCGGGTTCGCGGCGGGGTTGACACGCGCGCTGCCGGTCACCGGGGGCCAGTTTCGGGTGGAGAGCATCGACCCGCAGCGCGACGAGATCCTGCTGGCCCGCAACGACCGGTACTGGAGCGCACCGGCCAAGCCCGATCAGGTGCTGTTCCGCCGCGGCGGCTCGTCTGCCGCGCTGGCCGATTCGATCCGCAACGGCGACACCCAGGTCGCGCAGGTGCACGGCGGCGCGGCGGCGTTCGCACAACTGTCCGCGATACCCGACGTGCGGACCGCGCGCATCGTCACGCCGCGGGTGATGCAGCTGACGCTGCGGGCCCAGCAGCCGGCCCTCGCGGATTCCCAAGTGCGCAAAGCGATTCTGGGTCTGCTCGACGTCGACTTGCTTGCGTCGGTGGGGGCGGGCGACGACAACACCGTTACCCTCGCGCAGGCTCAGGTGCGGTCCCCGTCCGATCCCGGTTACGTCCCGACCGCGCCACCGGCGATGACGAAGGAGGGCGCGCTCACGCTGTTGGCCAATTCGGGCTATCAGCTGGAGCCGGTCGAGACCGCGCCGCCGACGACGCCGGGCACGCCCGCGCCGGAGAACAACCGCGGCCGCGTCACCAAGGACGGCGTGCCGCTGACATTGGTGCTCGGGGTCGCGGCCAACGATCCGACAGCGGTCGCCGTGGCCAACACCGCCGCCGATCAACTGCGCAACGTCGGCATCGCGGCCTCAGTCACTGCGCTGGACCCGGTGGCCCTCTACGGCGATGCGTTGATCAACAACCGGGTCGATGCCGTCGTCGGCTGGCATCAGGCCGGCGGTGACCTGGCGACCTCGCTGGCGTCGCGATACGGCTGCCCCGCACTGGAAGCGACGGCGGTATCGACCGCAACCCCGGGGTCGACGCCGTCGCCGTCTCCGGCGCCGACCAGCAATACGACGCCGCCCTCGCGGCCGACCACGACAGCGACGCCGACCACGCCGAGCCCGGCACCGGAAGCGGGTGCACTTATTCAGGCGCCCAGCAATATCACCGGCATCTGCGACCGCAGCATTCAGCCGAAGATCGACGCGGCGCTCGACGGCACCGAAGACATCGGCGAAGTGATCAACGCGGTCGAGCCCCGGTTGTGGAACATGTCGACCGTGCTGCCGATCCTGCAGGACACCACGATCGTCGCGTCGGGTCCGAGCGTGCAGAACGTCAGCCTGTCCGGGGCCGTGCCGGTCGGCATCGTCGGCGACGCCGGAAAGTGGACCAAAACCAAGCAATGATCACTTCACGCACGGGGTCTTCGCACCGGCCATTTCGGTGAGATCGGTCGGCGCGGGCGCCTGAGTTCCGCTGGCCGTGGCGTCGACCGTCGTGACGGGCGTCGCGGTGATGGTCGAGGTGCCGTCCGTCATGTATTGAGCCGCAGGGAAATCCGCGCCGAGCGTCAGTCGCACCGTGTCGGCGGCGACGGCGTCGGAGGCGGTGGCGGTGAGCTGGAGTCGATCGGCAAGCATTTGCGCGGCGTCGCCGGCACCGGGTCCATAGGCGACGGTGCTGGTCTGGGCCAGCTTGTCTGCGGTGGTGACCGTGCCGGGGTTCAGCCCGTCGGCGCCGAAAGAATGCTCGACGGCGGATCCGAGCCCGTCGTGGTCGGTGGCGTTGACGACGTCGAGTGTCGTTGGGGTAGAAGCAGATTGCGTGGGGCTTGGAGGGGCTGGCGGTGATCCGTCGGTGAAGACATGGCGCACGATGGTCCGAATGTCTTGGACGTCAACCATATTGACGTCTTCGCCCTGAGGGTCCTGGCCGAATTCTCGGATCCGCAGCGTGTACAGCGACAGCGAGCTGTCGGTCAGCGCTGCGGCGTGGTCGACGAAGCCCGCGAGGTCGAACCCGGCGTCCACGGCGATGTTCTGCCGGGCGACCTGCAGCAGGTTGCGCAACGCGTTCGGGCTGGACAGTGCTCCGCCGTGGCGGAGCGCGGTCACCAGGGACACGATGAACGCCTGCTGGCGCCGGGTGCGGTCGAGATCGGTGAACAACTGATCGTTTTCGTCGCGGCGTTGCCGCACGAACGCCATCGCCTGCGCGGCGTCGATCTGCTGCACGCCGCGGTGGAAGTCCGCACCGGAGTAGCTGTCGGAGGTGTCGTCGTTGAGGCACACCGTGATCGGCTGCACGACTTGCGCGATCTGAAAGAACGCCCCGAGGGTGACTTCGATGAAGTGGTCGATCGGTACACCCAATAGCCGTCGCACGGTGTCGATTTCGGCCTTGCGGCCCGCTTCGCGCGCCGTCTGCTCGCGGGCGGCCTTGGCGATGTTGTCACTCAGCGATTCCATCGTCTGCTGGTAGGCCAGTCCGTAGGCCTGCTTGATCTTGCCCTTGCAGACGCCGCTCGGACATCCGGGCATATCGACGTAGTCGTCGCGGGGCACCGATACCGCGCTGACGGGGCCGTTGCCGCCGGGCAGGTGCAGCAGGATCAGCACGTTGGCGTTGTAGCCCCCGACGGTTTCGTCGCCGGCATGCAGCGCGTCGTAGATGTCCTGGGGCAGCGGCTGGCCGTGCTGGTCGAGTCGGCTGTCCAGTCCCATGATCAGAATGTTCTGCGCACCGCCGACCGACGCCGGGCCGCCGGCCAGCGCCTGTGACGTCGTGATGCCGCCGGACAGGTTGCGGTAGCCGGACCAGCCCACCGCCGTGACGGTCAACACGAGGATGGCGGCCAACGCAGCCAGGACTCGACGGGCGGCACGGACCCGGCCGCGAGGACGAGGCAGCCGGTGCCGCGGAGCGGCGACCCTCGGTATCCGATCCGTATCCAAACCCGAAATGGCCGGTCGACTCATGACAGAGCCGGATTATCCCGGTACCTCCTGAGAGGGCCGGCGCGGATTTCTCAGGTTTTGCGGGGCTCGGCTTCGGCGTGCTTTTCGCGCAATAGCCGCAGCCCATGCGCCGCGAAAGCGGCGATGGCGAACACCATGAGCAGCCAGTACGGCGGACGGGC
>DASRJA010000044.1:0-3693 GCA_035649695.1 Mycobacterium sp. | reverse complement strand
CCAGATTCGCTCCCTGCCTTGGCGTTCGCTGCTCACCAGGCCCACCGCCTCCAACAACAGCAGATGTTTGGTGGCCGCCTGACGGCTCACCGGGATCACCTGCGTCACCCGCGAGGTCGAGCACGGCCCGCCGTCGCACAGGCGGATGACGATACGCAACCGATTGGGATCACCGAGCGCGTCAAAAACTGGCGCCTTGGCGACGGCGGTCGCGGCTGTGCTCACACTGTCTCGCTGAGGGCGAGGTACTTCTGCACCAATTCGGTTTGCTTGGCCCAGCCCTCGCTGTTGGCCTCGAACGCCGCCGTCCGACGCTCGGCCGGAATCTTGTCGAAACCGGATTCGACGATGCGCAGCAGCACGCCGTCGTTGGTCTCGGTGAGCGTGAATTCCACCAGTGTGGTGGGCTCCTCGGAGTAGTCCGTGCCCGCTTCGACCGCGTATGGATGCCAGCGGAATGCCAACCGGCGCTGCGGCTCCACCGCGATGATCTGCCAGCTGTCCGACTTGCCGGCGTGGGGTTCTTGGGCGCGCGCTACGTCTTCGTCGACAGTCGTCGGCGTGATCACGCCGGTGACCGATTTCCCGGCGACGAACGGGCCGTCAAACCGGACCCCGAACCACTGGCCGAACTCGTCGGCGTCGCTGATCGCCCGCCAGACTCGGTCCAGCGGCGCGCGTAGAACAACTTGCTTTTCGATCCGATCAGTACTCATGTGCAACCTCCTGGTTGCCTATCACGCTAGCGCCGTTCGATGCGAAGCGCAACCTTTTGGTTGCGTACTGGGCAAGCGTCTAGATCGCGTCGGGGTCCTCGGCGAACGCGTCGGCGGCTTTCTGTGCCAGCCCGATGGTGGTGCGCGCCCACTGCGGTGTGGCGCCAGCGAGTCCACACGCGGGCGTAATGCCGATGCGCTCACGCAGCACTGTGCGCGCGAACCCGAGGCGGTCGGTGACAGCGACGGCGGCCTTGGCGATCTCTTCGGCCGACGGCCGCGCCGTCGGTGCGGTCGTCGGCAGGACTCCTAGCAGCACCGTGCGGCCGGAGTCGACGAAGTTCCCGACCCCGTCGAGATCAGCGGGCGTAAGCGTCGACACGTCGACGGACACCGCATGAAGACCGCTGCGCTGCAAGGCATTCCATGGCAGACCGGGCGCGCAGCTGTGCACCGCGACCTCGGAGCCGACAATCGCAACGCAGTCATCCAGCAGGCCGACCGCTACCGACTCATCGACAGGATGCACCGGCGTCAGGCTGGTGACCCCCGTCAACCTGCCCTCCAGCGCGGCGGGCAGCGACGGCTCGTCGAACTGCACCACCACCGGTGTGTCGAGGCGCCTCTGAAGCTGAGCTCGATGGGCGGCCATGCCCTCGGCCAGCGATCCAGCCAGATCGCGCAGCGCGCCGGCGTCGGTGATCGCACGATGGCCGCCGGGCAGCTCGAGTTGAGCGGCCAGCGTGATCGGACCGGGTGCTTGCACCTTCACGGTTCGCGACCCGCCGCGTAGACCGGCCTTCTCCCATGCCTCTTCGAGCGCGTCGATGTCCTCATCGAGCAGGCTGATGGCCCGGCGCACCACGGCGCTGCGACCGTTGGCAATTCGATAGCCGCGCGGCACTGTGTCGATGCCGATGTCGACCAGCAACGCACCGGTGCGGCCGATCATGTCGGCTCCAACGCCGCGGCCGGGCAACTCGACCAGATGAGGAAGCGTGTGCAGTTCACCGATCACAATCTCGGCGGCTTCGTGCGGCGACGTCCCTGGCCACGACCCGATGCCGGTCGCTGCGGCGAAAACATTCACTCGTTTAACAATATTCGATCCGGTTAGTCTCGATCCGGGAAGGGGACGACGCCATGCCCGCATCGGCCAAACCGTTGGTGGTCTGGTGCGCGGCCATCGCGATGGCGGTCGGCTGTTCGCACACCGTTGGCGGCCGCGCGCTGCGGGCGACTCCAGGCGTCGACGACGAATCCCTGTCACCCGTCGATGTCGAAACGCTGATGCTTGACCAGTCGCAGATGCGGGCAATCACAGGTGCGGGGGACGATCTGACGATCATCCCCACCATGGACGGCAAAGTCCCCGTCGACATCGAGCAGCTCGCGAAAACCACTCCAGCGCAATGTAAATGGATCTTTGAAGAGACCCAGACCTTCGGTCCCGATGTCGAGGAGTTTCACAAGACGACGTATCAGGATCCACCCCGCGGGGGTCTGATCTCCGAGGGTGCCGCGGCCTACCGCGACCCCGCCACCGCCCGCCGCGCATTCGACGGCCTGGTCGCACGCGTCGACAGCTGTGCATCCACCACGTTCGGGCCGATGTTTGTCGGCGAGTGGAGCGCGACACCGGATTCGGTGCAGATGCGTCCGGGCAACGGGTGCGGCCGCGACTACCGGATGAAGAACGTCGTCCTGGTGGAGGTCACGTCGTGCGCGTTTCCGGGTTCGGTGCCTGACATCGTGATGACGAACATCCTGGCGAAGGTGCCTGGGTAAGGCTGGGCGAACGTTCCTTACCGCTCGATATTTCGGCGATTTTTCGAGCGGTAAGGAACGTTCGGCGAGAACTAGCGCGTGATCGTCGCGCTGCCGATGACCTCGTCGCCGTCGGGATCGGAGCGGTAGAGCACCATCGTCTGCCCGGGCGCCACGCCACGCAGCGGGGCACGAAGATCGACCACCATCTTCCTGTCGCGCAGTTCGGCCACACCCTCGGCGATGCCTCCGTGCGCACGCACCTGCACGGCGCACTCCACCGGACCGTGCGGCGCAACACCCGAGGTGAACACTGGGCTGTCGCCGGTGAGCGTTCGGACGTCCAACTCGGCCGCATCCCCGACGTGCACGGTCCCGCTGTCGGCGTCGATCGCGGTGACATAGCGCGGCTGGCCGTCAGGGCCAGGTCCCGCGATGCCGAGGCCCTTGCGCTGGCCAATCGTAAAGCCATGCACGCCATCGTGTTCGGCCAACACCGTGCCGGCTGAGTCGACGACGGCGCCGCGTCGAACGCCGATCTTGGCGCCGAGGAACGCCCTGGTGTCCCCCGACGGGATGAAGCAGATGTCGTGGCTGTCGGGTTTTTCGGCCACCGCCAGCCCGCGATGAGCGGCTTCCTCGCGGATCTGCGGCTTGGGTGTGTCGCCGATCGGGAAGACGGCGTGGCGCAACTGCTCGGCGGTCAGCACCCCCAGCACATATGACTGGTCCTTGTCGCGGTCGACGGCACGGCGCAGTCGACCCTCGGACAGCCGCGCGTAGTGGCCCGTTGCCACGGCATCGAAGCCGAGCGCCAGCGCGCGAGCGGCCAACGCGGAGAACTTGATTCGCTCATTGCAGCGCACGCACGGGTTGGGCGTCTCACCGCGGGCATACGACGACACGAAGTCGTCGATCACGTCGTCCTTGAAGCGGTCAGCGAAATCCCATACATAGAACGGGATGTCGAGAACATCGGCGACACGGCGAGCGTCACCGGCATCCTCTTTCGAGCAACACCCCCGCGATCCGGTGCGCAGCGTGCCCGGCGCAGCCGACAACGCCAGGTGCACACCGACGACGTCGTGACCCGCGTCAACCATTCTTGCGGCAGCGACCGACGAGTCGACACCGCCACTCATAGCGACCAGCACTCTCATTGTTCGGCAGCCCCCGCGCTGGCCAGCGCGGCCTGGCGCGCCCGCTCGAC
>DASRJA010000043.1:0-8556 GCA_035649695.1 Mycobacterium sp. | reverse complement strand
GCACACCGGTAGTCCGGCCGAGCAGACGCAAAGTGACCCGACACGCCGGTGAAATAGGGCACTTTGCGTCTGCTCGCGCGGTGAAACCCTAGCCCGTGTACGCCATCACGTGCTTGATGCGGGTGTAGTCGTCGAAGCCGTACATCGACAGGTCCTTGCCGTGACCCGATGACTTGTAACCGCCGTGCGGCATCTCGGCGACCAGCGGGATGTGTGTGTTGATCCACACGCACCCGAAGTCCAGCGCCGCCGACACTCGCAGTGCCCGCGACACGTCCTTGGTCCACACCGATGAGGCAAGGCCGTATTCCGTGCCGTTGGCCCATGCGACCGCCTCGTCCTCGTCGGAGAACGCCTGCACCGTGATCACGGGTCCGAAGATCTCCTGTTGGACCAGCCGGTCGTCCTGCAGCAGGCCGCCGATCACCGTCGGCTCGACGTAGAAACCCTTGTCGCCCTGGCGTTGTCCGCCGGTCGCCACCTTGGCGTGCGATGGGACGTCGGTGAAGAAACTGAGCACCCGCTCCATCTGGTTGATGTTGTTCACCGGCGGCACCCAGGCGTCCTCGTCATCGGTGGCCTTGCTGAACGTCGTCGTCGCGCCCTTGGCCTGCTCGGCCAGCGCATCGGTCAGATCGGACGCCACCGACGCCCGCGCCAGCACACGCGTCGCAGCCGTGCAGTCCTGGCCCGCATTGAAGTAGCCCGCCGTCGCGATTCCTTCTGCGGCCGAGGCGATGTCGCTGTCGTCGAATACGATCACCGGTGCCTTGCCGCCCAGCTCCAGATGCGTGCGCTTCAAGTTTCCGCCCGCGCTCACCGCCACCGCGCGGCCCGCGGCCACCGAGCCGGTGATCGACACCATCTGCGGTGTGGGGTGCGCGACGACCGCGGCACCCGTATTGCGGTCGCCGCAAACGACATTGAGTACGCCCGGCGGAAGGTGCCGGGACGCGATCTCGGCGAGCATCACCGTTGTCACCGGTGTGGTGTCACTGGGCTTGATCACCACGGTGTTGCCCGCAGCGATGGCCGGACAGAACTTCCAGATCGCCATCATCATCGGGTAGTTCCACGGCGACACCTGGCCGATGACTCCGACCGGCTCACGACGGATCCACGACGTGTGGTTCTCCATGTACTCGCCGGCCGACTTGCCCTCCAACATCCTTGCCGCACCGGCGAAGAACCGGATCTGGTCAACCATCGGAGGAATCTCTTCGGCCATCGTGACGTGGTTGGGTTTACCGGTGTTGCGGCCCTCGGCCTCAACGAGCGCCTGCGCGTTCTTCTCGACGTCATCGGCGAAATCGAGCAGCGCTTTCTGCCGGTGCGAGGGTGTGGTTCGCTTCCAATCGGCAAATGCCTTGGCAGCGGCCGCGTATGCGTTGTCGATGTCCTGTTCGTTCGAGATCGGCGCGGTGGCGTATTCCTCGCCGGTAGTCGGGTCGACGAGCGGCATGGTGCCACCGCTGACGGAGTCGACGAGCTCGCCGCCGATGAAATTCTGAACCTTGGTCATGTCAGCTCCTTATTCGTTAGAGGTCTTTGAGGACGAGAGCGAGTACGTCGAGGCCTTCGATGAGCAGCTCGTCGCTGATGGCCAGCGGCGGCAGGAAACGCAGCACATTGCCAAATGTGCCGCAGGACAACACGATTACGCCAGCGGTGTGGCACCCGACGCACAGCTTCATGGTGAGCTCCGCGTCGGGCTCGAGCGTGCCCGGCTTGACCAACTCCATCGCGATCATCGCGCCGCGGCCACGCACGTCGCCGATGCGGTCGTCGTCCACCTGCAGACGCCCGAGCCGGTCCTTCATCAACACTTCGATCTGGCGCGCGCGCTCCACCAAACCATCGGCCTCGATGGTTTCGATGGTCGCGAGCGCCGCCGCGCACGCCACGGGGTTCCCGCCGTAGGTGCCGCCCAGCCCGCTCACGTGTGGGGCGTCCATGATGTCGGCGCGGCCGGTGACCGCCGACAGTGGCAGACCGTCGGCGATGCCCTTGGCGGTGCAGATCAGGTCCGGTTCGATGCCTTCGTGTTCGCAGGCGAACATCGCACCGGTGCGGGCGAACCCCGTCTGCACCTCGTCGGCGATGAACACCACATTGTTCTCGTGGCACCAATCCAGCAGTGCGGGCAGGAAGCCATCGGCCGGAACGATGAAGCCGCCCTCACCCTGGATGGGTTCGATGATCACTGCGGCCAGATTGTCCGCACCCACCTGTTTCTCGATGACGCCGATAGCCCGCTTAGCGGCAAGCTCGCCGTCGGTGGCGAGCTCCTTGCCGTATTCGGCGTCGCGGAACGGATAGGACAACGGCGCGCGGTAGATCTCGGGGGCGAATGGGCCGAAGCCGTGTTTGTACGGCATGGACTTCGCGGTCAGCGCCATCGTCAGGTTGGTGCGGCCGTGGTAGGCGTGGTCGAACGAGACGACGGCCTGCTTGCGCGTGTACGTCCGGGCGATCTTGATCGCGTTCTCCACGGCCTCCGAACCGGAGTTGAACAATGCCGACCGCTTCTCGCCGCCGCCTGGTGTGAGCCGGTTGAGCTGTTCGGCCACGGCGACGTAGCCCTCGTAGGGCGTGATCATGAAGCAGGTGTGGGTGAAGTTGGCGACCTGGTCCTGCACGGCGTCGACCACGCGGGGCGACGAGTTTCCGATCGTCGTGACAGCGATACCCGAGCCCAGATCGATGAGCCGATTGCCGTCGACGTCTTCGACGATGCCGCCGAACGCCCTGGCGGCGTAGACGGGCATCGTGTTGCCGATCCCGCGTGACACCGCGGCGCTTTTGCGGTCGATCAGCTCCTGCGACCGTGGACCGGGAATTGCGGTGGCGAGATGGCGGCTTTGCTCGAGAGTGCTCAATGAAGCCTCCTGATGACCGGTGGGTTGGACGAATGCCGCATCGCGGTTCGAGCCTAGTCTGAGACGCACCGATCCGATTGAAAACCCTCGCGTTCAGAACGGGATCGTTGGCCGGAACGGGTTGTCGCAACGGATTTCGTCGCACTTGGTTTTGACCGCGGCGCTAACGGGAAAAGAATGCTGTCGACTCTGTCCGGGAGGTCGCCATGACCGGCAGCACCGAAGCTGATCCCAACATCAAGTCCGACGCCGAGGTTTATCCCTTAGGCAAAAGCCGTCCGCCGCTCGCCGTGGACGACCTTCCCGAACCCGAGGAAGTGTTCAAGGTCTCCCGGCTCGGGCCGCTGCAGATCGTCCAGCTGGTGATCGGGCCGAGCCTCATCGCCCTGGGCATCTCGATCGGCAGTGGAGAGTGGCTGCTCGGCCCGCAGGCGGTCGGCGAGTTCGGGTTTATCGGCATCGGGTGGGTGATCACGGTGTCCGCGATCCTGCAGACCTTCTACAACGTGGAGGTCTCCCGGTACGTGGTGGCGACCGGGGAGGTTCCGATAGTCGGATGGGGCCGCGTCCCGCCCGGCTGGAAGTTCTGGATCCCGTTCTCCCTCATCGTCTTCTACTTCGCATTCATCTTCGGCGGATGGGCGGCGAGCGCGGGCCAGGGCCTGTTCGCGCTGATCGTCGGGCGGGTGCACCGACCCGACGAGCTGGAGTACACCAGGCTGCTGGCGATCGGCCTGCTCTTCGTGGTCTTCCTGATCACCGTGTTGGCCCGCAAGATTTCCCGCGCACTCGAGCTGAGCAACTGGGTCATGGTCGGCACGCTGCTGGCGGTACTGATCGTGGTCGACATCGCCATCGTGCCGCCATCTGTGTGGTGGGACGGAATCCGGGGCCTGCTCACACCGGCGACACCACCGGCCGGCATCACCGCGACGACCCTCGGGGCGCTCGCCGGATTCACGGCGCTCGCGTCCGGCCTCAACTGGTACGCGATGGCCCACTACCGGGACCACGGTTACGGGATGGGCCACCGGGTGGGCTTCCTCGCCGGGGTGCGTGGTGAGCGGCGGGAGCTGCTCGCTGTCGGTGTCACCTTCCGGGACACGCCGGAGAACGGCTCGAAATGGAAGCGCTGGTATCGGCTCCTGCTAATCGACCAGTGGGCGGTGTTCTTCTGCGGCGCAATGCTCGGCATGCTGCTGCCCACCATCTTGATGGCCCACATCGTCGCCACCACCGGAGAAGCACCGACAACGAAGAACGTGCCGACGTTCGCGGCAGAGAAACTGGGTGACCAGTACGGGTCGGGCATGTTCTACGTAATGCTGGTTGTCGGCGTGCTCATCCTGTTCTCAACACAGCTGGGCATCTTCGAGGCGCTGGTGCGCAACTTCACCGACGCCGCGCACGCGACGAGCCCGCGGTTGCGGGGACTGCTGGAGGGCGATCCGCGCAAGTTCTACTACCCGTACATGTTGGTCGTGCTCGTAGTCATCGCCCTGGCGATCCACCTGACCACGCCTGTGCGGCTGGTGCAGATCTCGGCGAACATGTCGAACCTCGGCGCGCTGATGTTCCCGTTCATGTTGATGTACCTGAACTCGAAGCTGCCAAGACCGGCCCGGCCACGATGGTGGCACTACGCGATCCTGGTGCTGAACTTCCTGTTCTTCGGGTTCTTCTTCATGAACTTCGTCTACGAGCTGGTCAGCGGAAGCCCCTTGGTGAAGTTCTAGGTCATTGACCGTCAGTCGCGGTCGTAATGGCACACCGCTTCGAGCATGAAGCCCCACGGGTCGAGCCAGAACGTCGCGAAGTACGGCTGCGGATATTGAGGAAAGATCTGCGGCTCCTGCAGCACACGCCCGCCAAACCGCCCAGCGAGTTCGGCGGCCGCGGAGTGGACGGCAGCCACCGCCGAGCGGGTCCGCACCATGAATGCCAGGTGCTGCAGTCCGGTCTGGAGTCGCGAGTACGCGGACTGCTCCGCGGATGGATAGAAGAACAGGAAGGTGCCGGGCTTACTGGCTGCCGGCCGGTACGCGAACTCGTCCTCGGCATCGAGGAATACTTCGAAGCCGACGAGCGGCATCACCGCGCTGTAATAACGCCTCGCACCATCCAAGTCGGGCACGTTTATGCCGATGTGTCCCAGCATCTGGCGACGCTAACAGCAGCTGGTAGGCGACCGGGGGCTCGGCCGTCGGCGGCGACAATGGCACACTGGTCAACGACGAGGCCCCTGACCTGCGGTCTGGGAGCCTGACCACAAGACCAAAATGAAAGATAGTTGTTGCCATGGATCTGGTCGTATTCCTGCCCTTGCTCATCATTCTGGGCGCGTTCATGTTCTTCGCGTCGCGGCGCCAGAAGAAAGCGATGCAGGCCACCATCGACCTGCACAATTCGCTGAAGGTCGGTGATCGCGTACACACCACGTCGGGGCTGCAGGCCACCATCACCGGCATCACCGACGACAACGTCGACCTGGAGATTGCGCCCGGCGTCGTCACCACCTGGATGAAGCTGGCGGTGCGTGACCGCGTCGTCGACGACATCGAGGACGACACAGATGACACGGACGACACCGTGGACTACGAACCCGAGTCCTCTGCCACCGAGGTCACCGAGACCCCGAACCGCAAGACTGACGGCTGACGACTCAGCACCAGCACGTACCCTTTGCGGTGCTGACGAACTGATCTCGAAGGAGACCCTGAGAACGTGGCATCGTCTTCGGCGCCGGTGCACCCTGCCCGCTACCTGACGCTCTTCTTGGTGTTGCTCGTCGGCGTCTACCTACTGGTGTTTCTGACCGGCAACAAGGAGGCCAAGCCCAAGCTCGGCATCGATTTGCAGGGCGGCACCCGCGTGACGCTGACCGCGCGCACACCGGACGGCTCCGCGCCCACCCGGGAAGCGCTCGACCAGGCCCAGCAGATCATCAGCGCCCGCGTGAATGGTCTTGGCGTGTCCGGGTCCGAGGTCATCATCGACGGCTCCAACCTGGTCATCACGGTGCCGGGCAATGACAGCAGCGAGGCCCGCAACCTCGGCCAGACAGCCCGGCTGTACATCAGGCCCGTGATCCACGTGATTCCCGCCGAGGGACAGGGCCAGCAGCCACCGGGCGCAACGCCGCCCGGGGCACCGCCCGGTGCGCCTCCGGGGGCACCCGTGCCCGGCCTACCTCCCGGCGCTCCGGCCGAACCCGGCGCTCCGGCCGAACCCGGCGCCCCGGCGTCGCCGCCGTCGCCCGCCGAACAGGCGCCGCCACCGGCGACGCCTGCACCGCAGCCGCGGCCGTATCCGCAGGAGCCGCCCGCCACGCCGACACCGGCACCGCCAACCCCAGGCGCTCCGCCCGCTCCCGGCACGCCGCCGCCCGCGGAGAAGCAGACACTGGCACAGCGCATTGCCGACGAGAAGCAACTGCGACAGAGCACCGATCAGCGCATCCAGATCCTGGCGCTGCAGTTCCAGGCCATCCGTTGTAGCCAAGAGGACGTGTTGGCCGGCAACGACGACCCGAACCTTCCACTTATCACCTGCTCGCAGGACGGCAAGCAGGTCTATCTGCTGGATAAGGCGATCATCAAGGGCGAGCAGATCAAGAACGCTGACTCGGGCCTCGACCAGCAGCGCGGCGAGTACGTCGTCACCGTGGAGTTCAACGATGAGGCGTCCCGGATCTGGGCCGACTTCACCGCAGCCAACGTCGGCACCCAGACCGCGTTCGTGCTGGACTCCAAGGTGGTCAGCGCACCGGAGATCCAAGAAGCCATCCCGGGCGGGCGTACGCAGATCACCGGCCAGTTCACCGCCGACTCCGCCCGCGAACTCGCCAACGTGCTGAAGTACGGGTCGCTGCCGCTCTCGTTTGAATCTTCCGAAGCCGAAACCGTCTCGGCGACACTGGGTTTGACCTCGCTGCGCGCCGGGCTCATCGCCGGCGCGATCGGTTTAGCATTGGTGTTGTTGTATTCGCTGATCTACTACCGAGTGCTCGGGCTGCTGACTGCGTTGTCGCTCGTCGCCTCCGGCGCAATGGTTTTCGCCATCCTCGTGTTGCTCGGCAGATACATCAACTACACGCTCGACCTGGCGGGTATCGCCGGTCTGATCATCGGTATCGGCACCACAGCCGACTCGTTCGTGGTGTTTTTCGAACGCATCAAAGATGAGATACGCGAAGGGCGTTCGTTCCGCTCGGCGGTTCCGCGCGGTTGGGCCAGGGCGCGCAAGACGATCCTGTCCGGCAACGCGGTCAGCTTCCTGGCTGCCGCGGTGCTCTACTTCCTGGCCGTCGGCCAGGTGAAAGGCTTCGCCTTCACGCTGGGCCTGACCACGATCCTCGACGTCGTCGTGGTGTTCCTGGTGACTTGGCCGCTCATCTACCTCGCGTCGAAGTCGCCGACGCTGGCCAAGCCGGCGTTCAACGGGCTCGGGGCGGTGCAGCAGATCGCGCGCGAACGACGAGCGGCCGCACACGCGACGGGACGGGGATAGCCAGATGGCGGGCAAGCATTCAGCCGACGTGACAGATTCCACCGGCGTCGAGGCGCCCGACCTCGAAGCCGCCGAGGCGGCAGCGCCCAAGCACGGCTTCTTCACCCGGCTCTATACGGGCACCGGCGCGTTCGAGGTCGTCGGCCGACGCAAAATGTGGTTCACGATCAGCGGCCTGATCGTCGCGGTGGCGATCGCGAGCATCGTGCTACGCGGCTTCACCTTCGGCATCGACTTCGAGGGCGGCACAAAGGTGTCCATGCCTGCCGCCAGTGCGACGGGCACCGTCAGCACGCAGCAGGTCGAGGACGTCTTCAGCAAGACGTTGGGCAAGGCGCCCGAATCGGTCGTCGCCGTCGGCAGCGGCGGCTCGGCCACCATCCAGATCCGCTCGGAGACGCTCACCAACGAGGAAACCGAAAAGCTGCGCAACGGGTTGTTCGACGCGTTCCAGCCGAAGGGCTCCGACGGCCAGCCGAGCAAGCAGGCCATCAGCGACTCGGCGGTGTCGGAGACATGGGGCGGCCAGATCACCAAGAAGGCGCTCATCGCGCTGGTGGTGTTCTTGGTGCTCGTCACCATCTACATCACCGTGCGCTACGAGCGGTACATGGCGATGTCGGCGCTTCTCACGATGTTCTTCGACCTGACCACCACCGCGGGCGTGTACTCGCTCGTCGGCTTCGAGGTGACCCCGGCCACCGTGATCGGCCTGCTGACCATCCTCGGCTTCTCGCTCTACGACACCGTCATCGTGTTCGACAAGGTCGAGGAAAACACCCACGGCTTCGAACACACCACCCGCCGCACCTTCGCCGAGCAGGCCAACCTGGCGATCAACCAGACGTTCATGCGGTCGATCAACACCAGCCTGATCTCGGTGCTGCCGATCATCGCGCTGATGGTCGTCGCGGTGTGGCTGCTCGGGGTCGGCACGCTCAAGGATCTGGCACTGGTGCAGCTGGTCGGCGTGATCGTCGGCAGCTACTCGTCGATCTTCCTGGCCACCCCGATGCTGGTGACGCTCCGCGAGCGCACCGAGCTCGTCCGCACGCACACCCGGCGAGTGCTCAACCGGCGCAAGCCTGCCAAAGCCGAGGTGGTGCAGGACGCCGCGCCGGAGGAGGTCGCGGCCGTGGCCGCCAAACCGGCACCGGAGAAGCCTGCG
>DASRJA010000042.1:0-3553 GCA_035649695.1 Mycobacterium sp. | reverse complement strand
ACGACGTACTCGTTGCTGCTGCCGTCGATCCGGCCGCCGCTATGCGGGATCGTGCCACCGCGCTCGTCGAAGGGCAGCCCCGGCGTCGGCACGCCGCGGTAGCCGACCGCCCGCACCACCAGCTGAGCGGGCACCTCCTCGCGCTCGCCGGTGTCCTTGGCGATGATGCGGCCGTTGTCATCGACCAACTCGTTGTGGCCCAACACAATTGATTCGACGCGGCCCTCGCCCTTGATCTCGATCGGTGAGGTGCGGAACCGGAACACGATGCGACGCTTGGCGCCGCGGGGCTCGCGTTCGGCGTACCCGCGCAGCACCTTGATGTTGTTTCGGACGGTCTTGGCCGCTGCCTCGAGGTCCTCGTCGGAGATGTCGGCGAAGTCGGCCGGGTCGACGATGACGTCGACGTCGCCGAGACCTTCCAGATCGCCGAGTTCGCGAAGCTCGAGCGTGGTGAACGGGGCCTGCAGCGGTCCGCGCCGGCCGACGATCAGCACCTCCTCGACGCCGCGGTCGTGCAGCGCCTTCAACGCGTGATCGGCGATATCCGTCGTGGCCAGCACGTCGGGATCGGTGACCAGGATGCGCGCCACGTCCAGCGCGACGTTGCCGTTGCCGACCACGATGGCCCGCCCACTTGAAATATCGGGCGCCATTTCCTCGAAGTGCGGGTGAGCGTTGTACCAGCCGACGAAATCCACGGCCGCGATGCTGCCGGGCAGGTCCTCGCCGGGAATGCCCAGCGACCGGTCGGACTGCGCGCCCACGGCGTAGACCACCGCGTCGTAGCGCTCGGCCAGCTCTGCGGCCTGCACATGGTCGCCCACCACGATGTTGCCGAAGAACCGAAACCGCGGATCCAGCGCGGTTTTCTCGAACTGGGCGCTGATCGACTTGATCTTCGGATGGTCCGGGGCGACGCCGGAGCGCACCAACCCCCACGGGGTCGGCAGCATCTCCAGCATGTCGACGCGAACGTCGGCATCGTCATTTGAGTCGGCGAACTTCAGAAGCGAGGCCGCGGCAAAGTAGCCCGAGGGGCCTGAGCCGACAATCGCCACATGGTATGGGCGCATACACAGCTTTCTGTCGCTGCCCGGCCATCCGCAAGGGGCTGTCGCGTCGTGGCCAGGCTGGTTGCCAGTCCGATGTTAAACCGCCGGTACGCTGAACTCCCGTGGATCCCGACCGTCAAGCCGACCTCGCCGCCCTCGACTCCACCCTGACCACGGTGGAGCGGGTGCTCGATGTCGAGGGGCTTCGCGGTCGGATCGAAAAGCTGGAGCACGAGGCGTCCGACCCGCATCTGTGGGATGACCAGGCGCATGCCCAGAAGGTCACCAGTGAGCTGTCGCACACGCAGGGGGAGCTGCGCCGGGTGGAAGACCTGCGGCAGCGCCTCGACGACCTGCCCGTGATGTACGAGCTGGCCATCGAAGAAGGAGGGGCAGAGGGCGACGATGCGAACGCCGAGGCCGACGCCGAGCTGAAGAAGCTGCGCGAAGACATCGAGGCGATGGAAGTGCGCACGCTGCTGTCCGGCGAATACGACGAGCGCGAGGCGCTGGTGAACATCCGCTCCGGCGCCGGCGGAGTGGACGCCGCGGACTGGGCCGAGATGCTGATGCGGATGTATATCCGCTGGGCGGAAAAGCACAACTATCCCGTCGAGGTGTTCGACACCTCCTATGCGGAAGAGGCCGGGATCAAGAGCGCGACATTCGCAGTCCACGCACCGTTCGCATATGGGACGTTGTCAGTTGAGCAGGGCACTCATCGCTTGGTTCGAATCAGCCCATTCGACAACCAAGGCCGCCGCCAGACGTCGTTCGCCGAAGTCGAAGTGCTTCCGGTCACCGAAACCACTGACCACATCGACATTCCGGAAAGCGATGTGCGCGTTGATGTCTACCGATCCAGCGGCCCCGGCGGTCAGTCTGTGAACACCACCGACTCTGCCGTTCGACTCACTCACATCCCAACGGGTATCGTCGTGACTTGCCAGAACGAAAAGTCGCAGCTGCAGAACAAAGTGTCAGCGATGCGGGTGCTTCAGGCAAAGTTGTTGGAACGCAAGCGTTTAGAAGAACGTGCTGAGCTGGACGCGTTGAAGGGTGACGGCGGCAGCTCGTGGGGCAACCAAATGCGGTCCTACGTGTTGCATCCGTACCAGATGGTGAAGGACCTGCGCACCGACTACGAGGTCGGCAATCCGGCGGCCGTTCTGGACGGAGACATCGACGGGTTCCTCGAAGCGGGAATCCGGTGGCGCAACAGGCGAGATGACGAATAGCACCGTACTTGCAGTGAGTTTCGACGAGCGGTGGCACGGCTTTTGGGCCGGCAACATCGGCGTCTGGGTTCTCGACCGCGGCGTGCCGATTGCGCTGTATCTGATCGGCGGCCTACTGGCGGCCCGGTTCATCAACTGGGGCGCTCGACGAATCGTGCGCCGAATCGACGCCGAATATCAGGAAAGCGATCAGCTGGTGCGCACGGAGAGCGCCAAGCACCGCCAGGCCGTCGCCTCGGTGATCTCCTGGGTGACGGTAGCGCTGCTTTTCGTCATCGTGATTGTGCAGGTCACCTCGATCCTCGCGATCCCGGTCGGATCCCTCGTCGCGCCCGCCGCGGTGCTGGGCGCCGCGCTCGGTTTCGGCGCGCAGCGCGTGGTGCAGGACCTGCTCTCCGGGTTCTTCATCATCACCGAGAAGCAGTACGGGTTCGGTGACCTGGTGTCCCTCACGGTCACCGGCATCACCGCCCCAGCCGAAGGCACCGTGGAGGATGTCACGCTTCGCGTCACCAAGCTGCGGTCGACCGAGGGCGAGATGTTCACCATCCCCAACGGTCAGATCGTCAAGACGCTCAACCTGTCCAAGGACTGGGCGCGGGCGGTCATCGACATCCCGGTCCCGGCATCGGCCGACCTCAATGTGGTCAACGACGTGCTTCACGGGGTAGCCGAGAAGGCGATGGAGGAGACGAGCCTTCGCGCGCTGCTGCTGGACAAGCCGCAGCTCATGGGCGTGGAAAGCATTGAGCTCGACACGGTCAACCTGCGGATGGTCGCGCGGACGCTGCCGGGCAAGCAGTTCGAGGTGGGGCGGCGGATACGCGTGCTGGTCGTCCGGGCCCTCCGTCGGGCAGGTGTGGCTTCGCCCACGGACGGCAATACGCCGATGGTGGAGGCCATTGTTCATCCGGCGACGGCAGGTGGCGCTGAGGAAGAGACGCAGGGCCCGACGGAGCCGAAGAAATGACGTCCTGGTTGAAGGCCAAACTCGGCCGGATGCGGGTTTCGACGTTGGTGCTCATCGTCGCGTTCGTCGCGCTGTTCTGGGTGTACCACAACTTCGAGCCGCGGCTGACGCCCGCGGAAGCACCGACGACTGCGGTCGTCCCGCCCGGCTTCGTACCCGACCCGAACTACACCTGGGTGCCGCGCACCAACGTGCGCAGGCCCAAGGAGCCCGAGACGACCACCATGACGACTACGCCGACTACCACCAGCCCGACGGAGACGACCACGACGTCACCTGGGGAGACCACG
>DASRJA010000041.1:0-2468 GCA_035649695.1 Mycobacterium sp. | reverse complement strand
AGTACGACGCCGCCGTCGGCGTCGAGGCAGTCCTCGATCTGCAGCAGCCCGGCCATGAGCGCGAGTGTATGCACCCGCGGCGACCTACGGCCGTGACCTGTGACGGTCCTCGCTACCCGCCGACCACTCGGTTGGTCGGGGTGAATTTGACCGGCATCGACTCCAGGCCGCTGACGAAGTTTGCCGGGCGCAGCGGCAGCTCTGCATCCGACGCCAGTCGCATATCAGGCAGGCGCTGCAGCAGTTTCGTCTGCATGATCGAAAGCTCCAGCCGGGCAAGCTGGTTACCCAAACAGAAGTGCGTTCCGAAGCCGAACGCGAGGTGGTTGTTCGGGTAGCGTTCGATATTGAAGCTTTCCGGATCCTCGAACACCTTCTCGTCGAAGTTGGCCGACTCGAACAGCAGGATCATCTTCTCGCCCTCTCTCAGGGCGGTGCCGTGGAATTCGGTGTCCGCGGTGATGGTTCGCGCCATGTTCTTGACGGGCGCGGTCCAGCGCAGCATCTCTTCGATCGCGTTGGGCAGCAGGTCGAGGTCCTTGACGAGCCGCTGATGCTGATCGGGGTGAAGCAGCAATTGCCTTGTGCCGCCTGACAACGTGTGACGGGTGGTCTCGTCGCCGCCGATCAGAAGGAGCAGAACCTCGGTGACGATCTGGTGGTCCTCGAGCTTCGACCCCTCCACCTCCGCATGCACGAGGACACTCACCAGATCGTCGGTCGGCTCCGTCTTGCGGGCTTCGATCATGCCCGTCATGTACGTGCTGTAGGTCGCGAAGGCGTCCATCGTGACCTGGATGTCCGCTTCGGCCGCAGTGCTACTCAAGGAGCTGACCAGGTCGTCGGACCACTTGAGGAACATCTCGCGTTCGTCGGGGCGCACGCCGAGCATGTCGCCGATGACCGCCATCGGAAGCGGCGCGGCGAGATCCCAGACGAAGTCGCACTCCCCTCGCTCACATACCGCGTCAATCAGCGTGTCGCACAGCAAACTGATCGACCCCTCAAGGTCTTTCACGCGTTTGCGGGTGAAGCCGGCGTTGACGAGCTTGCGCCGCAACAGATGCTGGGGGTCGTCCATCTCGATCATCATCTCGACGCCGGGCTGATCGGGTCGGATGCCACCGGCGTTGGAGAACAGCTCCGGATTGCGCTCGGCCTCGATCACGGCCGCATACGTCGCGGCGGCAGCCAAGCCATTGCGGTCCCGGAACACCGGTTCGTTCTCGCGCATCCATTTGTAGATCGACCGCGAGTCACCGGCGTAGAACGCGCCGTCAGTGAGATCGACATCCGGTTTGGTTGTCGTCACGGTCGAACCTCCTGCGCGTCGTCGAACGACATCTCTACGTTGGCAGCAGAACTGGACACAAGGGCGCGTTTGGGCAGGCCTAGGGCGGCGAGTTCCTTCGCGTACGGGTGGTCGCCGAGCCACACCCGCGCACCCCCGAGCCGGTAGCGCACACCGGAAAGCTTTGTGTGCCCGAGCGTTTCGCGGGTGACGCCGTCGCGATGCGAGTACGTGCGGTACACCTGCTCCTTGGACGTGAACGCCGACGGAATCGGCAGGCCAGGTTGGAACTCCATGCCCACGGCCAGTTGACCGTCGATGCTGACGTCGAATCCGAACTGCCTGGCATCGCGCACGGTGAAGTCGGCCATCACCTTCGGATAGCCCCAAATCGTCTTACCCGCTTCCAATGTGAACGCCTGGTTCACCGGAAGGTGATGGATGAAAGCCCCCGCATCCTGAAGGGCCCGTGGCCCGTTCGCGTTCGACCCGGGCGGATTGACCATCACGTTCGTGCCGTACTCGAGGTACTGACCCAGGTCGCCGTCGAGGTAGTGCATCAGCATCAGGACCACGATGGCGCGACCCGGTATGTACCGGCAGACCTGCAAGCCGCTGTAGTCGATCAGTTGCTGTGCGGCATCGGCGTCCACCGAGAACATCGCCATGTGCTGGTTAGCCGAGCGGATCTTCACCGGCATGGTCAGCACCGTGCCGGCGATTGTGTGCTGCGATGCAGTCATTGGTAGTCAGGGGCGCGGTGTCCGCGAGCGGATCCGGTTCCCCATCCCCCTTTCAATCCGTGCGTGCGGTTTTCCCGCACACGGCTTACCGATGATCTTCTTGACATGGTTACGCAGTCTTCGGGTAGCGGATGGTGCCGCGGAGCCGGTGCAGGCCGTGCCCGTTGAACCAGTCCTCGTTCCACTGCTGGGCTTGCCCAGCGCGCAGGTTCCGGCCACGTTTCTTGATCATCAGGCGCTTAAGGCGCCAGACCACGTGGTCGTCGACCTGTGTGAACTTGTTGGCGGCGTTCCCGGTGCGGAAGTAGTTGCCCCAGCCGCGCAGGACGGGATTGAGGTCCGCGATCACCTCGCGGATGTCCCACCCGACACGGTTGCGGCCGGTGCGGTCCCGGACCTTGTCTCGCAGCCGTTTCATCGCCCGCGGCGACGGC
>DASRJA010000040.1:0-20029 GCA_035649695.1 Mycobacterium sp. | reverse complement strand
AAGGCGAACCGCCCCTTGACACACGAGTGGCCCTCGTTAGCGCCGCCATCCTTGTGGGGCACCATGCGGACCACCTCGTCACCGCGCAACTCCGCCTTGAACGAGCAGCCGACGCCGCAATAGGCGCACGTGGTGATCACCGACCGGGACGGCATCCCCAGTTGGATCACTGACTTCTCCTGCAGGGTGGCCGTTGGGCACGCCTGCACGCAGGCGCCGCACGACACACACTCCGAGTCCATGAACGACTCGCCCGCACCGGGTGACACCTTCGAGTCGAAGCCCCGGCCTTCGATGGTAAGCGCGAACGTGCCCTGAATCTCGTCACAGGCCCGCACACAACGGGAACAGGCAATGCATTTGGACGGGTCGAAGTCGAAGTACGGATTGCTTTGGTCTTTGACCGCGTCGAGGTGGTTCTCACCTTCGTAGCCGTACCTGACCTGACGCAGGCCGACCGCCCCCGCCATGTCCTGCAGTTCGCAGTCACCGTTGGCAGCGCAGGTGAGGCAATCGAGCGGATGGTCGGAGATGTAGAGCTCCATGACGTTCTCACGGAGCTTGGCGACCTTCGGCGTCTGAGTATGTACGACCATCCCGTCGGCGACCGGTGTCGTGCACGACGCGGGAGTGCCACGGCGGCCGTCGATCTCGACCAGACACAGCCGGCAGGAGCCGAACGCTTCGAGCCGGTCCGTGGCGCACAACTTGGGGACGTCGACGCCGGCCATCGCCGCCGCCCGCATCACGGATGTGCCTTCAGGAACAGAGACGCGCATCCCGTCGACCTCGAGCGAGACCGACGCCGGACCGTCCTTGGCCGGGGTGCCGAAGTCGGGTTCCTTGAGCAACGTCATGGTTTACCTTCCGTCTTCGCGCTTGCGTGCCTGGCATAGAAGTCGTCTGGGAAATGTTCGATCGCGCTGCGCACCGGCATCGGGGTCAACCCGCCCATGGCGCACAACGAGCCCTCGGTCATCACGTCGCACAGGTCCTCGAGCAGGGCCAGGTTTTCGTCGCGGTGCTCGCCCGCTGTGATTCGGTCGATGACCTCGACGCCGCGCACGGCACCGACGCGGCAGGGCGTGCATTTGCCACACGACTCGGCCGCGCAGAACTCCATCGCAAACCTGGCCTGGGCCGCCATGTCGACGGTTTCGTCGAACACCACGATGCCGCCATGGCCGACCATCGCACCCGCGGCGACGAACGCCTCGTAGTCCATCGGCAGGTCGAACTTGGCTCTCGGCAGATATGCCCCGAGCGGCCCGCCGACCTGGACCGCACGCACGGGCCGACCGGACCGGGTGCCGCCGCCGTAGCCGTCGACGAGCTCGCCGAGCGTGATCCCGAACGCCGTCTCGACGATGCCGCCGTGTTTGATGTTTCCGCCGAGCTGGAACACCTGTGTGCCGCGCGAACGCTCCACGCCGAGTTGCTGATACGCCTGCGCACCGTGGGCGAGGACCGTCGGCACGGTGGCGAGTGTGAGCACGTTGTTCACGACGGTCGGCTTGCCGAACAGACCATTGATGGCCGGAATCGGCGGCTTCGCGCGCACCATTCCGCGCTTGCCCTCGAGGCTTTCCAGCATGGAGGTTTCCTCGCCGCAGATGTAGGCTCCGCCGCCCACCCGTACCTGGAGGTCGAAGTTCAGCGACGAGCCCAGCACGTTGTCGCCGAGCCACCCTCGCCCGTAGGCGATCTCGATGGCGGCACGCATCGTGGCCACCGCCTCGGGATACTCGGACCTGATGTAGACGTAGCCCTCGGTGGCGCCGACTGCGTAGGCCGCGATCGTCATGCCCTCGATGAGCAGGAACGGATCGCCCTCCATCAGCATCCGGTCGGCGAAGGTGCCGCTGTCGCCTTCGTCGGCGTTGCAGCAGACGAACTTCAGCGCGTCAACGCAGTCGTGCACGGTCTTCCATTTGATGCCTGCGGGAAAGCCTGCCCCGCCGCGGCCGCGCAGGCCGGAGTCGGTGACCTCCGCGACGACATCCTCGGGCGAACGCTCCAGTGCGCGAACAAGTCCCACCATCCCGCCGTGGCGCAGGTAGTCATCGGGCGACAACGGATCGGTCACGCCCATCCTGGCGAACGTGACCCGATTCTGCGCGGCGAGCCAGGGCAATTCGTCAACCACTCCCAACCGCTGTGGGAGCTCGGCCCCGTCGAACAATCCGCCGGACACCAGGCCGTCGACATCGGACGCGGCCACCGGACCGTAGCCGATGCGCCCGTCCTCCGTCTCAACCTCGACCAGTGGCTCCAGCCACAATAGCCCGCGAGAACCGTTGCGGACCAATCGAATCGAGCGTCCCTGACGTGCGGCGGCGCTCGCCAGGGCGTCAGCGACTTCGTCGGCACCGACGGACCGCGCCGCGGAATCGCTCGGCACATACACCGTCACCGGCGCGCTCATTGCACGACCGCCTCATCGACGATAGCCGACAGGCGCGCCTCGTCCAGTCGGCCGCGGAGCCGGCCGTTGACTTGCGCGGCGGGGCCCAAGGCACAGTTGCCCAAGCAAAAGACCTGCTCGACGGTCAGCGAGCCATCGCGGCTGGTCTCCCCCAGCGACATACCGCACCTGTCCTGCAGCTGGCTCACGAGTCGCTCGGCTCCAACCGCCTGACAGGCCTCGCCCCGGCAGATGCGAACGGTGGTGCGACCGGCAGGCGCAGAACGGAAGTCGTGGTAGAACGAGACCACCCCATGCACATCGGCACGGGAGAGGTTGAGTTCGTCAGCCAACACCGGAATCGCCTCCGGCGGCACACATCCCAAGGCCTCCTGAACCGCATGCAGGATCGGAAGCAGTGCACCACGCTGGCCTCGATGGCTGGCGGCAATCTCTCGGACAAGGGTCATGCTCATGGCGGACGCCTCCTAAGAGAAAGGGCGGAACCGCCCCAGGAGGGGACCTGGGGCGGTTCTCACCCGGGCGGGCGGGTTAGACGACGATCTTCTTCTCGTGCCATGCGGCGATGGTGTCCGCGTCGTAGCCCAACTCGGCAAGCACCTCGTCGGTGTGCTCGCCGAGCAGCGGCGCACCCTTGATGTCGGGCTTGAACTCCGAGAACTTGATCGGGCTGCCGACGGTCAAGTAGGTACCCCGGCCCTTCTGCTCCACCTCGACGATGCTTCCGCTCTTGCGCAGATCCTTATCCTCGGCGAGGTCCTTCATGGACATGACCGGCGCACACGGCACCTCCCACTCACGCAGGATGTCGACCGCCTCCCACTTCGTCTTGTCCGCCAGCCATTTCTCGATCTCGGCGAAGATGTCGAAGATCTTGTCCTGGCGGGCACGTGCGGTGTTGTAGCCCGGGTCCTCCACCCACTCCGGCCGACCAATGGCCTCGGCGGTGCGCTTCCAGTTCTGCTCCTGGATGGTGAAGTAGATGTAGGCGTTGGGGTCGGTCTCCCAGCCTTTGCACTTGACGACCCAGCCGGGCTGGCCACCGCCGCCCGCGTTGCCGCCCCGGGGAACGGCATCACCGAACTCACCATTGGGCCACTGCGGGTACTCCTCCAGGTAGCCGACCTTTTCCAGCCGCTGCTGGTCGCGCAGCTTGACACGGCACAGGTTGAGCACGGCGTCCTGCATTGCGGCCGACACCTTCTGACCCTTGCCGGTCTTGTCGCGCTGAATGATCGCAGTGAGGATGCCGATCAGCAGGTGCATGCCGGTGTTGCTGTCACCGAGGGCAGCGCCGGCCACGGTCGGTGGCCCGTCCCAGAACCCGGTGGTCGAGGCGTTGCCGCCGGCGCACTGGGCGACGTTCTCGTAGACCTTCAGGTCGTTCCACGACGAGTCGTCGTTGAATCCCTTGACGGAGCCGAAGATCAGCCGCGGGTTCCATTCCTGGATCTTGTCCCACGACAGCCCCATGCGGTCCATGGCGCCGGGTGCGAAGTTCTCGACGAGCACGTCGGCACCGCGAATCAGCTTCTCCATCACCTCGAGTCCCTCGGGTGACTTCGTGTTGATCGCCAGTGAACGCTTGTTGCTGTTGAGCATGGTGAAGTACAGCGCGTCCAGTTCGGGGATGTCGCGCAACTGATTACGCGTGACGTCACCCCCGCTCGTGCGCTCGACCTTGAGGACGTCGGCGCCAAACCAGGCGAGCATCTGGGTGCACGCCGGGCCGGCCTGGACCCCGGTGAAGTCGATCACCTTGATCCCGGAGAGCGGCAAATCGGTCATGACACGTTTCCTTTCGTCGTTTGTTGATCGTGTCGGTGCGGGAGAGCTCAGTGCTTTGCGGTGATGCCCTTGGGGTTCAGGTGCGCGATGTTGCCGCTCTCGGTTCCGTCCGAGGGGTCGATGACGCAGTCGATGAGCGCGGGCCTGCCGGATGCGAGGGCCTCCCGCAGCGCGGCGCCGACCTCGGCGGGTGTCGTCGCCTGATATCCCTTGCCACCGAAGGCCTTGATCATGTACTCGTGCCGGGCTCGCAGCGCCGTCGGCGCCGGATCGGACGTCGTTGAGGCGTCGTCACCGCGGTACACACCGCTGTTGTTGAGGATGACGGTGACAATCGGCAGGTTGTAGCGGCAGACCGCCTCCAGCTCCATTCCGCTGAACCCGAATGCGCTGTCGCCTTCGATCGCGACGACCGGGTCGCCGGTCTCGACGGCGGCGGCGATCGCGTAGCCCATGCCGATGCCCATCACACCCCACGTGCCGCTGTCCAACCGATGCCGAGGCACCTGCATGCCAATGGTGTTGCGCGCCAGGTCGAGTGCGTTGGCGCCCTCGTTGACGACGTAAACCTGTGGGTTGTCGTGCAGCACATCGCGGATGGCCTGCAGCGCGCCGAGGAACTTCATCGGGTGTGCGGTCAGTGCGGCCTCGAGGCGGCCGGCCATCTTGGCGACGTTCGAGTCGGACTTGGCCGTGAGCTCTTCGCGCCACTCGGTCTGCACAGTGATCTGACCTGGCTTCGCCCGTTCCAGGAGGGCTTCCATCACTGAGCCGATGTCACCGACGAGCGGGGCCGCGATGGGCTGATTGCTGTCCATCTCGGCGGCCGCGATGTCTACTTGGATGAACTTGGCGTCGGGATTCCACTGCGGGGCATCGCCATGGCCGAGCAGCCAGTTCAGGCGAGCCCCCACGAGCATCACCACATCGGCCCGCTTCAGGGCCAGCGATCGGGCGGTGGCCGCAGACTGCGGGTGGTCGTCGGGCAGCAGCCCCTTCGCCATGGACATCGGCAGGTACGGCACCCCGGTCGTCTCGACGAACTCGCGGATCTGCTCATCGGCCTGCGCGTAGGCCGCGCCCTTGCCGAGCACGATCAGCGGCCGCTTCGCGTTCGCGAGCAGATCGATTGCGGAATCGACCATCTCCGTCTCCGGCAGCTGACGTGGCGCGGGATTGACGACCCGCCACAACGTAGCCGCCGCCTTCTCCGCGTCGATCACCTCACCAAGCACCGCGGCCGGAATGTCGAGGTACACGCCACCGGGACGACCGGACACCGCGGTGCGGATCGCGCGGGCGATGCCGCGGCCGATGTCCTCGGCCCGCGATACTCGGTAGGCCGCCTTGGCGAACAGCCTGGCCGCCGCCAGCTGATCCATCTCCTCGTAGTCACCGCGCTGCAGGTCGACCAGGTGCCGCTCGCTGGACCCGGAGATCTGAACCATCGGAAAGCAGTTGGTGGTGGCATTGGCAAGCGCCACAAGCCCGTTCAGGAAGCCCGGAGCCGACACCGTCAGGCAGATGCCGGGCTTCTGGGTGAGGAAGCCGGCCGCGGCCGCAGCGTGGCCTGCGTCGCTCTCGTGACGGAACCCGATGTAGCGGATGCCCGATGCCTGCGCGAGACGAGCCAGATCGGTGATCGGGATCCCGACGACCCCGTAGATGGTGTCCACGTCGTTGAGCTTGAGCGCGTCGACAACCAGATGGATCCCATCGGTGAGCGCACCCGGCTCGTGCGGCTCGGGGGTGTGCTCTACCTCCGTATCCGGCAGGGAAGCAATGGTCATGGTGTGCCCTTCCTGGCTGTTCGCGCTTATTCCCTTGTTGGAGTTAACTTTCCGCGTCGTCACGACGCGCGTCCAAGACTTGTCTGCAATTGCCTGATAAACGGCGGTTATCACGACGGGCCAAAGCGACGTTGCGTCCGCTGCGCGCATCAAGCGACGTGGACGAGGTCCTTTCCGTGGAGTTCGAAGATGTCGTTCAGCGGCGTTCCCACCGCCACGTTCAGGAACGCGCGAGCCGCAACCGAACCGGGTGTCGCCGCGTGGATCGCCATCGAGATCTGTGCCCTGGTGTCCGGCTCGACGAGGCGGATGGCTCGCGCCGCTCCCGTCACCGGCATCGCACGCAACCAGGTATGCGGCACCACGCTCGCCCATGCGCCCGTGGCCACGTGTGCATAAAGCGATGCCACGGAATCGGTTTCCACTTGGGGTGCCGCCACTGCGCCACTTTCGGCGAACGCCTTGTCGATGAATTGGCGAAAGCGCATATCGGGGGTCAGCAGGGCCAGCGGCAGCTGTGCGGCCTCGGCCCAAGTGATGGTCCGTGCTGCGGGCACGAGCTGCTCGCCCGACACCAACAGCACATACTGTTCCTCGTAGAGCGGCACCACCTCGAGGCCCGACTGGTCATCCGGGCCGAAATGCGCAATGGCGGCGTCCAATTCGAAGTCACGCAGTTGGCGTAGCAACTCCGTAGATGACAGCCGTGAGCAGACCTTGACCCTGGCCAGTGGATGCAGTGCGCAGAATGCGGCCACCGGAAGTGCCGCGGTCGTCGACACCGTGGGACCAGTCCCCAACCGCAGTGTTGCGGAGATTCCGGACCGCATGGCAGCCGCTTCGGCCTTGAGCGCGTCATGCTCGGCGAGGACACGCTTGGCCCAGACGACGAGCCGTTCGCCCTCTGGCGTCAGACCCTCGAAGTTCTGCCCGCGATTGATGAGGGTGACGCTCAGCTCGCGTTCCAGCTTGGCGATCGAGGTCGACAGCGCAGGCTGCGACACATAGCAGCTCTCCGCCGCACGGGCGAAGTGTCGTTCCCTGGCCACCGCCACGAAGTACTCCAGCTGGCGAAGCAGCACAGGTCCCTCCTCGATAAGTTTCCAGATTGTATTCAGTATTCGATATTGCGTATGCTAGAGGTCCGCTGCGAAGATGTCCAGCGACCGATCAACGAGGAACGGAGTGTGGCGTGACGGAAAGCGGCACGATGGGTGTGACCGAGGAATGGCTCGCCGCGGCGGTCGTGAAGGAATCTCCCGAGGCGATCGTGGTGACCGACCCCGCCGGCCTCATCCGACTGTGGAACGACGGGGCCGCCCGCATGTTCGGCTACTCGACCGAGGAAGCGATAGGCCAGAACCTGGACATCATCATCCCGGAGAAGCTGCGGGAGCGGCACTGGAAGGGCTACTTCCAGACGATGGCCACCGGCTACACCCGCTACGGCGACAAACTTCTGAGCGTGCCCGCGACCCACCGCGACGGGCAGCGGCTGTCGATCGAGTTCAGTGTGGCGCTGCTACGCGACGACGCCGACCAGATAGTTGGGATCTCGGCGGTCATGCGTGAGATCACCGAACGCCGCAACGCCGAGAAAGCCTTGCGCACCAAGATCACCGAACTCGAGAACCGCGCGGGGCCGGCCTGACCGGCCCCCGATAGCGACGAACGTTCCTTACCGTTCGAAAATCGGGCGAAATATCGAGCGGTAAGGAACGTTCGGCCGTCATTAGATGCGCAGCACACGCATCCGGTCGGTGTAACCGGCCACGCCGCTGCGGCTTCCGGACACCACGACGACCAGGCTGCCCGGACGCGAGATACCCAAGTCGGACAGGCCGCGGCTCACCTCGGCGGGCATCGTCTCCGGCGTACTTGACGGCGCCAGCACGGCGGACTGGATCCCCCAGGAGAATGCCAACCGCGCTCTGACGGACTCGTTGTGTGCGAAGGCGATCAGCGGCAGCGGCGATCGTTGCCGAGCCAAGCGCATGGCCGTGTCCCCGGAGCGGGTGAAACAGCACAGCGCCACCGCCCCGATTCGTCTGCCGAGTTCGCTAGCGGCCGCCGCAACGGCATCGCTGATGCTCGCATCCTCATCTTCCCGGAGGACAGCTTCCGGCGCTTTCCGTTGACGCAGTGCATCTTCGGCTGTGGCAACGATGCGGCCCATTGTCTCCACCGTGTGGGCGGGATAGGCGCCGACGCTGGTTTCGGCGGAGAGCATCACGGCATCCGTTCCGTCGAAGACCGCGTTGGCCACGTCGGAGACTTCGGCCCTTGTCGGCCGCAGGTCGGCCACCATCGAGTCGAGCATGTGGGTTGCCACGATCACCGGCTTGGCCGCTTGCCGGCACAGGGTGATGGCCCGCTTCTGAACCAGCGGAACCTGTTCCAACGGCATCTCCACACCGAGGTCGCCGCGGGCGACCATCAAGCCGTCGAACGCGTCCACGATCGCTTGCAGATCCGAAACCGCTTCCGGCTTCTCAAGTTTCACCATGACGGGAACTCGCTTGCCCATCTCGTCCATCACCGCGTGCGCGAGCTTGACCTCCTCGGGCGCGCGAACGAAGGACATCGCAACCATGTCGACACCGAGTTCAAGAGCGAACTTCAGGTCCTCGATGTCCTTCTCGGACAACGGCGGAACGCTGACCGCGACACCCGGCAGCGAGATGCCTTTGTTGTCGCTGACGGGCCCGCCGTGGATGACCTCACAATGGACGTCATCGCTTTTCACGTCGAGTACTTGCAGTTCGATCTTGCCGTCGTTGACGAGCAGCCGGTCCCCCGGTCGCACATCAGAAGCCAGGCCGTCGTATGTCGTCGAGACCCTGTCATGGTCGCCGGAACATGCAGCCGTCGTGATTACGATCCGCTCACCGGTGGCCCAGACCACCGGCCCCTCGGCGAAGCGACCCAACCGGATCTTCGGTCCCTGCAGGTCGGCGAGCACGCCGATCGCACGACCGCGCTCGGCGGCGATCCGGCGGACCGTGTCGTAGACAGCCGAATGCTCGGCGTGTGTGCTGTGGCTGAAGTTGAGTCGCGCCACATCCATTCCGGCATCGATGAGTTCAGTCAGTTGCGGAGCGGTGGCAGTGGCGGGTCCTAGCGTGCAGACGATCTTGGCGCGTCGGTTCACGGTGTTCCTCCTTCAGCGCAGAGCGGGCTGGGGTTCGGGGTGCCACGCTTCCGGCACGGACGTGCGCGCGAGCAGGTCGGTGGCCGCGTGCACGGTGCGAAGCGTCGGAGCGGCGGCGCCGGTGAGGTCCGCCATCTCCACCACCGCAGTGACGATGGCGTCGAGCTCCAGCTGCTTGCCCGCTTCGAGGTCCTGCAGCATCGACGTCTTGTGGTGTCCGACGTTCTCCGCTCCGCGCAGCCGCTTCTCGATCGAAATGTCCGGAGTACTGCCGACTCTCGCCGCGATGTCGAGCGTCTCCTCCATTAATTGAGTCACGATCTGGCGGGTGTGCGGGTTCTGGCAGATCTCGACCATCGTCGCCCTGGTGAGCGCACTGAGGGGATTGAACGCGACGTTGCCCATCAGCTTGATCCAGATGTCGTCGCGCAGGTTCGGCTCGACCGGCGCCTTCAGACCACCGGCAATCATCGCCTCGCTCAACGCTTTACAGCGTTGCGAGATCTCCCCGGACGGCTCGCCGATGGAGAACCGGGTGCCCTCCAAGTGCCGGATGACTCCTGGCGCCTCGATTGTCGTCGCGGGATAGACGACGCAGCCAATTGCCCGCTCCGGTGACAGCACGGCGCTGGTCGCACCGCCGGGATCAACGGCCTCGATCCGCCGACCCTGGTATGGGCCGGTCAGCTGGTGGAAGTACCACCACGGGATCCCATTCTGCGCGGGCAGCACCGCGGTGTGCTCGCCGAGCAACGGTTCCACCAGCGGACCGCACGACGGATAGCTGTGCGCTTTGAGGCCGAGGAACACATAGTCAACGGGCCCGATCTCGGTGGGGTCGTCGGTGGCGTTGGGGTAGGCCACGAAGTCGCCGCGCGCGCTGAGCACCCGCACACCGTTTTCCCGCATCGCCCGCAAGTGCTCATTGCGCGCGATCAAATGGACCTCGGCACCACCTCGGTGCAGCGCGGCACCCCAGTAGGCGCCGATTGCTCCGGCACCGACGACTGCAATTCTCACGGCGACTCCTCGACTCTCGGGACTGGTTGCATACAGTATGCGATCTCATCTACTGTGGCAATGGTCCCCGGCCACAGCCAGGAAGAGGAAGATGACGCTGATCGGAGTGCCGCGAGAGACCGCGGCAGGAGAACGCCGTGTCGCGCTGGTCCCCAAGGTTGTCGAACGACTGCGTGCCGCCGGTGTGGCCGTCGTCGTCGAACCCGGCGCTGGCACAGGCGCATTGATCCCCGACGAACAATTCGAACGGGCCGGTGCGTTCATCGGCGATCCGTGGCCGGCCGACCTCGTGGTGAAGGTGAACCCGCCGACCACCGACGAAATCGGTCTGCTGAAGCCCGAATCCACCGTCGTCGGGTTCCTCGCGCCACGGACTCGTCCCGAGGTCACCGAAGCCCTGCGCCTGGCGGGCGTCACCGGCTTCGCGATGGAGGCGATTCCGCGCATTTCGCGCGCGCAGACCATGGATGCGCTGTCGTCGCAGGCCAACGTCGCCGGGTACAAAGCGGTGCTGGTGGCAGCGTCCGAGGCCACCCGATTCTTCCCGATGCTGACCACCGCGGCGGGCACGGTGAAGCCGGCCACCGTCCTGGTGCTCGGCGTGGGTGTTGCCGGGCTGCAGGCACTCGCGACGGCCAAGCGGCTCGGCGGTAAAACAACCGGGTACGACGTGCGTCCCGAGGTGGCCGATCAGGTGCGCTCGGTGGGCGCGCAGTGGCTGGACTTGGGTATCGACGCGGCCGGCGAGGGCGGCTATGCCCGTGAGCTGTCCGATGAGGAGCGTGCCCAGCAGCAGGTAGCGCTGGAAAACGCGATCACCGGGTTTGACGTGGTGATCACGACGGCGTTAGTACCGGGGCGGCCCGCGCCGCGATTGGTGACGGCGGCCGCCGTGGAGGGCATGAAGCCCGGCAGCGTGGTCGTCGATCTTGCCGGTGAGACCGGCGGGAACTGCGAGCTGACCGAACCGGGACAAACCGTTGTCCGACACGACGTGACGATCGCGTCGCCGCTGAACCTGCCGTCGACGATGCCCGAGCACGCGAGTGAGTTGTACGCCAAGAACATTGCGTCGCTGCTGGACCTGCTGATCAAGGACGGCGAAGTGGCACCGGATTTCGACGACGAAGTCGTGGCTGCTTCATGCGTCACGCGGGAGGCATAGATGTACGACCAGTTATTGGCCAATCTCGCGATCCTGGTGCTGTCCGGGTTCGTCGGGTTCTCGGTCATTTCCAAGGTGCCCAACACCTTGCACACGCCATTGATGTCGGGCACCAACGCCATTCACGGCATCGTGTTGATCGGTGCGCTGGTGGTGCTGGGCCGTGTTGAGCACCCCACGCTCGCTGAGCAGATCATCCTGTTTGTCGCGGTGGTGTTCGGAACACTCAACGTGGTCGGCGGATTCGTGGTGACCGACCGGATGCTGGGCATGTTCAAGGCCAAAAAGACTGCGGCGGTCAAGGTTTCGACGAACGGGCAAGCGCGATGAATTATCTCGTCACGGTGCTGTACATCATCGCATTTGCGATGTTCATCTATGGCTTGATGGGTCTGACCGGTCCCAAGACCGCGGTGCGCGGCAACTGGATCGCCGCGGCGGGCATGGGCCTCGCGGTCATCGCGACACTGATGGCGATCCGCCACACCGAGAACTGGGGCCTGATCATCGCCGCCCTGCTGCTCGGTGTGGCGCTGGGCGTGCCTCCAGCACGGTTGACCAAGATGACCGCGATGCCGCAGCTGGTCGCGTTGTTCAACGGCGTGGGTGGCGGCACCGTCGCGCTGATCGCGCTGTCGGAATTCATTGACACCAGCGGCTTTTCGGCCTTCCAGCACGGCGAGTCGCCGACCGTGCACATCGTGGTGGCGTCGCTGTTCGCCGCGATCATCGGGTCGATCTCGTTCTGGGGTTCGATCATCGCGTTCGGCAAGTTGCAGGAGATCCTGCCCGGCCGCCCGATCGGCATCGGCAAGGCGCAGCAGCCGTTCAATCTGTTGCTGCTCGCCGGTGCGGTCGTCGCCGCAGTGGCGATCGGGCTGGCCGCGCATCCTGGCAGCGGCGGGGCGTCGCCGTGGTGGATGATCGGTCTACTGGTGGCAGCCGGTGTGTTGGGCCTGATGGTGGTGCTGCCGATCGGCGGCGCCGATATGCCAGTCGTCATCTCGTTGCTGAACGCGATGACCGGATTGTCCGCTGCCGCAGCGGGATTGGCGCTGAACAACACCGCGATGATCGTCGCCGGCATGATCGTCGGCGCGTCCGGTTCGATCCTGACCAACCTGATGGCCAAGGCGATGAACCGGCCCATCCCCGCGATCGTTGCCGGCGGCTTCGGCGGCGGCGGTGCTGTGGGTGGCGGTGATGGCGGTGATGGCGGCGAGCACACGGCGAAGTCCACCTCGGCCGCTGATGCCGCGATCCAAATGGCCTGCGCCAATCAGGTCATCGTCGTCCCGGGTTACGGGCTGGCCGTCGCCCAAGCCCGGCACGCGGTCAAAGACATGGCCGCGCAGCTCGAGAAACGCGGGGTGCCGGTCAAGTATGCGATCCACCCGGTGGCCGGCCGGATGCCCGGGCACATGAACGTGCTACTGGCCGAGGCCGACGTCGAACACGAGGCGATGAAGGAAATGGACGACATCAACGACGAATTCGCCCGCATCGACGTCACCCTCGTCATCGGTGCCAACGACGTCACCAACCCCGCCGCACGCAACCACCCGAGCTCACCCATTCACGGCATGCCAATCCGCAACGTCGACAAATCCCGCTCGGTGATCGCACTCAAGTGGTCAATGAACTACGGCTTCGTCGGTATCGACAACCCACTGTTCTACGCCGACGGCACCACCATGCTCTTCGGCGACGCCAAGAAATCGGTCTCCGAGGTCACCGAGGAACTCAATCCGCTATAGCGGAACTGACACTGAGACGCAAAACCCCGACACGCCAAACGGAGGGCTTTTACGGCTGTCGGTGCAGCGCGATCCAGACGGCGATCGACACCATGATCTGGCCTCAGTGGCCGCTCGTGTCAGCCTTGAGCACCAGCCGAAGGTCTCGTTCGTGTCGAGCCACTTCGCGGCGTCGGCGAGGACTCTGATGAGATCACGCTCCACACGGTCCGCTAGCCACCACCTGCGCGCTGGTCGTGGTGCAGGGCTGGTCTGGCCGCGTGCTTGTAGTCGAAAGCCCGTTCCGTGCCGATCGGGCCTAAGCGGTGTCACCGAGGGCAAAGGCCACAGCATCGTCAATGCTCAGTGCGCCGCCCTCGCTGTAGGCGGTTTCGAAGGCTTGCTCGTAAAGCGCTTCCCGAGCGCTGCGTTCGCACTCTTCATGGAAGCTAACCAGATTGGGAAAGACCGCCGTCGAAGCCCCAACGGCACGGCCTATTTCGTCGGCCGCTCCCATCAACACCACGGCACGCCGTGGTTCTTGCTCTGCCTGGGCAATCCAGGCCAACGCCTCCAGACACGCCGCGGCATGGCGAGGATCGTTGACCCGCTGCGTCAGCTGGAGACACTGTCTCAGCAGTTGCTCGCCGCGGTCAGGCTGACCCTGCCGCCACCAGCCAACCCCCAGGTTCCACAACGCATACGTCCGATATACCGACTCGCCGTGGGATTCTGCGAAGGCAAGTGCTTTCTCTCCCCAGATGAGCGCCCGGCCGATATCGCCCTCAAACTCGAGAGCCCAGGCCATCAGCAGCATGGACCCGGCCCGCACGATCGGATCGTCGCTGGCGTTAAGGGCATCCTCGCAGCATTGATAGGTGCGCTCGAACTTGCCGCTTAACAGTGCCGTGTATGCGTCGGCGACGTCAGTCAGGCCGCGTGCTGCAGGGTCGGCCATCTGCTGGACCAGGGCCCGCGCCTCAGTCACTCGCGCCTCCGCCGCCGGCACGTCACCCTGAATGCCGGCGATCGTCGCCGCGCCGTAAAGCGCCTTGATCCGGTCGGCAGTAGGTTCGGGCGGTATACCACCCAGCGCAGGGTCCAGCCAGCGGCGACCCTCGCTGAGCATTCCGCGGGAGATCCAAATCGGCTGCAACCCGGCGACGATGCCGAGCGCGGTCTCGCCGTTGTCGGAGAGGCTGAACTCCAGGGCTTCGCGCAGATTGGGCATTTCCCGCTCGATGCGCTGGATCCAATGGACCTGCTGCGAACTGAACCACTCCGCCTCGGCGTCGAGCAGCAGTCGCCGGTACCAATCGCGGTGCCGCCGGCGCAGTTCTGTGTATGTCCCGGTCTGCTGGATGCGCTCCCGGCCGTATGCGCGCAGCGTCTCAAGAATCCGGAACCGCACCACGCCCTTGGTTTCCGTTCGCATCAGAATCGACTTCTCCACGAGCGCGGACACCAAATCGTCAATATCGCCGGGGGCCAGGTCGCTGCCACAAATGTCTTCTGCTGCTTCGAGTTCGAAACTTCCGGCGAACACCGAAAGCCGGCCCCACAGCTGCTGCTCAGCCGGTGCGCACAGGTCATAGCTCCAACCGATGCTCCAGCCGAGCGTCTGCTGCCGCGCCGGTGCACCGCGGCTGCCACGGGTCAGCAGCGTGTACCGATCGGCCAGCCGCTCCAGGATCTGTTCGGGGGACATCGCGCGAAGTCGCGCCGCGGCGAGTTCGATCGCCAACGGCAATCCGTCCAGCCGCGAGCAGATGCGCGCCACGGTCGCCTTGTTCTCGTCGGTGAGACAAAAGCCTGGTACCGCGGAGCCGGCCCGCTCGGCAAACAACGCGACGGCGTCGTAACCGGATAGCCCGTCGGGCGTGGGGGCGGAGTCGTCGGGGAACGAGAGGGGCGAGAGTTGCCGCACCGACTCGCCGCCAATGCCGATGGCCTCGCGGCTGGTCGCGAGGATCCGCAACTGCGGGCACGCCCTCAGCATGGCGTCGGTCAGCTTCGCCGCTGCCTCGACCACCTGCTCGCAGTTGTCAAGCAGCAGCAGCATCTGCCGCGAGCGCAGAAATTCGACTAATACGTCAATCAGCGGTCTGGCCGACGCGTCACGCACGCCCAATCCGGCGGCCACGACGTCGACCAACAACGAAGAGTCGCGCAGCTCACCCAACTCGACCAGACGCACACCGTCGCAGAAATCCGCGGCCGCATCCGCGGCGGCTCGCAACGCAAGTCGGGTTTTGCCGACCCCGCCGATCCCAGTCAACGTCACCAGACGTGCGTTCGACAGGAGCTCCATCACCTCCGCCAGCTCAGTTCGGCGACCGACGAAGCTGGTGAGATCCAACGGAAGGTTGCCCAGGTTGCGAGAAGGACCAGCCGCCACCGCCGCACGGGGCTCGGGTCGGCGGGCCCCCGAGGCGGCCTCCAGCGCCATCTCGTCGACCGCAAACCCGTAACGGGCCTGTACCCCCTGGATTTCTTCACCCAACCCCGCAGCGGACAGGCGGTCCTTTGGGGCGCGGGACATTGCCCTCTCAACCACGGCGGCAACGTCGTCCGGGATGCCGTTATCGCGCAGGTCTGGCGCCGACTCGCTGGCGATGCGCAGGAACTGCGCCACCATCTGCTCACCGCTTCGGCGCTCGAAAGCGGCATGCCCGGTGAGCGCGCAGAACAGCGTGGCGCCGAGCCCGTACACATCAGAGGACCGGCTGGGAGGATCACCGCTGAGGAGCTCGGGCGCGGTGAAGGCCGGGGAGCCGGTAAAGGTACCGGTCGCCGTCTTGAATCCGCCTGAGATGTGGGCGATTCCGAAGTCGCCCAATGCGGGTTCGCCGTAGTTAGTGAGCAAGATATTCGCAGGCTTGACGTCTCGGTGCAGGATCTCGAGCCGGTGAGCCGTCCCCAGGGCGCCCGCCATCTTCACCCCGAGCCGCAGCACCTCATCTAACGGTAGGGGACCGAGTTGGCCGATTCGCGCCTCGAGCGAACCGTGGCGGTGGTACTGCATCACCAGGTACGGGTAGCCGCTCTGGGTTTCCCCGACCTGCAGCACGCTGACAATGTTCGGATGTCCGGTGAGCCGACCCATGGCACGCTGCTCGCGCAGGAACCGCTCCCGATTCTCGTCAAGTTCCGCGGTGAGCACCTTCACCGCCACGGTGCGGTCCAGGGCGATCTGGGTGCAGCGATAGACGATGCCGAAGCCACCGCGTCCGATCTCATCGGCGTCGTCGAATCCAGCCGCGCGCAACTCCGTGACGACCGCCGAGCCCACGTCGCGCTGTGTCCTGAAGGGATTGTTGTCCATCATCGAGTTCCTTCGATGAATCTGAGCGTAGGCCTCGGAGCAAACCCCAGGTGGACTTCGGGCAGTGCGTTGTCGATTGCGATGTCACGCATTACCTCGGCGCAGCGATTTCATCGCACAACCGCCCGGCCAAGTATGTAGACATGACCGATGTTTGGCGTCATACGCTAGCGATGCTGCCACTCGACCCGGTGGACCTGTCTCCTCAGGATTCGCCTGCTGGTACACCCATCCGGTGGGATCATCCAGGTTGGCGTGGTCAACCCAGGCCCGCAGCAACACCGTCTTGTCGCTGCCTGCCGGCGCGCACACCAGCGTTACACCGCCCGACTCGCTCACAGGTGCTCTCGATCGACGCCGTTCAGCGGAAGGATGATCCCGGCCGGCCACCTCACGAGTTTCCGCGATGGCTGGGCATTGTCGGTCTGGTTGAGGGCCGCCTCGAGGAGCGCGCGAGCGGGCAGGGAACTCCTCTGGCATTGCTTGACCTAGGCCAACATCGTGTTTAATATATCACCAGCGTCCTGATATGTCAGCCGGTGGTCTGCTGACCCGCGGAGAGGAGCGCCGGTGTCGACAAGGTGCAATGAGCAGCTGACCTTCGACATTCCGCCCTACTCGGCGGTGGCGGCAAAGTGCGCGCGGCCGCTCTCGGCTAACGGCACCCAGATCATCGTCGCGATTACCGAGAGCGTCGTGATGGCGCAGGGCAACAGCGAAATCGCCGACTCGCATGTACGAGATTGACACAACGGATCTGGTCACCGTGGAGTCCGCTCTGGACCGTTCTGGAAGGCTGGCGACTTGCTGAACACGATCGCTCGAACCGGAACGGTGCTCGGCCTGTTTACTGCTGAGACGCCCGAGTGGGGCGTCACCGAGGTCGCGGCGACCCTGGGCGTGCCCACGTCGACCACCTTCGACCTATTGGCCAGTCTCGCCGAGATTGGTTTGCTCCAGCAAACTATGGATGACCGATATCGTCTCGGGTGGCAGCTCCTTGTGATCCGACGTCGGCTGATCAACTCCATGGGCGTCAATGATCAAACGCAACGCACCGTCGCCGAGCTCGCCCAGCACCTGAGCGCGGCCGTCACCATCGGGGCCTGCGACGGCCGGGGGGTCGTCTGCATTGCGCACGCGTCGGTGTCCCGGAGCGGACCAGTCCTGGCCGAGGGTGCTCGCCTGCCAGGTCACGTGTCGGCTCTTGGGAAGTTTCTCATCGCTCAGTTCCCCTGGCCGAAGGTGCGAGAACGAATCGAGCAGTACGGCTTGCCCGCGTTGACGGTGAACTCGGTATCCGACGTCGATGTCTTTCTCAAGCAGCTGACCTGCGCGCGGGAGAACGATCTGGCCGTGGAGCATGGGGAAACTGTCATCGGTCAGTCGTGTCTTGCCGTGGGCATCTACGCCCGCGAGCACCGAGTGCTTGCTGCGTTGTCGATCTGCACGCCGTCCGAGACCATGCATGCCCGCCACGAAGAGTTCGCCAGGATCGCCCGCAGGGCTGCGCGCACCCTGCTGAAGCAAGGCATCTCATCGCACGTACCCCCGGTCAAATACCGGAATCTCTGATGACTACGAGGAGTTCCACACCTCCGTCGACGGGCGCGGTCAGACGCCTCGCGGCAGCGACGACCAAGCGCCATCATCTCTGGAGCTCAGCGCACGATGGACGAGGAAAAGTGACCCTTGCACAACCCTGCCCGTCCTTCGCGGGAATGCGAGGAGCCTATCCGCGTTACGAGGGGAAGCGATCTTAGTGACCACACATCAGAGGGACATCATGGCGCATCTCCGTATCGCACCGACCGGGCCTCTGCGCATCGGCGTCGTGCTCGGCGATCGCGTGTGGCTGGACACCCCTGGAGACGTGGTCCGCGTCCGCGCCGCCGATCTGCGTGGCGTCACCCAGAAGGCCGCCGCGCTTCGGGAGGAGCGGCCGAACGTGCATGCGCTGGTCGACATCGACGTGATGATCGCCCGCGACGCCCACTCGGCGCGCGCAGCGATGGCGGCGGCGCCGCCCACGGACGGCACCACCCTTCTCTACGTCGGCACACCCGTCGGTCTCGCCGGTCTGATCGCAGACATTCACGCCCTCGGCATCGCTGATGGCGCTGTATTGATCCCGCTCACAAGAGACGGCGTCATGGATCTGATCCGCGACGAGGTGCTGCCCGAGGTGCGCACCATGGTGTCGCTGCACACCGAGACCACGGCGTGCCGCACCGCGTGACGATCACAGCCGAGGACTACCGTGCGGCGCTGCCCCGGCATCGGGCCGGTCGTACTCCGACTCGTCCGGGACATCCATCGTGCCGACACGGTCGACGCGTCGCCGCCGTTGCGCGATTGTGACGGCGCCCACCTCTAACGGCGAATGTGCTGAGCGCAGACAGCTCGCTTGACCTAGCGATCCATGAGAGGGGGTTCGAACTCCTGTCGACGATCGCGCCGCACTTCCCGAGCCCTTGACGATCACCCGCCCGGTTCCGACGTGAACTTCGTCAGTTCAGCTCTCTCCCAATCATTGTCGGCGCATGAACGCGAATATGTTCGACGGTCACCATCCGAGCAACTTCGCACGAGATGTCATCCGCGGGTTCCTTTAAGCCTCGGCCTGATACAGAATCTTTCGATCGAAGGTATGTCTGACCGCGGACGCCGAAAGGACAGTCGATGCAGCGACGCTTCGCAGCCGCGGCCCGAACCGACTGTAGGTAGCCAACATCACCTACGTGCGGGCCCGTGCGGGGTCTTGCTATACCGCGTTCGTGCATCGAGGCGCTGTCGGCTGGACGGTAGCGGCCAGCAGCAGACCTGAGCCCGCGGGCGTTCAATCACGCTGTGTGGCAATCTGATTCTGATTCAACCCCAGTTGGTCCATCAGTCCGACCGCGGATCCTAGTAACTTTCGCTGGCCTCTACCGACCGCATCGGCGAGCTCGGGATCGCCCCGTCGGTCGGGTCCCGCGGCGATAGCTGCGAACGCCCTGGCCGAGGCATTCAAGGCCGCGTAAAGCGCCGACCCAACCGTGTCACCATCGTGCCGCCCGGGCGAGTGTCACCGCGGCGGCAACGCATCGCCTCACAATTGGCGTTCAGTGTTTGGACCGGTCCCAGGCGACTCGTCAGCACCTCGGCGCCCTGTGAATGTTCGCGATCAGAACAGATCCACGTCACTTTTTCCATCCATAGTGGGTTAGCTCACAAACGGGCTTCGTACACGAGGAGACGTGGATATTGCGAGATCATCCATCCAGTCGGCACACCAGATGTTCACGACGTCCCGCACTCATCAATATTGCCGCGCCAATGGCACGGACAGCGGACATCAGCCACCATGGCTGCCCAGCAAACCGCTCTTCGAACAACCGGACAACGAACCCCGCAATCGTCGTGTCGTCATGTCCGCCGCAGCCAAGCGACCCCCAGTTGCGTTGCGAACGAGCCGTTCTTGCACGGAGGTACTTGGGCTGATCAACTGCCGTGCGCGACGAACGTTGGTGATGTCAATGCAGACCCGGCGACCTAGCGTCTTATCTCCTAACCGCATTGACGCCGGTTGTGCACTGCGCGGTGTGGTATGTCGGCCGATCGCACGGGGGGCGCCGACGGCGTCGGCG
>DASRJA010000039.1:0-20396 GCA_035649695.1 Mycobacterium sp. | reverse complement strand
TTTTGTCCGCGCCGATGCGACGAAGTTCGTCGAGCAGCTCCGCAGATCCGACCGTCTGATTGGCCAGCACGAGCACGCGGTGCGGTCGCTCGGTCGGCGCGACGCCCTCGACGACGGGCCGGCTGTTCACGTACCACTTGTTCAGAAGGAACAGCACGATGACGACGGCCCACGACAGCAGGCTCAGCACGAGTTGAGACCGCACATCCGCCTGTAAGCCCATCTGAACAAGGATCGCCACGATCGCGACCGCGGTGATGATCGACAACACCGGGAACAGCCACATCTTGACTCGTAGCTCTGAGTCGGGGGTGCGGTATCGCAGCACGATCTGAGAGACGGCGATGAGCAGGTAGACGAACAGGATGATCGCGCCGCTGGAGTTCAGCAGGAACGCGAAGATGGTGTCGGGCGAGACAGCCGCGGCGATGACACACAGGAAGCCGACGACCGAGGACGCGAGAATCGCGATGGCCGGCACCCCTCGACGGGTCACCTGGACCAGCTGCGCCGGCGCCTCCCGGCGCGCGGCGAGCACGAACAGCATGCGGGATGCGGTGTACATGCCAGAGTTGAGACAGCTCAGCACCGCGGTCAACACCACGGCGTTCATGATGTGGTCGGCGTACGGGATCCCCATCTTGGTGAACGCGGAGACGAAGGGGGACGCGCCGGCCTTCTCGTCGTTCCACGGCAGGATTACCGCGAGTAGGAACGTCGAGCCGACGAAAAACACTGCGATACGCGTGATCACCGAGTTGGCAGCTTTTGACACCGCCCTCTCCGGATCCGACGATTCCGCGGCGGCGATCGTCGCGATCTCCGCGCCGACCATGGAGAAGATCACCGTGACCACACCGACGGTGACCGCCATGACACCCATCGGGAAGAACCCGCCATGGGCCCACAGGTTGGAGAAATCGAGCGACTTGTTTGGCCATAAGCCGAGCACGAAGAGCGAGCCCAGCCCGATGAAGACCACGATCGCGGCTACCTTGATGCCGGCGAACCAGAACTCGAACTCGCCGAAGGACGACACCGAGAATAGGTTGGTCCCAGTCATCAAGATCATCAGGATCAAGGCGGACAACCACAACGGGACGTCGATCCAGTATTGGATGATCTTCGCGCCGGCGATCGCCTCGAAGCCAACGACGATCACCCAGAAATACCAGTACAACCAGCCGACCGAGAAGCCTGCCCAGTTGCCCAGCGCGTTTCGGGAATAGTCGGCGAACGAGCCCGTCGACGGGTTGGCCACGGCCATCTCGGCCAGCATCCGCATGACCATGATGATCAGCACGCCGGCCAGGGCGTACGTGATGAACGACCCTGGCCCGGTGTCGCCTATGACGACGCCCGAGCCGACGAATAGGCCGGCACCGATCACGCCGCCGATGGCGATCATCGTCAGCTGCCGCTGGCTCAGCGCCTTCTTCAATGTGGGTGTTGCGCTCATGGCATCCCTCCGATGCTCAGTGCGGCAGAACGATCGCCGTGGACCTGAAGACGCAATGTCAATACGAGCGGTTGTCTGATCAAACTATCCGCCAAGCGTAGGCCGCGGCGTGGCTTCAGGGGCTAGATTTGGAAGTTGATAGTAGAGGCGCCGAGAGTTGACCGTCACCGGCGTGATGTCGGAACTTTTGCCGGCGTGTTCGGACAACTGTCGGACGGGCGCCGATCTTGGGCATGTGTCCGACGAAGCCGTTTAAATGTGGTACAGCCGTGCAATATTCGCGAGCCGGATGCTCAGCATCAGCTCGAATCGAGCCTCACCATCCCTCAGATCACCTCCCACTGCCTCGGTGATCTTCTCGAGCCGGTAATACAGCGTCGAACGGTGAAGGTGCAACGACTCTGCGGTTTTTCGCGCATCGCAGCCATGTGTGAGATATGCGTCGAGGGTATGAACGAGGTCGTCGCGGCCACCTTCGACCATGTCGACGATTCCCGGATGCACTAGCTCGGCGAGATCTTTGGGGTTCTTTGAGTAGCTGTCCGCGAGAATCGCGAGCGTTCTCCATGAGCCTAGTTCCGTCCAGACCGCTACCTTATTCTCGGAGACTCCGATCTCAGCCAGGGTCAACGCCAACCGGGCATTTCGAAATGCTTGTGCCGCTTGGGAAATCGGTACACGTTCGCCGGACCAACCGATAACGGGCCGCCGGCCGTACACTGCTTCAATCGCACGCACCACCGCGGGCGGCACATGCTGGGCGTTGACGCGGTTCTCGGGCCTTGACACCGCGATGATCGCGGTCGGCTGTCCGGCAACCGCGAACCATAGATGTGACGGTTCGGTGGCAATCAAGCGAAGTCGCAGGGACATGGTTCGCTGCACCGGATCACTTGGGCCGGCGACGTTCGGCTCAAAGGCGAACACGCTAACCCGGCTGTCCGGCTGCGCTACGTCCTTCTCCTGCAGTTCCTGCAGAATCTGTTCGGACGTCGCACCCGTGCCGTTCTCGAGTAGCTGCGCAAGAAGCGCCTGCAGGTATGACTCCGCAGCGCGCAGGTCGGCGTTTCGGCGATCAAGGACGACCTGCAGGTCTCTGCCCGCTTGCCTTGCCAGCTCTTGACCGTCATCGGATAACGAACGTTCGGGATCGAGCACCCACAGGTACCCGAACCGCTCGGTCGCCGAACAGATCGGCACGCAGAACCGCGACATCATCGCGTGTTGAGGCAGGGCCGGGGTCCAGAACGCCTCCGTGGCCGTACCGATTCCTATTGAGAAGAGCCTGGCCTTGACCTCTGGAAGGATTCCACGCTGCAGGAGGCTGTACATACGGACGTCGTCGAGCTGTCCGAACTGGCGGCTGTGCGTGATCGGGGCAAGGGATTCGTCATCGAGCAGGACCGCCCTGTCCAGGGATTGGGCGAGCACGTCGACAATCGACTGGACATGTTGGCCGATCGCCACTGGGGCCAAGTCATACATCGTCAGAAACCTCCGATCGCTACTGAAGCTCTGTGCGTGCAAGTTGTTTCGGACGGCACAAAGCCAAGCCGGCCTGTTCGATGGTCCTTTCCTGAAGGAGCACATGCAGGGCGGCATCACCGAGCGGTATGAAGCTGTCATCGCTGGCGACCCGCATCACGTTTCCCTGAAATCCGTTCTCGATCAGGGCCGCTAGCACGGCCTGCCCAACTCCGCCGGACCGACGGGTCTCGTCCGCCACGAGGACACGACCGCTCGCACGCGATTCGCGCAGGATGTCCTCGATGGGTAATGGTGCAAGCCAGCGCAGGTCGACGACTCGCGCGTCGATTCCGTGGGTGCAGCGCAACTTCTCGGCGACGCGCAGGCTCATTGCAACGCCGTTGGCATAAGTGATGATGGTGAGGTCTGCGCCGTCGCCGTGGGTTCGGGCGGTACCAATGGTGGTGTCAGCCTCATCGGAGGGTTTGGATAGCCACTGTCCGTCGCCTTCTTCGTAGAGGTCCCGGGTGTGGTAGAGCGCGATGGGTTCTAGGAACAGGCAGAGCGCTCCAGTGTGCACGGCGGCGAGTGCACAGCTGCGCAGCATGGCATCTGCGTCGTCGGGACGCGACGGTGAGGCCACCACGATTCCTGGGATGTCGAGAAGCGCGGCCACGGAGTTGTCGTTGTGGAAGTGCCCGCCGAAGCCTTTCTGGTACGCATACCCGGCGATGCGGATGATGGCGGGGTTGCGGTACTGGCGGTTGGAGAAGAACGGCAGGGTCGCACCCTCGCCCCGGATCTGGTCGATCGCGTTGTGGATGTAGGCGAGATACTGGATTTCGGGGATTGGCAGCATGCCGCTGAGGCCGGCCCCCAGGGCCAGCCCGAGAATGGTCTGTTCGTCGAGGATGGTGTCGAAGACGCGGGTCGGGCCGAACTTTTTCTGCAGACCGCGGGTGAGTCCATACACGCCGCCCTTACGGGCGACGTCTTCGCCGAAAAGGATGGCCTGCGGGTAAGTGTCGAGAATATCGCCAAGCGCGGTGTTGATGGCCTGCGCCAGGGTGAGCGATTCGCCGCGGCGCTTCGCCGGTGCGATGTGTGAGGCGTGTTCGGCCTCGCGCAGCCCGGTGGTCAGCGGTTCGGTGACCGCGGTCGCCGAATTCAGTTGAGGGAGTTGGGTTACCTCTTTGGCCAGTCCCCTCACGGTGGCGCGTTTGTGTTCATAGAGATCGACTATGTCGGTGGCACTGCGGTGTCGATGCGCGATGAGCAGTTGAGCGGTGGCCAGCACGGGGTCGCGGGCGTAGTCGCGGATGATGTCGCGTTGGGTGCGGTAGGCCGGTTCGAAGTCGGATCCGGCGTGTCCCATCAGGCGAACGGTGCGGATGTGCAGGAACGCGGGGCGGCGATGGTGCCTGACCCATTCGGCGGCGGCAAATGCGGTGGCGTAGGTGGCGGCCAGATCGCCTCCGTCGGCGGCGAAGTAGGCCAGGCCGGCAGTGTTGGCGTACGTCGTCGCGATCCACTCGTCGGGGGTCCGGGTGCTGATCCCGATCCCGTTGTCCTCGCACACAAATAGCAACGGCATCGCCACGCCCTGATAGCCGGCGTTGATGGCAGCGTTGATCGCGCCAACTGCGGTGGAGTGGTTGGCCGAGGCGTCGCCGAAACTGCACACCGTGATCGCGTCGTCGGGCCACGGGCAGGTGTCGGCGATTTTGTGGGCCCTGGCTATCCAGAACGCGACGCCCACCGCGCGCGGCAGATGGGAGGCGATCGTCGAGGTCTGCGGGATGATGTGGAGGTCAGCTCTGCCGAACACCTTGTGGCGCCCGCCGGAGATGGGTTCCTCTGTGGCGGCGACGATCCCGAGCAGGACGTCACGCAGCGGATCGGTGCCACCGACCTGGCGCGCGCGTTCGAGGAAGAAACCGCCAGATCGGTAGTGCAGTAACGCGGGATCGGTGGGTCGCAGCGCGGCGGCTACGGTGGCGTTGCTTTCGTGGCCAGAAGATCCGATCGTGTAGTAGCCCCTACCTTCGGCGCGTAGGGCGCGAGCCGCGAGGTCGAGGTGGCGGCTGCCGAGCTGGGAGTCGAAGATCTGCAGCGTCCGGGCGACGGTGAGCGTGGAGCCCGCCACCAACGGTGCGTGGTCGTCGCGGCTGGTGTGCCCGTTGCCTTCGTCACCGGCCAGCAGTGTGGCGGTGAAGTATTCGTCGATGGGTTCGGCCATGGTCATGCGAAGGCGGGGTGTCCGGTTAGGGCCTGGCCGATGATGAGTGTGTGCATCTCGCTGGTGCCTTCGTAGGTCAATACCGATTCGAGATTGTTGGCGTGCCGCATGATGGGATACTCGGCGCTGATTCCGTTGGCGCCCAGTATGGTTCGTGCTGTGCGAGCGATGTTCAGCGCCTCGCGGACATTGTTCAGCTTGCCCACACTGACTTGATGTGGCGCCAAAGTGCTTGCGTCTTTGGATCTGCCGAGGTGGATCGCCAGCAGTAGGCCTTTGCCGTACTCAAGCGCCATCGCGGCCAGCTTGTCCTGAGTGAGCTGGAATCCGGCGATCGGTTTGGAGAACTGTTCACGGGTTTCGGCGTAGGCCAACGCAGTGTGCAGGCAGTCGCGGGCGGCGCCCAGCGCGCCGAACACAATGCCGAACCGCGCTTCGTTCAGGCAACCCAACGGTCCGGATAACCCTGTGGCGCCAGGCAATTCGGCTGCCGCCGGCAGTCGGACGTCGTCGAGCACGAGCTCACTGGTGACCGAGGCCCGCAGTGACATCTTGGAGGTGATGGCGTGCGTGGTGAAGCCGGGGGTGGCCGTTGGAACGACGAATCCGCGGATCCCGTCATCGGTTCTGGCCCAGATGACCGCGACGTCGGCGACGGAACCGTTGGTGATCCACATCTTGGTGCCGTTGAGCACCCAGTCGTCGCCGTCGCGTTTGGCGAGGGTGCGCATTCCCGCAGGGTTAGAGCCGAAGTCGGGTTCGGTGAGCCCGAAACAGCCAATCGCTTCGCCGGTCGCCATGCGTGGCAGCCACTGCTGTTTGGTGTCCTCGTCGCCGTAGCGGTGGATCGCGAACATCGCTAGTGATCCCTGCACGCTGACCAACGACCGGATGCCCGAATCGCCGGCTTCCAGTTCCAGGCAGGCCAGTCCATAAGCCAGCGAGGTTGTTCCGGCGCAGCCGTAACCGTGCAGGTGCATACCGAGCAGGCCCAGTGAGCCCAGTTCGGTGGCCAGGTCGCGCACCGGCAATTCGCCGCGTTCGTACCAGCTGGCGATGTGCGGGGCGATGATGCGTTGCACGAGGCCACGGACGCTGTCGCGGATCTCGCGTTCCTCGCCGGTGAGCAGCGAGTCGATCGCGAACAGTTCGTCGGGTGTGACGGTGGTCTGACTCATGCGAAGGTTCCTCTGTCAGGTGGTGTTAGACGATGTTGGTTTCGCCGGATCGGAGGTCGACGTCACTGAACCGGCTGAGGGTGAATCCGCTGATGTCGTACTTGGGTTCCACGCCCTGGTAGAGGTCGCGCACGATCTCGCCGGTCGCCGGCCCCATCAGGAATCCGTGTCCGGAGTAGCCGGTGGCGATGAGCAGGCCTTCGACTTCTGCACTGCGGTCGATGATTTGGTTGCGGTCCGGAGTCATTTCGTACAGGCCCGCCCAGCCGCTGGCGATGCCATAGTCGAGCACGGCCGGGGCGCGCTTCTCGGCGATAGCGCCCAGACCCACGAGCCAGTCTTCGAGTTCGAAGCGCAAGTTGAAGCCTTCGACCTCGTTGGGGTCCGACCAGCCCAGCAGCAGGCCCTTGCCCTCCGGATGGAAGTAGAAATTCGAAGGGAAGTCGATGGTCAGTGACGGCGAGGTGGCGGGCAGCTCGGCGACCGGTTCGGTGAACGCGATCTGGCGGCGCACCGGGGTGACGGGGATGGTCACGCCGACCATGTCCCCGATCCGGCGTGACCACGCCCCGGCGGCGCAGACGACCGTGTTGGTTTTGATACGACCGTGTGCGGTCAGGACCTCGGCGATGGTGCCCGCATCACTGGCGATGTCGAGGACTTCGCAGTGACGGATGATTCGCGCGCCGTGGCGGCGAGCGGCAGCGGCGTAGCCCATCACCACCGACTCCGGGGTGGCCTTGCCGTCCATGGGTGACCAACAGGCTCCAACCATGCCCTCTGTGCTGATCAGCGGTGAAATGCGTTGCGCTTCTTCGGGATCGATGATGCGGCTGGGCACGCCATGGCTGTTCTGCAGCGCCACGCTTTCGGTGAAGACCTCAAGGTTGTGCCGATCGGACAGTGTGTAAAGGTAGCCGTCGCGGCGGAAGTCGATTTCTTGGCCGTACTCGTCGGCGAAGGTTGAGTAAACCTCCAGACCGCGCAGGCCGATCTCGATGTTGGCGGGGTTGCTGAACGAGGCGCGCACGCCGCCCGCGGCCCTACATGTTGAGCCGCAGGCGAGTTCGTCGCGTTCGACCAGCACCACATCGGAGACGCCGGAGCTGGCCAGATGGTAGGCGATGCTGGATCCGATGACGCCACCGCCGATGACGACGACGGATGCGCGTTCGGGGACGGTTTTCGTCATCGTCGACCTCGCAGCCGCATTGCCTCGGCGACGCGGACCTGTGCGGCGGCCCGGGCGACGCGATGGGTGGTCATGCCCCTCTGTCGAGACTCGTGCAAGATTTCCTGTGTACAGGCGCGCAGCTTCGCGGAGATGTTGTCGAACACAGCGGCCGGTTCGGGTCGAATGCCCGAGAACCGGTAGTCCATTGCCACGGCTGCCGCGACCACCCCGCCGGCGTTGGCGATGAAGTCGGGTACGACAATCACCCCGCGATCGTGCAGGATCTGTTGCGCCGCAGGACTGCTCGGCAGGTTCGCGCCTTCGACCACGATGCGGGCCGGCACGATGTGAGCGAGCTCGGCGTCGATGACATCCTGCAGCGCGGCCGGTACGAGCACGTCGGCGGCGATGGCGAGTTCCTCGCCGGCGATCAGTGGTTTGGCGTCGAAATAGTGGTGCACCAGCGCATCGCCGTGCTGGGTGCGCAACGCCAGGAGCTCTGCGACGTCGAGCCCGTCGGGGTTGTATAGGCCGCCTTCGGATGTCGACACGGCGACCACCGTGGCTCCGAGATCATCGAGCCGGCGTGCGGTCGCGGCGCCGACCGCACCGAAGCCCTGAATGCTGACCGACAGCTTCGAGGTCGACGCACCGACGAATTGCGCTGCGGCGTCGACTGTTTCGGCTACACCATACCCGGTAACCCCGAGCTGGTCGTATGGCAACCCGCCGAGCGCATGGGGGGTTCCCACAACACCGGCGCGGTTGCCGACCTCGTCGAGCATGATCGCCGCGTCGGTTTCGGTGAGACCGACGTCGAGGCCGAAGACATATTCTTCTGGCACTTCGTTACGCAGCGCCCGTACGAATGCACGCAGCACGTCGTCTTTGGAGGCGGCAGACGGATCGGCCTGGATGCCGGCCTTGGCGCCGCCGTAGAACAGATCGACGCCCGCCCACTTCCAGGTCATGTTGCGGGCCAACCGGGCGACTTCGGCGACGCTGACAGTGGGCGACATCCGGGTGCCTCCCTTGCCCATTCCGCGTGCGGTGTTGTCGATGACGAGCACGCCGCGCATCTGAGTCCTGGCGTCGGAGACGCAGACGATCTTCTCCGGACCCCATTCGTCGATCAGGTTGAACATGGTGTGAATCCCCGTCTTTCGTCGCTCAGGCGAAGCTGACGCCTTGAGCCAGCGGCAGTTCACTGGAGTAGTTGACGGTGTTGGTGGCGCGACGCATGTAGGCCCGCCAGGCATCTGATCCGGATTCGCGGCCGCCACCGGTGGTCTTCTCGCCGCCGAACGCGCCGCCGATCTCGGCGCCGGACGTGCCGATGTTGACGTTGACGATGCCGCAGTCCGAGCCGTCCGCGGCGATGAACCGTTCGGCTTCACGCTGGTCGAGGGTGAAGATCGCCGACGACAGTCCCTGCGGGACCTCGTTGTGGAGTGCGATCGCTTCCTCGAACGTGGAGTAGGTCAGGACGTACAGGATCGGTGCGAACGTCTCGGCCTTGACGACCTCGGTCTGACGGGGCATCTGCACGATCGCGGGTTCCACGTAATACGAATCCGCAGTGCTCTCGCGCCGGCCACCGCCGACCAGAACGGTTCCGCCTTGCGCCTGGGCCTGTTCGAGGGCGGCGGTCATGTTGGCGTAGGCGCGGTCGTCGATCAGCGGTCCTACCAAGGTGCCCGCGGCGAACGGATCGCCGATGGGCAGGCGCGCGTAGACCTCCGTCAGGCGGCGCACGAGTTCGTCGGCGATGTCTTCGTGCACGATCACCCGCCGCATGGTCGTGCAGCGCTGACCCGCGGTGCCGGCAGCGGAGAACACGATGCCGCGGGTCGCCAGGTCGAGGTCGGCCGAGGGGGTCCCGATGGCGGCGTTGTTGCCGCCGAGTTCGAGGATGGCGCGGCCGAATCGGGCAGCGATGCGTGGCGCGATCTGCTCGCCCATCCGCTCGGAGCCCGTGGCGCTGATGAGCGGCACCTTGGGGCTGTCGATCAGGGCCTGGGTGTCGGCGGCACTTGCGGACACAAGGACGTTGAGGCTCTCTGGCGCGCCAACCGCGTGGGCGGCGCGGGCGAACAGCGCTGAGCACGCCGCGGCGGTGAGGGTGGTCAGCTGAGCGGGCTTCCACACCACAGCGTTGCCGCAGACGATCGCGATCGCGGTGTTCCACGACCACACCGCGGCGGGGAAGTTGAACGCCGAGACCACGCCGACGACGCCGAGCGGATGCCAGGTCTCCATAAGCCGGTGCCCCGGACGCTCCGACGGCATTGTGCGACCGTCGAGTTGGCGCGACAAGCCGACCGCGAAGTCGCAGATGTCGATCATCTCCTGGACCTCGCCGAGAGCCTCGGAGGAGATCTTGCCGACCTCGATGCTGATGAGGTTGGCGACGTCGGACTTGTGCTCCGTCAACAACTCGCCGAGGCGCTTGATGAGCTGCCCGCGAATCGGCGCTGGCACGGTGCGCCACTGCAGGAACGCGGCGTGAGCGGCATCGATCGCACCCTCGACCTGCGCAGCGCGTGCAGCGGGGAAATCGAACAGATCGTCGCCGGTGACCGGCGTGCGTGCGGTGATCGTCGTCGCAGCGGTAGCGGTGTCCAGCGCGCTGGGGGCGACCCCGCAGCGCTGCAGGCTGGTGCGGGCCAACGCACGTAGCTCATCGGTGCTGGGCAAGCAGACGGTTTCGGTGATCGTGGAGATTGAGGTGCTCATTGCAGGTGTGGCCATGACCACATCGTCGCCGCCGAGGAACGAATAGAACAAGCGAAAGAAAGTGCGCTCGTTACTTTAGAGTTTCTATATGAATCTGAACCTCGGGCAGCTCACCACCCTGCGTGAGCTCGCGCGCCGCGGCACGATGGTCGCCGTCGCCGATGAGTTGGGATACACGCCGGGGGCGGTGTCGCAACAGATCGCCGCCCTGGAGAAGTCGGTGAACACGCGACTGATCACGAAAGGTCGGACGCAAGGTCGTGCTCACCGACGCCGGGACCGTGCTGGCCGAACACGCCGACCGGGTGCTGGCCGCCGAGCGGGCGGCTCTCGACGCGGTGCTCAATGTCCGCGACCACGTCGCCGCACCGGTATTGCTGGGGACGTTTGGCAGCACGGCAGCCGCCCTACTGCCCGCGGTGGTGGCCCGCGCGCACGCGGCCTATCCGCAGATGCGGCTGCGCAGCATCGAACTCGACGTCGACGACGCACTGGACGCGGTGACGCGCGGCCGCGTCGACGCGGCCTTCGGGCTGGACTATCCGAGTGTGCCGCTGCCCCGGTTGCCCGGCGTCGACATCATCACTCTGCGCGAGGAGCGGTTCGGACTTGCCGTATCCCCGGGGGCCTACGGCATGCGCACCGAGAGCCGCATCGATCTTCGCGACGCCGCCGACTGGGATTGGATTCTGCCGCCGTCAGACACCCACTACGGCGCGGCAATGCGCACCGTGTGTCGGCAACATGGTTTCGAACCGGCGACGTCTCACGAGATCATCGACACCGCAGTCACCCTCGCGCTGGCGGCCAAAGGATTGGGCATCGCGCCGGTCACCGACATGATGATCGGACTGAACAGCTCCGTGCCGATCATCCGGATCGCGCTGAAGCAGGAGATTGTGCGCAAGATCGTGCTGATCCGACCGGCGGGTGCCGACGCCCGTCCCACGGTGCGGGCGGTTACGGAGATCGTTCAACACGTCATCAGCGACCGCGGGTGACCTCACGCGCAACGGGGTAGACGGGCGAGCTCGGCGTGATTTAGATCAAGGCGATGAGTAGGGATATCGAGACGCAGGTAGCCGACGACGGGGTGGCGACGCTGACGCTGGCACGGCCGCAGCGGCGGAACGCGCTGTCAATCAAGTTGCGCAATGAGATCACACAGCAGCTCGACGACTGGGCGGCGGATGGGGCTGTTCGCGCGGTCGTGCTGACCGGGGCGGGGCCGACGTTCTGCGCCGGCTTCGACCTCAACGAATTCGGTCAAGCCGATCTCGCGCGGCAGATAAAGGACAGCTCGCGCCGGTACCACCTCGCCGTATGGCATTTTCCCAAGCCGTTGATCGCCGCCGTGAACGGGCCCGCGATGGGCGGCGGAATGGACCTTGGCGTGCTGTGTGACTGCCGAATCGCTTCCAGCGCTGCGGCATTCGGGCATCCAGAGATCAAATTCGGCGCACCGCCGCTGTTCACGCCGCTGCAGTGGATCGTCGGTCTCGGCGTGGCGCGCGAACTTTGCCTGACGGGACGCCGGATCGATGCCGCAGAGGCATTACGCATCGGCCTCGTCACCCGTGTCACCGAACCCGGTGACCTACTCGACGGTGCGTTGGCGATGGCGCGGTCGATCATCGAGGCGCCGCAGGCCGCGCTCGAAACCACCAAGCGCTATCTCATTGGAAGTGCCAGTGCGACATTCGAAGAGGCCTTCGCCGTTGAACACGACAACGTGTTCGACGACTTCCTGCTCGGCCGGATCGGGTAGTTAAGGCCGGTAGGACGACAGGAAGTTGCCCAGCCGCTCGATGGCGTTGGCAAGATCACGCGACCACGGCAGCGTCACGATGCGCAAGTGATCCGGCGTCGGCCAGTTGAAGCCGGTGCCCTGGGTAACCAGGATCTTCTCCTGCAGCAGCAGGTCGAGGACGAGTTGCTCGTCGTCCTGGATGTCGTAGACCTCGGGGTCGAGCCGCGGGAACGTGTACAGCGCCCCCTCGGGCTTCACACAGGACACGCCGGGGATCTCGTTGAGCTTCTCCCAGGCCACATCGCGCTGCTCGAGCAGCCGCCCACCGGGCAGGACCAGGTCCTCGATGCTCTGATGACCACCCAGCGCGACCTGGATGGCATGCTGCGCAGGGACATTCGGGCACAGCCGCATATTGGCGAGCAGGCTGATGCCTTCGATGAAGCTGCTTGCGTGCTCCTTGGGGCCGGTGATGACCAGCCAACCCGACCGGTAACCCGCGACCCGGTAGGCCTTTGACAAACCATTGAACGTCAGCGTCAGCACGTCCGGCGCGACCGACGCCGTCGCGATGTGCTTGGCGTCGTCGTAGAGGATCTTGTCGTAGATCTCGTCGGACAGCAGTAGCAGTTCGTGTTTGCGGGCGAGATCGGCGATCTGCGTGAGGATTTCGCGGGTGTATACCGCGCCGGTCGGGTTGTTCGGGTTGATAACGACGATCGCCTTGGTGCGATCGGTGATCTTCGACTCGAGGTCGGCGATATCGGGCATCCAGCCCTGGGTCTCGTCGCACAGATAGTGCACGGGCGTGCCGCCCGCCAGCGAGGTGCACGCGGTCCACAGCGGATAGTCCGGTGCGGGGATCAATACCTGGTCGCCGTTGTCCAACAGCGCTTGCAACGTCATCTGGATGAGCTCGGAGGCGCCGTTGCCGAGATAGACGTCGTCGACGTCGAACTTGGGGAAGCCCTCGACGAGTTCGTAGCGGGTGAACACCGCGCGACGGGCCGGCATGATGCCCTTGGAATCCGAATACCCCTGCGCGTACGGCAGCGCCGAAATGATGTCGCGCATGATCACGTCGGGCGCCTCGAAGCCGAACGGCGCGGGATTGCCGATGTTCAGCTTGAGGATGCGATGACCCTCGGACTCCAGCCGCGACGCATGTTCGTGTACCGGGCCGCGGATCTCGTACAGGACATCCTGCAGCTTCGACGACTGCGTGAACGTCCGCTGCTTCGGGTGATGTCCCGTGGTCTGCCACGGCACGTGGTGGGTAGTCACGCCACCTATGATCGCATTGCCGTCTAGCGAATTTGCCACGTGGTTCGGGTTTCATCGATATTCACCCAGTGCCAGCTATTTCTTGTCATAATCAACAAGCCGGCAAACCGACAGTTCATTCACCGGGTTGGGGGCCCATGAGTACGCAACAACACACCGCAGACGTACAGTCGCGCGATTTCTTCCTCGACACCTACCGCTACCTGCGAGGCGGTATGGCTGTCATGATAGTCATGCTTGGCGCATCGGTAATCGGTGAGCGGCTCAGCGCTAGCTGCTGGCAAGGTTCGATCAGCGCCTATTACTACACGTCGGCGCACGCCATCTTCGTCGCCGCATTGTGCGCGATTGGCGCGCAGCTAATCGTCTACAAAGGCAGCACCGATACCGAAGACAATTTGCTGAACCTGGCAGGCATTCTGGCGTTCGTCGTCGCGCTGGTGCCGACCCGGCTGCCTGAGCGCCTGTGCGGTGAGACGCCGCCGGCTGTGACGTCCGGACTGTCGATCACCAACAACGTCTGGGCGGTGGTCATCGCCATGGCGGGCGCCCAGGTGGTCGCGTGGTGGCTCTACTGGCGCGCCGGCGGCGTCGGCCATCGCAGTCTTCTCGGCGAAATCACCGTGTGGGCCTTGCGTTTGGTGATAGCCGTGGGTTTGGTCGGCTTCATCTTCTTTCGGGATTTGTTCTACGACCACGCCCACGGTGTCGCCGCGGCGGTCATGTTCATCGCCATCATCATCACCGTCGTGATCACCGCGTTCTTGGTGAGCAAGCAGCAGTCGCCGCACAAGGGCGCCTACCAACGGGCCTACCAGATTGTGGCCGCGTTGATGGGCGTGACATTGCTACTTGTCATCGCCGTGCATTTGGCATGGGGATGGAACCACTGGGTCATCGCCTTGGAGTCCGCGTTGATCCTGGAGTTCGCTGCCTACTGGATCATCCAGACCATCGAGCTGTGGAAAGCCCCGACCCGGCTCGAGCTGATACCCGACGAGATGCAGCCGCAGCTGGCACAGCGTCGCGAAAAGGTCGGTCCCACGGGACTGGTCGAAGATATTCGCGAAATGACGCAATATCCCAAGGATGAGCGGCTCATGCGGGCCCTGTAGCCCGCAGGCGACACCTGCCGATTACCGCTTGCCTGGCGGCCGCGCGCCCTTGGCGATGCCAAGGCCCTTCACCGGCGGCGCGGGTGTCTCGCCGTTGTCGTCGGCGGAAGGCTCAGGCGCAGCAGCTGATTCGCTCGCGGAGGCCGGTTCCGGCTGGGGCACAACGGGTTTCGGTGCCGCTGGGGCCTTCTTCGCACCCGGCCGACGAGCGCCTGGCGCGATACCGAGGCCCTTGACGGGCGGCTCGGTCGCAGTGGACGCAGGTTCGGTGGCCGAGGATGCCGGTTCCGTCGCCGTCGAGGCTGGCTCGGCGGGCGCGGCGGCAGTCTTCTTGGCGCCCGGACGGCGTGCTCCCGCGGCGATACCGAGTCCCTTGACCTCGGGTTCAGGCTTGGCCGGCGCCGCCGGAGCGGACGTTTCGGTAGCGGCAGCTGCGGGTGCGGCCGGTGCGGCCTTCTTCGCGCCGGGACGCTTGGCGCCGGCGGCGATGCCGAGCCCCTTCGCAGGCGCTGCGGGTGCAGCCGGTGCTTCGGCAGTGGACGCCGCCGTCTTCTTTGCTCCAGGACGCTTCGCGCCACCGGCGATGCCCAGCCCGGTGACGGGCTTCGTTCCCGCCGGCTGAGCCGGCGATTCAGCCTGAGTCGCGGGGGCGGCCGCCGCCGGCTCCGGCTTGGCTTCCGGCTCGGCGACCGCGGTGGCGGCTTCTGCTTTCGGTGCGGCCTTCGCGGCGCGCTCCTCGGCTTCCTTTGCGGCCGTGCCTTTTTCGGGCAGGGTGACGCCGGTCTTGTCGAGCGAGCCCAGCAGCAGCTGAGCCACGTCGAGCACCTCCGCCTTCGGCACGTCGTTGGCCGCGGCGACGTCATCGACGCCGTCGGTGATCATCACGCGGCAGAACGGGCAGCCGGTCGCGATGGCCGATGCACCGGTGTCCAGCGCCTCTTCCACACGTTCGTGGTTGACGCGCTTGCCGATGTGCTCTTCCATCCACATCCGCGCTCCACCCGCGCCGCAGCACAGGCCGCGGTCGGCGTGCCGCGGCATCTCGGTCAGCTTGGCGCCCGAGGCCCCTATCAGTTCACGCGGCGCCTCGTAGACCTTGTTGTGCCTGCCCAGGTAGCACGGGTCGTGGTAGGTGATGTCCTTGCCGCCGTCCGGAGGACTCACGGGCACCAGCTTCTTGTCGCGGATCAGCCGGTTCAGCAACTGCGTGTGGTGCAGCACGGTGTAATTCCCGCCGACCTGCGGGTACTCGCGGCCCAGCGTGTTGAAGCAGTGCGGGCAGGTGACGACGACCTTGCGGTCCACCCGCTCCACACCTTCGAACAGGTCGTTGAGCGTCTCGACGTTCTGGGCGGCCAGCTGCTGGAACAGGAACTCGTTGCCCGAGCGCCGTGCCGAGTCGCCGTTGCAGGTTTCGCCCTCGCCGAGCACCAGGTACTTCACTCCTGCGGCCGCGAGCAGTTCCGCGACGGCCTTGGTGGTCTTCTTTGCGCGGTCCTCGTACGCTCCTGCGCAACCCACCCAGAACAGGTACTCGTAGCCCTCGAAGCTATCGACGTCCTTGCCGTACACCGGCACGTCGAAGTCGACCTCGTCGATCCAGTTCGTGCGGTCCTTGGCGTTCTGGCCCCACGGATTGCCTTTGGTCTCAAGGTTTTTGAACAGCACGCCGAGCTCGGATGGGAACTCGGACTCCATCATCACCTGGTAGCGGCGCATGTCGACGATGTGGTCGATGTGCTCGATGTCCACCGGGCACTGCTCGACGCACGCACCGCACGTGGTGCACGACCACAGCACGTCGGGGTCGATGACGCCGAGCTGTTCGGCGGTACCCACCAGCGGGCGGGTGGCCTGTGCGGGACCGGAGCCCATCACCCGTTCGAACCCGGACTCGGGGACGTGGTGCTCCTCGTCGTGCTTCTCGCCGCCGAGTTCCTCGCCGAGGCCGCCTTCCGGCGTGTTCTCGAGCGGGGTCTCCTTATCGCCGAGGATGTAGGGCGCCTTCGCGAACAGATGGTCGCGCAGGTTCATGATCACGAGCTTGGGCGACAACGGCTTTCCGGTGTTCCAGGCCGGGCACTGCGACTGGCAGCGGCCGCACTCGGTACACGTGGTGAAGTCGAGGTAGCCCTTCCAGGTGAAGTCCTCGATCTTGCCCCGGCCCAGCACCGCGTCCTCGGCGGGATCCTCGAAGTCGATCGCCTCGCCCTTGGACTCCACGGGCAGCAGCGGGCCAAGGCCGTCGGGCAGCCTCTTGAACGTGACGTTGACCGGCGCCAGGCCGATGTGCAGGTGCTTGGAGTGCAGCACGATCAGCAGGAAGACCAGCATCACGCCGATATGCAGCAGCAGCGCGACGGTCTCGATCCATTCATTGGCGGTGTGGCCGAGCGGATTCAGCACCCAACCCATCAACTGGGAGAAGAAGGCGCCGTTGCCGTAGGGCAGGTTGCCGGTGTTCACCGCCGAACCGCGAACCAGTGCGTACGTCCAGATGACGTTGAAGATCATGAACAGAATCAGCCAGGCGCCGCCGGTATGCGATCCGTAGAAGCGGGAATCACGGCCGTGTTTCTTGGGCTCGCGCACGATGCGGATCACCGCGAAAGTGGCGATGCCGAGCAGCACCGCGACCGCGAAGAAGTCCTGCAGGAATCCGAGCCCGTCCCACCGGCCGATGAACGGGATGTGGAAGTCGTGGACGAACAGCAGACCGTAGGCCTCGAGGTAGACCGACGCGAGGATGAAGAAGCCCCACATTGTGAAGAAGTGCGCGATGCCCGGGATCGACCACTTCAGCAGCCGGGTTTGCCCGAAGACTTCCTCGACCTGCGTCGTGATCCGCTTGCCCAGATGGTCTTTGCGATTGTTCTCGACGCTCGTCTTCTGCCCGGAGCGAATCAGGGTCGTCAGCCACAGCACCCGCTTGGCGGCGAACACCAGCACTAGCGCCGTCAGTCCAAGCCCGACGACGAGCCTGATGAGCATCTGGGTATCCACCGGGTGCCTCCCCATCCGTTAAGTTACCCAAGGGTAACTTAGTACATGTTACTGACCAGTAACTTTCGCTCGATGCCTGCTCATAGTTGCATCTTGCGGGGAAACGCCGCTACGAAGGCTGCCCTAACTACGCTCCGGGGCCTGTCGCGGGGTCGATCGGCGGTGTGGAGGTACCGGTTCCGCCACCTGGGCCCGGGTCGATCGGCGGTGGTGGCGGCGGCGTCGTGGTGGTCGTCGTTGTGGTCGTCGGCGTCGTCGTTGTCGTCGTCGGGGTGGTCGTCGTTGGAGTCGTGGTCGTCGGTTCCGTCGTCACGGGTGCAGGCGGTTGCTGCGCCACCGGCGCCTGCGGATACGACCGCTGCGCGGGCTTCTGCACCACGACAGTCGTCACTTGTTGGGGGGCCTGCGGCGCCGGTGGTGCTGGGAGAGGCGCCGACGCCGCAGGCGCTGGGACGGTCGACGTGGCGGTGACCGCCGCATCGACCGGGGTCGTGGTGGCGTCGCTGAGCAACGTGAAGCCGAACACCGCGGCGGCGATGGTCGCGGCGACCGCCGCCAACCCGAACAGCACCAGCGGGCCACGCCGCGGCGGTTCGTCGTCCTGCCATTCCTCGTGGCGGAAGTGCACCTCGGGGCGCGAGTCGGTCACGTCGTTGTAGGGCAGCACGTCCTCGCTGGCGTCATCCTCGGACCAGGCCAGCGCCTGCTCGTGCGCCACCAGCGACACGGTCGCGTCCCCAGCCGCGGTCGCGGCCGCAGCCGCAGGAACGGTCGGCGTCAGCGTGGTCGCGGTGTCGACGACCCGGGCGCGGTGTGCGATCAGCGCCGCGCCCTCGGCCGCCGTCAGCTGCGGATGAGGTGTGGTCACGACGGGTGCGCGCAGGTGTTCGGAGAGCCGCTGGGTGATCAAAGGGATGCGGGCACCGCCGCCGACGGTAGCGACCGCCGACACGTGTGCCGCAGGCACGCCGTACCGCTCGAGCGTTTCGTCAAGCGCGGCAAGGAATTCCGACAGCGGCGCGGCCATCAGGTCCTCGAGCTCGGTGCGGGTGACCCGGATGTCGGCACGCTGGCCGGGCAGCTCGGCCACGACGGCAGTCGCCGTCTCCGCCGACAACCGTTCCTTGGCGCGCCGGCATTCGTCGCGCAACCGGACCAGCGAGCCGACCATCGCGGTGCCGGACGGATCAATCTCGGCGAGTCCGCCGACGACGTGCGTCAGCAGCGCCTGATCGATCTGGTCACCAGAGAAGTCGGGCAAGCGCACGGTCTCGCCGAACGGCGCAAAGTCGCGCGCCGCGTTGGCCAGCGTGATGCTGGTGCCGCTGCCGCCGAAGTCGCACAGCACGATGACACCGCGCGTCGGCAGGCCGGGATTGGCCCGCAACGCCGTCAGCGCCGCGGTCGCGTCGGAGACCACCGGCAACCTGCCGCGCAGGTTCCTGCGCAGGGTGTCGACGACCGATGCGCGCCAGTGCGCGGGCACGGTGACGGCGACGTCGGAGACCGGCATGCCGTCGGTGACCGCATGGGCCATCGCGCCGAGCGCATCGGCGAGCAGTTCTTCGGACCGATGCTTCGAGCCGTCGGGCGCGATGAGCGGCACCGGATCGCCGACGCGGTCGACGAAGCCGGTGAGGCGCTGGCCGTGCAGCGTCAGCTCGGCGGGACGGATGACGGCGCTCTGCCCGTCGCGGATGCCGGCGAGGTTCGTCGCGCCGACCGACAGGCCCAGTGAACGGCCGTGGTTGCCTGGGGAGTTCATGCGAACGACCGTATGGGGATCCGCGGCACAGCAAATCCGGTGCCGCACCCATCGCTGTACGACCCCGATAGGGGATTTCGATTAGGGGAAACCGCTGCGTTGGGGGGTTAACCCTGAGGCGCCAGCATGGCGCGCAGCATCGACAACATCTCGGACCGCGACTCCGCGCCGAGCCTGCGCCGGATCCGCGCGACGTGGTGCTCGACCGTCTTGGCCGAGATGAACAGCTGGCTGCCGATGTCGCGGTAGGGAATGCCGAGCAGCAGCAGCTCGGCCACTTCCCGCTCGCGGTCGGACAACCGGGAGGACGCGGGCCGAGATGGGCCGGTGCGCTCGGTGACGGTGCTGGCCGGTTCGAGGCCCGGCGCCTCGTCGACCGCGGCGGTCTGCTTGAGGTCGCGGGCCAGCTGCAGCATCGCGCTGGACACGCGGCCGTCAGGAGTCTGCAAAGCAGCCTGGCTGGCCAACCGGGTGGCGTCCCAAGTCAGACCGAACTGCGACAGGCCACGCGCGGCCGTGGTCACCTCGTCGATGTCGACGTGATTGGCCAGCACCCGCAGCCAGGTGCGCCCGGCGGTGGCCAGCGCCTTCGCGAACGGGCTGTGCGCCGCCGCTGCGGTCAACGCCTGGCCGTGTGGCGCGACCGCTTCCGGTGAATTGGCCAGGATCCCGGCGTGTACGCCTGCCCAGTGCAACGGCACCGACCACAGCAGCGGATTGCCGAGCGATTCCAGCAGCGCGAACGATTCGGTCAAGGTGTGCCGCAAGCGGTCGACCTGACGCATCCTGGCAGCGGACACCCACAGCTCGCCCAGCGGCAACAAAGCAAAGAGGTCCATCGAGTACTCGGCGAGCACTTCCATCGCGGCGTACCAATGCTTCTGCACCGCGCCGCTGTCGCCGCTGCGCCTGGCGATTGCCGTTTGCAACGCGGCGGCCCAGAGTGCGTCGCGGCGATGCAGCGTGGCGTCGGCCGTCGACGCAACGTCGGCAGCGGCCGCGGACAGCTGGCCGTCCTGCATCCGCACCCAGCCGAGCAGCAGTCGGTACCGGTGGCTGACGAAGTGTTCTTCCTCGGGAACGGCCCGCACGGCCCGGCCGATCACGCTGCGGGCTCGCACCGGGTCGCCGCCGTGCAGCGCGGCGAGCGTGACGAGCGCCGCAGGGCTGTCCGGCACAACTCCCGCCGCCTGCTGTTCGGCGGTGATCGATTGGCCCAGTCGCGC